>DATKVA010000052.1:0-28524 GCA_035530315.1 Rhodanobacter sp. | reverse complement strand
GGCTTCAGCCGCGATGCTCCTGGCTTGGACAGAGCAAAAGCATCGCGGCTGAAGCCGCTCCCACAGGGTGCGCTCCGGGCATGGCGCTACCGGGCGGATCGCTCTGGCCCGACAGGCTGCCGGGATCGGATTGGTCACGGTCGATCGACCGCCGGCCACTCACCCCCGCTGAAATCGCGGCAGGATGTCGCGCAATTCCGCCAGCCGCAGCAGCGGATCGTTCAACTCCAGCATGCGCTGTTGCTCGATCGGCTCCAGCGGCAACAACTCGGCCAGACGAAACCCCAGCCAGCTCGCATCGTCGTAGGCACTGCGCGGCGCATGTCGCCAACGCGGCGACATCGTCTCGATCAGCCGTTCCAGGATGCTTTGCAGCAAGGCAAACTCCACCGGTACTGGCAGTGCCGGTTCCGCCGGCCATACCTCCACGTCGCCGCGAAGCAGTCCGTCGGATCGCGCCCTGCTGCGCTCGACCCGGAAGCGCGAACCACCCTCGGCGACAATGCCCAGCAGCCCATCGTCATCGCGATCGAAATCGCTGATGTGCGCCACCGTGCCGATGCTGGCCGGCACTGCCGGCGCCCCCGTCTCGGTTCCCTGCAGGATCAGGCACACACCGAAACCGGCGCCCTGTCGGGTGCATTCGCGAACCAGATCGAGATAGCGCGGCTCAAAGATGCGAAGTTGCAGTTGGCCGCCGGGAAACAGCACCGCAGAGAGCGGAAACAACGGCATCTCGATGAGTGGAGTCTGCACAACCATCGGGTCAGTTTAGCCACAGCCGCCGCCGCAGGCCACGACACCGACGATTGCCGGGACCTGTCCGCCACGGTTCGACGCCCGGGCGTCCAGCACGAAAATCTGCGGCCTCAGTGCCGCCGCAGACTCTCCACGAAACGCCGTGGCGCAGCCTCGAAGCCGCCATTGGACATGAAGATGACCTGGTCGCCCGACTGTACCTGGCCGCGCAGCGCCTCGATCAGCGCATCCACCGTCGGTACCGTGCGGCCGCAGCCGCCCAGTGCCGCGGTGACCCGACCGGCGTCCCACGCCAGTTCCGGACGATGCAGCAGCAGCACGACATCGGCGTCGGCCAGCGACGGCGCCAGCGCCTGCGCATGCGCACCCTGGCGCATCGAGTTGGAACGCGGCTCCAGTGCCACCAGGATGCGCGCGCCGCCGACATTCGCACGCAGGCCGGCCAGCGTGGTGGCGATCGCGGTGGGGTGATGGGCGAAGTCATCGTAGACGCGCACGCCATTGACCTCGCCCACGACTTCCATCCGCCGTTTCACGCCCTCGAACGTGGCGAATGCGCCAAGCAGCGCGCATGGATCGGCGCCTGCCGCCGTCGCGGCGGCGAGCGCGGCGAGCGCATTCATCACGCTGTGCCTGCCCAGCAGCGGCCAGCGCACCTCGCCGATCCGCTCGCCTCGGCGATGCACGACGAAGACCGAGCCGTCCGCCTCGACCAGGCTTGCCTGCCAATCGCCGCAACCGATGCCGAAAGTTTCCACCGGCGTCCAGCAGCCCATCGCCAGCACCTCGGCGAGGTGGCGATCGTCGGCATTGACGATCAGCCGTCCATTGCCCGGCACCGTGCGCACGAGGTGATGGAACTGGCGCTGGATCGCCGCCACATCCGGGAAGATGTCGGCATGGTCGTACTCGAGATTGTTCAGGATGGCGATGCGCGGGTGGTAATGCACGAACTTCGAGCGCTTGTCGAAGAACGCAGTGTCGTATTCGTCCGCTTCAATGACAAACGGCGCCGCCAACGGCTGCTCCACCCTGACGTCCCCCGCCCGCGGGGGAAGGAGGCGCACAGCGCCGGAAGGGGGACTCTGAGCGCCGTGCAGCCGCACTCCCCCCAGCCGTGCCGACACGCCAAAATTCCCCGGCACCCCGCCGATCAGGAACCCCGGCGCGAGCCCGATGCTTTCCAGCAGATGCGCCAGCAAACTGGCCGTGGTGGTCTTGCCGTGCGTGCCCGCCACCGCCAGCACCTCACGCTGCGCCAGCACGGTTTCGCCCAGCCACTGCGGGCCCGAGATGTAGCGCAGACGCTGATCCAGCATGTACTCCACCGCCGGATTGCCACGGGTCATCGCGTTGCCGACCACCACCAGATCCGGCGCCGGCTGCAGGTGTTCCGCCGCATAACCTTGCATCAGCCCGATACCCAGCGCCTGCAGCTGATCGCTCATCGGCGGGTAGACGTTCGCGTCGGAACCCTCGACGCTCAGCCCGAGCTCGCGTGCCAGCGCGGCGACGCCGCCCATGAAGGTGCCGCAGATACCGAGGATATGCAGGCGCATGGATAACCCGTTGCGTGAAAGCGTGGCGCCGCGCGGCATCGCATGATGCCGCCATACAGACATGGCAGCGAGCCGTGCCGCTCAGTTGCCGGCGGTGGCCGATTCGGCGTGCAGCGCGCGCTTGACCCGCGCCGTGATCTCGTCGAGCTCGCCGACGCCGTCGACGACCTGCAGCTTACCCCGCCTGGCGTAGAAATCCGCCACCGGCGCGGTCTGTTCGGCATAGATGTCCAGCCGTTTGCGCACGGTGTCCGGATTGTCGTCAGCCCGGGCCTCCGCCTTGAAGCGGATTTCGCAGCGGCCCACGATCACTTCGCTGGGCACCTTGAGCTTGACGACCGCATCCAGCGGCTGGCCGATCCGGGCCAGCAGGTGATCGAGCGCGTCGGCCTGGGCAAGGTTGCGCGGGTAGCCATCCAGGATGAAACCGGCCTTGGCGTCATCCTGCGCAAGACGATCTTCCAGCATGCCGAGCAGGATGTCGTCGGAAACCAGTTGGCCGGCATCCATCACCGCCTTGGCCTTCAGCCCCATCGGCGTACCTGCCGCGACGGCGGCACGGAGCATGTCGCCAGTCGAGATATGCGGCACGCCCAATGCCGTCTTGAGACGGGCCGCCTGCGTCCCTTTGCCCGAGCCGGGCGCACCTAGTAGGACAAGTCGCATAATGCTCCACACGTTTGGCGGGGTGGCCACACACTGCAGCTGCCCGACAGATTCCCAGAATGAGTGGCCAAATTAGCGTCTGCACCGGGTGCCGTCAAACAGATTCGTTCGCCACTTGCCGCCAAGTACCTGTTGCTGAAAGATTTGCCACTGACCATCACTACACCACCGCTGCCCATCGAGGATGCCATGAGCCCAACCCGCCCCCTGCCCGCCATCACCGGCAACCTGCTGTACGCCCAGTCCGGCGGCGTGACCGCGGTGATCAATGCCACCGCCGCCGGCGTCATCGAAGCCGCGCGTGCCCGCGGCGTAAAGGCTTACGCTGCCCGCAACGGCATCCTCGGCGCGCTGCGCGAAGACCTTATCGACACCACAAAGGAATCGAAGGCCGCGATCACCGCGCTGCGCCATACCCCCGGCGGTGCGTTCGGCTCCTGCCGTTACAAGTTGAAGTCGCTGGAGGCGAACCGCGCCGAGTACGAACGGCTGATCGACGTGTTCCGTGCGCACGACATCCGCTGGTTTCTCTACAACGGCGGCAACGACTCGGCCGACACCGCACTGAAGATTTCGCAGATCGGCAAGACCCTGGGTTACGACATCCGCTGCATCGGCGTCCCGAAGACGGTGGACAACGACCTGGCAGTGACCGACTGCTGCCCCGGGTTCGGTTCGGTCGCCAAGTACACCGCGATCTCCACGCTGGAAGCGAGCCTCGACGTGGCCTCGATGGCCGAAACCTCGACCAAGGTGTTCATCCTCGAAGTGATGGGCCGCCATGCGGGCTGGATCGCCGCCGCCGCCGGCCTCGCCGGCGAAGGCGCGGATGCGGCGCCGCACATCATCCTGTTCCCCGAGAACCCGTTCGACGAAGCGGCATTCCTGGCCAAGGTGAAAGCCACGGTCGAACGCGTCGGCTGGTGCACCGTGGTCGCCTCCGAGGGCGTGCGCAACGCCGTCGGCCAGTTCCTCGCCGAAGCGGGTACGCGCGATGCATTCGGGCACGCCCAGCTCGGCGGCGTGGCGCCGGTGCTGGCCGCGCTGGTGCAAGAGAAACTCGGCTACAAATACCACTGGGCGGTGCCCGATTACCTGCAGCGTTCCGCCCGTCATGCCGCCTCCGCGGTGGATGCCGAGCAGGCCTTTGCGGTCGGCAAGGCCGCGGTCGACTATGCGCTGGCCGGCATGAACGCCGTGATGCCGGTGATCGTGCGCAGCGGCGACGTCCCGTATCGCTGGAAGATCGAACCGGCAGCGCTGGCGAAGATCGCCAATCGCGAAAAGAAGATGCCGAAAAGCTTCATCAGTCGCGACGGTTTCGGTATCACCGCTGCCGCCCGCCGCTATCTTGTACCGCTGATCCGCGGCGAAGCACCGCTGCCGTACGGCAAGGATGGCCTGCCGCGCTACGTGCAACTCAGGAATGTCGGCGTGGCGAGGAAGCTGGCTGACTTCACCGCGTTACGCTGAGCGCGCAAGGTACGTGCGCCAGCCGGTGCCGTACCTGAGACTGAGTCGGCGCTGAAGCGAACCGCCTGGACGCGCCCTTGCGTTCAGGCACAGGTTCTTACGATGAAACTGCCTGGGTGACGACTGCAATGCAGCAGCCGTCACACCATCGGAGGACGCCTTGATGAAAATCATCCACCGCCTTTTGTTCGCCACCTGCTTGCTCGCCAGCGCCAGTCTGGCGCTGGCCGCCCCCAGCCCACGAGACCACGACGACCATGACCATCATGGCCATGACCGGGGGCACGACCGGGACCACGGCGAAGGGCATGACCGGGGTCGCCATGATCGGGGCCGCTATGACGGTCGCGGTTACGATCACGATCGCGGTTACGGTGATCGGGATGGTGGCCGGCGCCATTATGCGCATCGTCACTGGGAACGCGGTCATCGCTATGACGGTCCGGACTATGTGGTTCGTGACTACAGGCATTACCGCCTGCGCCCGCCACCGCGCGGTTATCGCTGGGTACGTGGCGACAACGATGACTATCTGCTGGTCGCTGTCGCCACCGGTATCATCCTGGATATAGCGACGCATTGAGCCGGCTGTCGCACTGAACCGGCGCCATCGCCGACGACCACAGGCCATGCATCCGTGCATGGCCTTTTCGTTGCACTCTCGTGACCCGCACTTGTGCGACATTGCGCCGCACAACAGCGTGTGCCGCAACGTCTGTCTATACTCCACGGGACCGCCCGTCCTGGGCGGTCATCCCCGGCATGTCTGTCGACAGCCCCGGGGGTCAGGGTGACAACTCATGGGAGGCTCCGATGCTGCAGCAGTATGGCTGGTGGATCGTTCTGGCATGTGCGGTGGTGGCGATCTTGTACGGTGCGTTTTCGGCGCGCTGGATCCTGGCGCAGTCGCCGGGCAATGCACGAATGCAGGAAATTGCGGCAGCCATCCAGGAAGGCGCCCGTGCTTACCTCAACCGTCAGTACACCACCATCGCCATGGTCGGTGCTGGGCTGTTCGTGCTGATCGGCGTGTTTCTCAAATGGCCGACCGCGATCGGCTTCCTGCTCGGTGCGGTGCTTTCCGGAGCCACCGGTTACATCGGCATGAACGTCTCGGTGCGTGCCAACGTGCGCACCGCCGAAGCCGCGCGCCGTGGCTTGAGTCCCGCCATGGACGTGGCGTTCCGCGGCGGCGCGATCACCGGCATGCTGGTGGTCGGTCTGGCGCTGCTCGGGGTTGCCGGCTACTACAAGGTTCTTGGACAGATGGGCATCACCGGCGAACCGGCGCTGCATGCGCTGGTCGGCCTGGCCTTCGGCAGCTCGTTGATCTCGATCTTCGCGCGGTTGGGCGGCGGCATCTTCACCAAGGGCGCCGACGTCGGCGCCGATCTGGTCGGCAAGGTCGAAGCCGGCATTCCCGAGGACGACCCGCGCAATCCGGCCGTGATCGCGGACAACGTGGGCGACAACGTGGGCGACTGCGCGGGCATGGCGGCCGACCTGTTCGAGACCTACGCGGTGACGGTGATCGCCACCATGCTGCTGGGCGGCCTGACGCTTTCCGGCGCGGGTACCAACGCCGTGCTGTACCCGCTGCTGCTTGGCGGGATATCCATCATCGCCTCGATCATCGGCACGCTGTTCGTCAAGGTGAAGGAAGGCGGTTCGATCATGGGTGCGCTGTACAAGGGCGTGATCGTTTCGGCGGTGCTGGCCGCCGCCGCGTTCTACCCGATCACCGCCCAGCTGATGCCCGGCTTCAGCCATGGCGCAATGAATCTGTGGGGCTGCTCGTTGATCGGCCTGGCCCTGACCGGGGCGATCGTGTGGATCACCGAGTACTACACCGGCACGCAGTTCAAGCCGGTGCAGCACATCGCTGCAGCCTCGACCACCGGCCACGGCACCAACATCATCGCCGGCCTGGGTGTCTCGATGAAATCCACCGCGATGCCGGTGATCGTGATCTGCGCAGCAATCCTGGCCGCCTATAGCCTGGGTGGCCTGTACGGCATCGCGATCGCCGCCACCGCGATGCTGTCGATGGCCGGCATGATCGTGGCGCTGGATGCCTACGGCCCGATCACCGACAACGCCGGCGGCATCGCCGAGATGGCCGACCTGCCGCCGGAAGTCCGCGGCATCACCGATCCGCTCGACGCCGTCGGCAACACCACCAAGGCGGTGACCAAGGGCTACGCGATCGGCTCGGCCGCACTGGCCGCACTGGTGCTGTTCGCCGATTACACGCACAACCTCGATGTCGAACTGGGGGCCAAGGCGGCGAAGGCCGGTGTCGCGTACGTCAGCACCACCTTCGATCTGTCCGATCACATGGTGATCATCGGGCTGCTGATCGGCGGTCTGATCCCCTACCTGTTCGGTGCGATGGCGATGGAGGCGGTCGGCCGCGCGGCGGGTGCCGTGGTGGTCGAGGTGCGCCGCCAGTTCCGCGAAATCCCCGGCATCATGCTGGGCACCGCCAAGCCGGAATACTCGCGCGCCGTGGACATGCTGACCAAGTCGGCGATCCGCGAGATGATCCTGCCGTCGCTGCTGCCCGTCGCAGTGCCGATCGTGGTCGGCCTGCTGCTGGGACCGAAAGCATTGGGCGGCGTGCTGATCGGCACCATCGTCACCGGCCTGTTCGTGGCGATCTCGATGACCACCGGCGGCGGCGCATGGGACAACGCCAAGAAATACATCGAGGACGGCCATCATGGCGGCAAAGGCTCCGAGGCGCACAAGGCCGCAGTCACCGGCGACACCGTGGGCGATCCGTACAAGGACACTGCCGGACCGGCGATCAACCCGCTAATCAAAATCATCAATATCGTTGCGCTGCTGCTGATTCCGCTGCTGTAAATCGAAGCGACTCCCGCACGGCACCTTCGCCCCTCTCCCGCAAAGTGGGAGAGGGGGACGGGGTGAGGGACGCCACTCTGCCGTGAACCACAACAAAGCCCGATCTTCTGCAGTCGCGTCCCTGGACGATCAAGCAGCGAAGCCACGCCGCAGCGAACTTCAACAAAGCCCCGCATCGTGCGGGGCTTTGTTCTTTCGGGCCTGACTTTAGCCACAGGCGGTCATGTCTCCAGACGGTTACGCTCGAACCGCCGCCCACTTGCTCAGGGGACACCTCATGAAACCGCTCTGGCTGATGCTGGCACTTGGCCTCACACTGGCGGGCATGGATCACGTCAGTGCCCACGACAGCAAACCCGCCAATCCCCCCGCAGACAGCCGCACCGGCGAGGATCCCTCCTGGTGGCTGGAGGACATTCACGGCACCCGCTCCATGGCCTGGGTCAAGGCCGAAAATGCCGTGACGGCCAGACGATTCCTCGACAACGCCGAGTTCACGAAAACCCGCGACAGCATCCTCGAGGTGCTCGACTCCGATGCGCGCATCCCCGAGGTCAGCCGGATGGGCGATTACCTCTACAACTTCTGGCGCGACAAGGCGCACCCGCGCGGCATCTGGCGCCGCACCACGCTGGCCGAGTACCGCAGGGCCGATCCGCAGTGGGATGTACTGCTCGACCTCGACGCGCTGAACAAGGCCGAAGGCAGGCGCTGGGTGTTCAAGGGTGTCCAATGCCTGAAGCCGAAGTACGATCGCTGCCTGATCTCGCTGTCGCCGGACGGCGGCGATGCCGTGAACGTCCGCGAGTTCGATATCCCGGACAGATCCTTCGTCAAGGGTGGTTTCGATTTGCCGGTGGCAAAGACCGACGCCAGCTGGATCGACGACAACACGATCTATGTCGGTACCGACTTCGGCCCCGGCACGATGACCGAATCGAGCTACCCGCGCATCGTCAAGGAATGGAAGCGCGGTACGCCGCTATCCGCGGCAACCACGGTCTATGCCGGCAAACCCAGCGATCTCGCTGTCGGTGCCATGCACGACCGCACACCCGGCTTCGAGCGTGACTTCGTCACGGTCGCGAAGGACTTCTTCCACAGCGAGCTGTATCAGCGCAACGGCGAAAAACTCACGCGGGTCGAGGTGCCGACGGACGCCATCACCGATGCCCATCGCGAGTGGCTGCTGGTGCAGACCCGCTCGGCCTGGACCGTCGGCGGCACCAGCTATCCCTCCGGTGCGTTGCTGGCGATGAAGTACGACGATTTCATGGCCGGCCAGCGTCACTTCAGCGTGTTGTTCGAGCCGGATGCGCATACCTCGCTGGCCTCGTACAACTGGACCCGGCATCACTTGATCCTGGACGTACTGGACGACGTCAAGAGCCGGCTGGAACTGCTCACGCCACCGGAAGGGACCGCCACCACCGACACCTGGACGCGCACGGCGATGTCCGGCGCGTCGGCGATGAGCACGATCAGCGTGGTCGACACCGACCCCGACCACAGCGACGAATACTGGCTCGACGTGACCGGTTTCCTCACCCCGTCGTCGCTGGAGCGCGGTGTGCTGGGCAGCGTGCCGGCCGAAACGATCAAGCAGGAGCCGGCGTTCTTCGATGCCTCCGGCTTCGTCGTCAGCCAGCACTTTGTCAGGTCGAAGGACGGCACCCGCGTGCCTTACTTCGAGATCGCGCCGAAGGGGATCAAGCCCGACGGCTCCAACCGCACCCTGTTGTACGGCTACGGTGGTTTCGAGGTCTCGTTGCTGCCCCATTACAGCGGCAGCATCGGCCGCGCCTGGCTGCAGCGCGGCGGCGTGTTCGTGATCGCCAATATCCGCGGTGGCGGCGAATACGGCCCGCGCTGGCACCAGGCAGCGCTGAAGGCGAACCGGCCACGGGCCTATGAGGACTTTGCCGCGGTGGCGAAGGATCTGATCAGGCGTGGCGTGACCTCGCCGAAGCACCTGGGCGCCGAAGGCGGCAGCAATGGCGGCCTGCTGGTGGGCAACATGCTGACGACCTATCCGCAGCTGTTCGGTGCGATCTCCTGCGAGGTGCCGCTGCTGGACATGAAGCGCTACACCCATCTTTCCGCCGGTGCCTCGTGGATCGCCGAATACGGCAATCCGGATACCGCGGACTGGAACTTCATCAAGACGTTCTCGCCTTACCGGAACGTCGGCAGGGACGGACACTACCCGCCGGTGCTGTTCTACACCACCACCAGCGACGATCGTGTCGGCCCGGCGCAGGCCCGCAAGATGGCGGCGAAGATGCAGGCGATGGGTCACAAGAACGTCTGGTTCTACGAGAACCTGGAGGGCGGCCACGGTGCCGGCGCGGACAACCGGCAGGCAGCGCTGATGCATGCACTGGCCTACGACTTCCTGTGGGACCAGTTGAAATAGGCCAGGCCCTGCGCGTGGTCTCGGTGGGCCGGCAGCCATGATTTCCGCGCCATTGCTGCGACGCAGCAGCATTTGGCGTATCCTTGGCGGCCCTCTCTCGATCAGTGCAAGGACCTTCCATGAGTCTGCAGCTCGTCTGCGCCGGCAGCGATGTGCCGAACGAAATCAACGTGATCATCGAAATCCCCAAGGATGCCGAGCCGGTCAAGTACGAGGTGGAAAAGTCCAGTGGCGCGATCTTTGTCGACCGCATCCTGTCCACGCCGATGCGCTACCCGTGCAACTACGGCTATGTGCCCGGCACGCTGGGCGGCGATGGCGATCCGCTGGATGCGCTGGTGATCCTGCCGCTGCCGCTGATCCCCGGCTCGGTAATCCGCTGCCTGCCGGTCGGCATGCTGAAGATGACCGACGAGGCTGGCAGCGACGAGAAGCTGCTGGTGATACCGGCACCGAAGATCTTCCCGGGCTACGCGCACATCACCGACATCAAAGGCGTTTCGCCGCACTGGCTGGAGCGCATCGGCCACTTCTTCGAGCACTACAAGGATCTGGAGAAAGGCAAGTGGGTGAAGCTGGACGGCTGGGTCGGCGCGGATGAAGCGAAGGCCGAGATTCTGGCTGGCGTCCAGCGCTACGAGCAGGAAAATATCTGATTTCCCCTTGACCATGCGCAATGCTGCCTGCAGGAATCAGGCATGCATTGCGATGGAGATCGATCGCGAGCAGGCAGTCAGCGCGGCCGGTAGGCGCGCAGGAATGTGTCCACGCCGGTATGCGCCATTTCCTCGATTTCCACCGCGGCGGCCACGGGACATTCATCGCAGGCGAACAGCCGCCGCAGCAGCAGGTCGCCCTTGATCAACGAGAAGAACTGCACGCTCGCCGTCTTCACGACGGGAATCTCCAGTGCGCCATCGTCAACCGCCTGCTGCAACAACCGTTCCATCAGGTGATGCGTACGCGCCGGCCCTTCTTCCCACAGCAGCTTGCCGTAACGGGGGTTGCCCTGTCGGCAGTCGCTGAGGATGGCGCGAATGGTGCCGACATTGTCCGCTTCGCAATCCATGCGCATGTGTGCCTGCGCGATACCGAGCAAGGTCACGCCAATATCGACGTGTGGGTCGTAGGCGTAGAGACTCTCCGGCAACAGGTCGTGGATGCGTGCGCGGATCACTTCGCGGAACAGGTTGTCCTTGTCGCCAAAATGGCTGTAGACGGTGAGCTTGGATACCCCTGCATCGGTCGCAATCGCATCCATGCTGGTGCCGGCAAAGGCATTGCGGATGAACAGTCCCTTCGCGGCCGCCAGAATCGCCGCGCGTTTCTCCATGTCCTTCGGGCGGCCGGGCCCCTGGGATTTGGTTTGCGTGCCGATTGTCATGCCCGCACCTTCACAATGGAAAATTCAAAGTTTAGTATACGTGCCGGTTCAATTATTTTCCAGAACAGCCCGATCAACGTTGCAGGCGCCTCAAAGAAGCCGCACTCGATGCGCCAGGTGACGCCCGTCAACAGCTCGCGATGACTTCCGGCACTTCGTGACATGCTGCACAAGCGGCAGGCTTGTCGCCGTGGGGATAAACTTGCGCACTTGACTGACCTTTTTCTATCCACACAGGACATGAACAAGATGGCTATGAACTTCGAGCAGGCACGACTGAACATGGTGGAAAACCAGGTACGCCCATGGGAGGTCCTGGACGGCCGGGTACTGGATGTCATCAGTCGTGTTCATCGCGAGGACTTTGTCGCGCCCGCGCATCGACAACTCGCGTTTGCCGATCTGTGTCTTCCGCTGGGCCACGGCGAAGTCATGATGAAGCCGGTGCTGGAAGCTCGCGTGCTGCAGGCACTGCAATTGCAGCCAACCGACCGGGTGCTGGAAATCGGTACCGGCTCGGGGTTCCTGACCGCTTGTCTGGCCGGGCTGTCGGCACACGTGACAAGCGTGGACATCCATGCGGATTTCACGGCGGCGGCTGCACGGCGCCTGCAGGACGCCGGCATCGCCAACACCAGCCTGGTCACCGGCGACGCGGTCAATGCGTGGCAACCCGATGGATTGTTCGATGCCGTGGTAGTGACCGGCGCGGTGTTCGAGATCCCGCCGCGCTGGCTGAGCTGGCTCAAGCCCGGCGGCCGGATGGTGGTCGTGCGCGGCCTGTCGCCAGTGCAGCATGCCAGCCTGATGACGCTTGAGGGGTCGGGTCACTACCGCGAAGAAAGCCTGTTCGAGACCGACCTGCCCTATCTGACCCATGCCGAACCGCCGCAACGCTTCGTTTTTTGACCACGCCCCGACCGATCCCCATCGAGACATCCTATGCGTTTGAAGCTGCTCACCCTGGCGCTGGCATTGGCCGCCATTTCACTACCCAGCCACGGCGAGGATCTGCTTTCCGCCTACCGTCAAGCCGTCGCCAACGATCCTGTGCTGTCGCAGGCCGACGCCACGCGGCTGGCCACCGGCGAAGGTGTGAACCAGGCGCGAGCCCTGCTGCTGCCGCAGGTCTCGGCCGGCCTTTCACTGGACCAGACCAACGGAGGCAGCGGCGGCGGCACCACCGTTGTCCAGGACCCGAACAACCCGGGTCAGCTCATCACGATCACCACCCAGACAGGCCACACACGCACGCGACAAATCGATGGCCAGATCAGCCAGACCGTGCTGGACTTCAGCAAGTTCGCCAATCTGAAGGCGGCCCATTCGGCCGCGAATGCAGAGGACGAGATCTATCAGGCCGCGTTGCAGAATCTGTTGGTCCGGGTCACCGAGGCCTACTTCAGCGTGTTGAACGACGAAGACCAGCTGACCTACGCCAAGGCCAACGAAGACGCCTTCAAGCGGCAATACGATCAGGCCAGTCAGCAGTTCAAGGTCGGCCTGGCCGCGATCACCAACGTCTATCAAGCCAAGGCGTTTTACGAGAACGCAAGGACGCAGACGATCACGGCGCAAAACACGCTCGAGAACGACAAGGAGGCCCTGAAGGTCATCACCGGCAAGCCGATCGGCCATCTCAAGAAGCTGCGCGACGATCTGCCCATGCAACCGCCCACACCGGCCGACCCGAATGCCTGGGTCAAGCAGGCCTTGCAGACCAACCCGAACCTGCTGGCCCAGAAGGACAATGTTGAAACGGCCGAACACAACATCAGCGCGGCTCGTGCCGGCCACTTGCCGACCATCACGGCAGGCGTCAGCTACAGCAAGACCACCGGCTGGTTCCAACGCCCCCTTTCCTTCCCGAACAAACCGCATTCGATCACGATGGGCCTGACCTTGAACGTACCGCTGTTCGAGGGCGGCGGCACCCAGTCGCGTGTGCGCCAATCGATCTATCAGCGCGATGCCGCGACCGACGCGATGGAACTGCAGCGTCGCCAGGTGATACAGAACACCCTCAACTACTACCGTTCGGTGATCGCCGGCATATCCCAGGTGCAGTCCGGCAAGGCCTCTGTGGAATCGGGCCAGAAAGCACTGGAGGCTACCAGGGCCGGATTCGAGGTAGGCACCCAGACCTTCACCGAAGTGCTGCTGGCCATCCAGACCCTGACCCAGTCGGAAAGCAATTACTCGCAGACCCGGCACCAGTTCGTCCTCAACAAGCTGCTGCTCAAGCAGGCTGCCGGTACCGCCGACCTGAAGGACATCGAGGCGATCAACGCACTGCTGCAGTAAGTGGCTGCAGCCGATGGTCATCGCGCGCGGAAAGGGCCGGCTGCGCGACGCAGGCTATTCCTGAAGCAAGGTATCGATCATCCGCATGATCCGCTGCACTGCGCCGCGCTCGCGCTCGAACAGCTGTTGTGCGGCCAGTCCCATCTGCTGGCGTTTGCCCGGGTCATTGAGCAACTGCAACACGTCCCGATCCAGCTGCTCGGGACTCATCACGCGCTCGGCGCCACCCTGCTGGATCAGGCTGCGGGTGATTTCCTCGAAATTGAAGGTGTGCGGCCCCACCAGCACCGGGGTGGACAGTGCCGCCGGCTCCAGCACATTGTGGCCACCGATCGGCACCAGGCTGCCGCCCACGAACGCCACATCGGCGGCGGCGAAAAACGGCATGAGTTGTCCCATCGCATCGATCACGAACACCTGATGCTGCGGTGACGGCACGGTGTCGACGCTGTACGTGGCCACGCTGAAGCCCTGGCTGCGTACCGCATGCTCGACCAGCCGGAATCGCTCCGGATGACGCGGGGCCAGCAGCAACAGCGCTTCGGGCAACTGCTTGAGTATTTGCAGGTGCGCCTGTAATACCACGGCGTCTTCGCCTTCATGCGTGCTGGCCGCCATCCACACCGGCCGCTTCGGCCCCCAGTGTTCGCGCATGGCGGCGCCGGATGCCTCCGCACCGTACGGTATCGGCATGTCGAACTTCATGTTGCCGGTCACCGCGATCTGCCGCGGGTCGGCTCCCAGCAGCCGATAGCGCGCCACGTCGATGCGCGACTGCGCGGCAATCATGCTCACGCAACGCAGGGCCGCGCGCACCACGCCACGCATCGGCCGGTAGCCGCGCAACGAGCGTTCGGACAACCGCGCATTGACTATCATCAGCGGAATCCCGCTGCGGCAACAGGCGAAATAAAGATTCGGCCAGATCTCGGTTTCCACGATCAGCGCCAGGCGTGGCCGTACCCGGCGCAGGAAACCGTTCACCGCGAACGGCAAGTCGTACGGCAGGTAGACCTGGAACACGCTGTCGCCGAAAAGCTGGTGCACCCGCGCGGTACCCGTTGCAGTGACCGTCGTGATCACCAGCGGTGCATTCGGGTAATCCCGGCGCAACGCCTTGATCAACGGCTCGGCCGCGTTCACCTCGCCGACCGATACGGCATGCACCCACAGGCTGCCGATGAATCCCGGTGCATCGAAGAACCCGAAGCGCTCGGGCCAGCGCCGATGGAGAGGGCGCAAGCGCACTCCGCGCATGAGCAGCCGCACCACCATCAATGGCGTCACCAGAAACATCGCGAGGGTGTAGAGATAGCGCAAGAGTCGATCCATGCCTGAAGGACGCGTGAGTATAGCCAGAGCAGCCAGCGCAAGCCGGGACGAAGGCAGCCCGCTACAATACCGACGATGCCCGGCATGCCCCGCCCCACCTTCACCCGTTCACTGCTGGCGCCGCGTCATTGGCCGGCGTGGCTGGGCGTGGGCGTGATCTGGCTGATCGCACATTTGCGCTATCGGGCACTGCTGTGGCTGGGACGCCGGCTTGGCGCGCTGGTGCAACGGATTCCCTCTGCGCGGCGGCAGATTGCCGAAACCAATATCTCGCTGTGCTTTCCCGAGCTCGATGCCGCGGCCAGAGCCAATCTGGTCGAGCGCAACCTGCGCGACATCGGCCTGATGCTGGTGGAGTTCGCCCTGGGCTGGATGGGCAGCGACCGCAGCATCGCGCGCATGCCGACCCGCATCGATGGGCTGCAGCACCTCGAGGCGGCGCGTGCGCAAGGCAAGGGTGTACTGCTGGTCGGTGGCCACTTCTCGCATCTGGAACTGTGCGCGCGGCTGGTCTCGCAACGCATCCGCATCGCCGGCATGTACCGGAAAATGGATTCGACCGTGTTCGAATGGGCGGTGCTGCGCGCGCGACTGCATTACGCCGAGGCCATGTTCGACAAGGACGATATCCGCGGCACCGTGAAATACCTGCGCGGCGGTGGCACACTGTGGTATGCGCCGGATCAGGACATGCGCAGCAAGGACAGCGTGTTCGTGCCGTTTTTCGGCGTACCGGCCGCCACCATCACGGCAACCCACCACCTGGCGCGGATGTCCGGCGCGGTGGTCATCCCGTTCGCCCATCGCCGCCTGCCGGATGGTCAGGGATACGCATTGCATCTGGGCGCACCGCTGGAAGACTTCCCCGATGCGGATGTGCTCAAGGACACGGCACGCATCAATGCCTGCATCGAACAGATGGTGCGCGAGGCGCCCGAACAGTATCTGTGGGTGCACAAGCGCTTCAAGACGCGGCCGCCGGGGGCGCCCGAAGTCTACTGACCCTCCCCACCGACAGCATGGTGAAAGTTTGACCTGCTGACATTGCGCGGCATTCGCGACAAGAACCGGTCATGCCGGGCGACAGGCGTCCGAACGACGATCCCGCACAGGCAAGCCGCCCGCGGATTCATCGGCCACGTCCTTTCGCACCCGCCGCATGACCGGATAGGGGACGATCCCGGTGCGCGAGCCAACGTATCACTGATGCTGCATCGACGACGGAGTCGGGCAATGGAACGCGCCAAGCCGCAGGGGAGGCACGCCCTGCCGATTTTCATGTACCACAACATCGCGCGTGCGCCGCGCGATCTGCACGTTTACCGCAGCCTGTACGTCAGCCCCGCGGCGTTCGCCCGGCAGATGTGGCTGCTGCGCCGACTCGGCTACACCGGGCTGTCCATGTCGGCCGCCATGCCCTACCTGCGCGGCGAACGCCAGGGTCGCGTCGCGGTGATCACGCTGGACGATGGCTACGCCGACAACCTGGCGGCGGCACTGCCGGTGCTGCGCAAGTTCGGGTTCAGTGCCACCTGCTACGTGGTCAGCGACTGCATCGGCCGGTACAACACGTGGGACGCGGAACGCCTGGGCATCCGCAAGCCCCTGATGTCGGTTGCCGAACTGCGAGGCTGGCACGACGACGGGATGGAGATCGGCGCCCACACGCGCACCCACCCGCGGCTGACCCGCTGCACCGACGCGCAGTTGCACGACGAGATCCACGGCAGCAAGGCCGCGCTGGAGGATCACATCGGCGCCCCGGTGAGCCAGTTCTGCTACCCCTTCGGCGACGTGGACAACCGCGTCGTCGATGTCACCCGCAAGGCCGGCTATGCAGCGGCCACCACGACCCATCGCGGACGCGCCATCCCGGGCACGGATCCGTGGCGACTGCCGCGGGTGCAGGTCGCACGCCACCACCTGCTGCCGCAATTCGCGCTGCGGGCGTTCACCCGGTACGAGGACCGGCGGGCATGAAGTTTCTCTTTGTCGGCACCAACCCCGAGAACACAGGTGCCGCATCCCACTTCGTCGCCCTCGCCCAAGCCCTGGCCGAAGCCGGCCATGACGTCAGCGTGGTGGTCTATCCGGATGGCCTGATCGCCCAGGGGCTGGCCAGCTCGAATGTCCGCCTGCACGAGGCAAAGTTTCGCAACGTGCTCGACCTGCGAGGCTATGCCGCGATATTCGCCGCCGTCAAACAATCGCGGCCGGACTGGCTGGTCGGCAACTTCGGCAAGGAATACTGGCCGCTGATCCTGTGCGGACGGCTGCTCAAGCTGCCGGTTGCGCTGTTCCGTCACCGCACGCCGCCGATGAGCCGGGTTTCCGGTTATCTGCTGCCACGCCTGGCGCAACGGTTCTTCGCGGTCTCGAATTATGCCCGCCAGGCCTATCTCGAGCGCGGCACGCCGGCAGGATTGGTGCAGGTGCTGTACAACCCGGTGAACATGGCACTGTGCCGGCCGGACGCGCAGCGGCGCAGCGCGATCCTGCAGACACTCGGCATCCGCGAGGATGCCATCGTGCTGGGCTACTTCGGCCGCATTCACGCGGGCAAGGGCATCTTCACCCTGCTGGATGCCGCCAACGAGGCGATGGCACGCGAACCCCGGCTGCATTGCCTGTGGCTGGGCGACGGGCCGGACGCGAAATCATTGCGTGACCGGGTCGCCGCCCACCCGATGGCAGGGCGGCACCATTTCGCCGGCTGGATCCACGACGTGCATCCCTGGTACAGCGCGGTGTCGATGCTGGCGTTCCCCTCGATCCTGCCGGAGACGTTCGGACGGGTGTCGATCGAGGCACAGGCGGCCGGCGTGCCCGTACTGGGCAGCGACGTCGGCGGCGTCCCGGAAACGCTGCAAGCGGGCGTGACCGGCATGCTGCTGCCACCGGGCGATGTCGACGCATGGCGGGATGCGATCCTCAAGCTGTGCGACCCGGCCCAGCGCCTGTCGATGGCGGCGGCGACCCGCGATTACGTGCAGCGGCATTTCAGCACCAGCGTCATCGCCGCCGACTTCGTGCGCATCCTCGGCGAAGCCACCCCTGCATCGTCGCATGCCCCGGCGGCGCGCCGGTGACCCCATGACGACACCGCGGTGGCGACTTTCAGGTGCCTGACTGCCTGCAACTCGGGCGGCGTCGACAGCACCCGCTCATGCACCGCCCCCGGGCGCCGGCTCGACATACAACGCGGCGCACCACAATCCGAGCAACCAGGCGAACAGCAACCCCCACCAAGCCGAATAGAAGGCCAGATGGGTATTCAGCGGAAACAGCATCACGCCCAAGGCCAGCGTGACCGGGAAGGCCCGCGCACGCGCCGCCGCGCCGACGCGGCGCCATGCCCGCCAGGCCAGAGCGACCGCTGCCAGCCACAGCAGCAATCCGATCGCGCCGGTTTCGGTAAGGATCTCCAGCACCAGCTGATGCGCATGACAGGCGCCCTCGCCCTCGCCGCACGATTCGGCGACCAGAAAGTGGTCATTCGCCGGCGCATAGTGCGGATAGGCGTAACGAAAGCCGCGCACGCCGACGCCATTGAGCGGGTGCGCCGCGATCATCTCGATGCTGGTGTGCCAGATGTCGAGCCGGCCGCTGAGCGCGGTATCCACCGACCGATCCGTGCCGTGCAAGACGAGCAGACTGCGATCCATCCGGGCATCGAAGCGCGTCGAGGTTTTCCAGGCGATGCCGCCGGCCAGTACCAGCAGCAGTGCAGCGATCGCGCAGTACCCCGCAAAGCGCCGTAGCGAGTTCGCCTCGCGCCAGATGAATCCCAGCGCCACCAGGCCATAGCACAACCAGGCCGCACGCGAACCGGCCAGCAGGACCGGCCCCAGGATCAACACAAAGGCAAGCAGCAGACCCGGCAGGCCCCAGCGACGACGCGCCGCCCACAGCGCAAACGGCGACAGCACCGCCAGCGTCGGCCCCAGCTTGAGATTGCCCGCACCGAAAATGCCGGAGACGCGCTCAGCTTCGGCATGACCGCCAAGGCTCCAGCCGGTCAGTGCCTGCAGCCAGGCATCGGCGGCCCACAACGCCAGCACCAGCGCCACGGCGACATACAGTGTCTGCAGCTTGCTGTCGCGACGGATCGCGAAGCACGCATACAGGCCCAGCGGCACGTAGCGCAGCAGGCCGGCCACGGTGCTCCAGCTCTTGCCGGGCATGATCGCGTCGAACGCCGACAACAGCGCTGCCCCGACATAGGCGGCCAGCAACCACAGCAACAGGCGTGCGCCCGCATGCTGCTGCAGCGCGCGCGGCTCGCGTGCGAACAACAGCAGCACACCCAGCAGACACAGCAAGGTGCCCAGCTCCGAACTGCGCCCGAATGGCAGCAGCGCGATCACCAGCCACAACGGCAGCAACGGGGAGCGCAGGGCAGCCTTGAGCGAGGTGCCGAACAAGTTCATGCCGGATGAGATCATGCCGAGAGAGACCCTGCGTTGCCCAAACCGAAGGCGGTCAGGCATTGTAGGCGAGCGCGAACTAGGAGCCTGTCGGATTTTGGTTGGCCGGGCTGCGAATCCGTCTGTGCGGTCCATATTTCCGCCGATTCGCCGGCCCATAGAAGCACTATGGGCCAGCGAATCGGCAGAAATCTGTCTTCGCACAGCCGAATTCTCGCCTCGACCACCAAAGTCCGACAGGCTCCTAGCCGCTGGCCACTTCCTGGTACAGCGCCAGGGTGGCTTGCTGCATCTCGGTCAACTGGTAACTCTGCAGCGGCGAGATCGACGGCGCCACCCGCAGCAATTCCGCGGCACGTTCCACCAGGCGCTCGCGATCGCCCGGTGGCACGCGACCAGCGGGATAGAGTTCAGCCAGTAACTCGCCGACCCCACCATGCGCGTAACCGAGTACCGGCCGACACAACGACAGCGCCTCGACCACGGTGCGTCCGAAGGACTCGGGCTTGTTCGACAACTGCAGCACCAGCGCCGAAACCGCGTAGATGTCGCGGACATCGCTGCGCGGCGGCGCCAGCACGACCTGGGAGGTCAGCCCGCGCACGCGGATCAGTTCGCGCAACTCCGCCACGTAGGCCTCGCGCCCCGCTTCGATGACACCCAGCAGCAGCAGTCGCGCCTCGATGCCGCGGCGCTTGAGATTCGCCAGCAACTCGATCGCATCATGGTGACCCTTCAGCCGCGTGCCGCGTGCGGGAAGGGTCAGCAACGGCGCGCCGCCCAGCTGCGGATACTCGGCAAAGAAAGCCTTTTGCCAGGCATCGTCCGGTCGATGACCGTAAGGGAACTCCGCCGGGTCGATCCCGCGCGGAATCACCCGCACCCGGCTCGGCTCCAGCCAGCGGTAATGGCTGAGTACGTAATCGCGCAGGGTCTGCGATACCGCGATCACCCGCTCGCCACGCAACAGGATCGCGCTGTAGCGGCCCGGCGTATTGAATCCATGCACGGTGGTGATGAAGTGCGGCCGCGGCGTCATCCCCTTGAGCGCCCACCAGCCAAACCATGCCGGCAGTCGCGAACGGGCATGCACGATGTCCGGCTTGAGTTCGCGCAACACGCGCCGCAGGGCGCCGATCCGGCCCAGTGTGCGCAGCGATTTGCGGCCCAGGTCGAGTGTCACATGCTCGCTGCCCGCCGCCAGCAACGGATCAACCAGCCGTCCGCCCGCCGAGATCACCACCGAACGATGGCCCGCCTGCACCAGCGCACGGGCGATCTCCAGCGCCGAACGCTCCGCACCGCCCGAATGCAGCGCAGGGATCAGTTGGACTACTGTCAACAGCCTGGCGGGGACGACAATGCTGGACATGAGTTCTGGACTGGAGGCTTTCATTCGTGAGGGGCAAGCAAAAACAGTGCCGCCAACCGTTCGACGGGTGCCCTGGTCCGTCGCCCGGCTCAGTCCCGCAGGATGTAATGCGCGCCACAGTAGGCACAGGTTGACTCGCCACCGTCATCGACGATCGGCAGATAGACCTTCGGATGCGAATTCCACAGCGCCATGCCGGGCATCGGGCAGGACAGCGGCAGGTCCGCGCGCGTCACTTCGTAACGATTTTCGGCATTTGCCGGCACCAGCGGTACGGCCGTGGCGAGGGGACGCGACATGAGCGGACTCCAGACTTGGGCATCAGACCGCCAATGGTAGCAGGCTGCAACCTGCTGTCGGACATGCTGCCGGCATGAGGCACCCGACGGATCTTTTGTGCCGGCCATGACCCCATGATGCGCAGGCACCAGCCAGGGCGACCGCAGCGCACGCCGACCGACGACAATGGCGGCATCATGCATGCGCAGAACCCCCGCGCCGGTGACGGCGCGGGGGCGCCTGGAGAGCAGGAGCTACTTGCCTGCGCCGGCCTTCGGCACCGAACCTTCGGTGGTAATGCGGATCTTGATTTCGTCGCTGACGTTCGGCACGTAGGCGCCGATGCCGAAGTCGGATCGCTTGAGGTTGGCCGTGGCGTCGAAGCCGATCGACAGAGCCTCGGTCATCGGATGCGGACCGATCTTGTTGAGCGTGGCTTCCAGCACGACCGACCTGGTTACGCCATGCACGGTCAGATTGCCGGTGACCTTGAACTTGTGAGCGCCCAGCGACTGCACCCGGGTGCTCTTGAACGTCACCGTCGGATACTTGGCGGCGTCGAAGAAATCGGCCTTCTTCAGGTGCTGGTCGAGCGCCGGCACATGGGTATCGAGCAGAGACAGCGGCATGGTCACGTCCACGCTGGATTTGGCCGGGTTCTGCTGGTCGAATACCACCGTGCCGCTGCTGATGCCCAGATCGGCGGTGGGATTGGAGAATCCGAAGTGGTTCCAGCTGAACAGCACCATCGTGTGGTTGGGATCGAGCCGGTAAGTGACTGGCGCGGCCTGGACCGGGGCAGCCTGGATGAAACCGGCAACGCCGAGCAGGCCGGCAAGGGCAAGATACTTCAGTGCACGCATGGGAGTACTTCCTTGGGAACGGTGAGCGGTAAGTATTTCGGCGCAAGTTTCAGGCAATCTTGCAGGCTTCATCGAACGACAGGCGCGGGCTGCGCGGGAACAGGTCACGACTGGCATCGCCGTAACCGATATTGATCAGGAAATTGGACTTGACCGTGGTGCCGGCGAAGAACGCCGCATCCACTCCGGTCTGGTCGAAACCGGACATCGGCCCGCAATCGAGCCCCAGCGCGCGTGCCGCCAAAAGCACGTAGGCGCCTTGCAGGGTTGCGTTGCGGAAAGCGGTGGTGTCGATCAACGGCTGATTGCCGACGAACCAGCTGCGGGCATCGGCATGCGGGAACAACCTCGGCAAGTGTTCGTAAAACGCGTGGTCGGTCGCGATGATCGCGGTCACCGGCGCTTCCATGGTCTTGGCGCGATTGCCCTCGGACAGGAACGGCGCCAGCTTCGCCTTGGCTTCCTTCGACTTCACGAACACCACCCGCATCGGCGAGGCATTCGCACTGGTCGGGCCGAACTTGGCCAGTTCGTACAGCTGGTGGAGCTGATCCTCGCTCACGTCTTTGCGCAACCAGGCATTGAACGTGCGTGCCTCGCGGAACAATTGGCCGAGGGCGGCCTCGGAAAGCATCTCGCTCATGGGTATCCTCTACTGCATCGGCGCGCCGACGGTGGCGCCTGAGCCTGCAAGTGTATAAGCCGGCACGCGACAGCGGACCAGGGCCTTGGGGAACATACTGTGTTCATTTGCGAAACAATGCCGCACTGCCTCTGCCCATGCTGACCCAGCCCGACACCTGCTGGGTGATCACCGATGCCGCCACTGGCAACCAGCGTCAGGCGCTGGCACTGGCCGGACATCTGTCACCGGCAGCCTGTCGGACTTTGCCCGACAGGCTGCTGGTGCTGCGGCACCTGATCCTGGAACCTCGCGCGCCATGGTCGTGGCTGGCGCCGCGACTCACCCTCGGCGGAACGCTTGCCCTGCCCGCCGATCAGCGCGCATTACTTGCACCGCCATGGCCACGGGTGGCGATCGGCTGCGGGCGCACGGCAGCCCTGTTCACCCGCCAGCTGCGGCGCTGGTCCGGTGGCAGCTGCCATACCGTGCAGATCCTCGATCCGCGCATCGGCCCGGGACACTGGGACACGGTGATCGCCCCGCTACACGACGGGCTCAACGGACCCAATGTGCTGACGCCGCTGGGTTCGCTCAATCCCATCGACGAGGGCTGGCTCGCGGACGGCCGCGAGTCCTGTCCCGCTCTCGCCGATCTGCCGCGGCCCAGAGTCGGCGTGCTGCTGGGCGGTCCGCGCCGGGGCATTCCGCTCGATCCCGGTTATGCGCAACAGCTGGCCAACCAGCTGCTCGCGCGCCAGCACATCGAAGGCGGCAGTCTGCTGGTACTCGCTTCGCGCCGCACCCCTGCCGCGGTGATGGCGGTCATGCGCACAATGCTCGCCGGCAACCCTGGCTTGATCTGGGCCGGCCCCGAGGATGGCCGCAACCCCTACCCCGGCGTGCTTGGCTGGGCCGACCGCCTGGTCGTCAGCCCCGACTCGGTCAACATGCTCAGCGAGGCCTGCGCCGTCGGTTGCCCGGTGCATACCTTCGTCACCGCGCCGCTGGCGGGAAAGCTGGCGCGGTTCCACCGCGCCTTGCGCGACGCCGGCCTGCTGCACGACCTCGATGCCTCGCCGGCACCACGCCAGCCACCGCTGCGCGAAACCGCCGGCATCGCCGCCGAACTGCGCCGACGCATCGCCGCTCGCGTAGGAACCCGCTCGCGGGCGATGTTCTGATCGCACGGCCCCAGAGCATCGCCCGCAAGCGGGCTCCTACACGAAGCCCCATCATGGCGAGGACGGGCAACCGCTCAGCCGAAACCGAAGCCGAGCGCATCGGTGACCTCACGCACATCGGCGCTCAACTGCTCGAGCTCCGCATCGCGCGGAGCGATGCGTGAACGCAGGTCGAGCGTGCAGGTGAGCGCGCGCTGCAGCAGTTCGGCATGGGCCACCGACAGGATGGCCGCCTGATTGGCGCTGAGAAGACCAGCGGCACGGCAGGCTTCGATCATGGTGGCATTGGCGGTCACGCCCAGCAGCCCGGGCTGTTGCGCGGCATGCGCCAGCACCAGCCCCTGCAGCGCGAATTCGATATCCAGCAGGCAACCGTGACCCTGCTTGAGATCGAGCCGGCGACTGTCGGAACGGTCGCGCTCGGCACGCCAGCGCCGGCGCATGCTGCTGACCTCGGCCAGCACCACGGTGCGTTCGCGTGCCACGGCGAGGATCGCGCGGCGCGCCTCGGCCAGTTCGTGCCGCAACGCCGCGTCACCGGCGACCGGCCGGGCGCGCAGCAGCGCCTGATGTTCCCAGGTCCATGCACGGCCTTTCTGATAGGCCACGAAAGCGTCCAGGCTGCTGACCAGCAAACCCTTGGAGCCATCGGGGCGCAGGCGCGCGTCGACTTCGTACAGGCGCCCGGCACGGGTCAGCACGGTGAGCCAGTTCATGGTCCGCTGAGCGAGCCGCTGGTACCAGCGCACACCCTCCAACGAACGCGCGCCGTCGCTCGCCATCTGGGCTCGGCGGCCATCGTAAACGAACACCAGATCCAGATCCGAAGCGAAGCCCAGTTCCTCGCCGCCCAGGCTGCCATAGCCAAGTACGGCAAAACCGGTACCGGCGCCGGGCAGCCGGCCATGCTGGGCGACCAGTTCGCGCTCGGCCAGCGCCGTCACGGCGACCACCACCGATTCGGCCAGCGCGCCAAGGCGGCGCGCGGTGGCGACGGCGCCGACGCGGCCGTCGTTGAACGCGAGCCCCAGCCGGAACGCGGTGGATGCCTTGAACTCGTTGATGCGTTCCAGTTCGGCTTCGGCCCCGCGCTCGTCCAGGGTGGCCAGCACGCGGGCGATCTCGGCGGTGACGTCGGCCGACTTGAACGGCAGTTGATCGATGCGCGGATCGAGTACGTCGTCCAGCAACAGCGGCTGCGCGATGACGCACTCGGCCAGGAACGCGCTATCGCCGAACAGGCGTACCAGACGCTTGCGCGCGGCCGGCTGTTCCTCCAGCAACGCCAGGTATGACGAGCGCCGCGCCACCGCCTGCACCAGCCGGCACAGGCGCAGCATGCACGGCACCGGAGCGGCGCTGGCGCGGGCCGCGCCGAACAGCTGCGGCAGCAGCCGATCCATCCGCTCGCGCGAACGCGCCGACATCGCCCGCACCTGTCCGTCCTGCGGCAGTTTGAGCAGGGCATCGGCCAGCTCGGCGCCCGGCACGAAACCGCAGGCCTCCAGAACCGAGGGGTCGAGCGACTCGTCGCATGCCTGTTGCCACAGCAGCCGGTCCTCGACCGGCGCACTGGCGCTGCGCCCACCCTGCGGCACCAGCACCGCGGCAAATTCCTCGCTGACGATGGCGCGATGCCGGGCCAGCGCCGCATTGAGTGCTTCCCAGTCGGGATAGTCCAGGCTCAGGGCGATGCGCTCGCGGCTCAGGGCGTCGGCGGGGACATCGTGCGTCTGCGCATCGCGCAGCATCTGCACATGGTTTTCCGTGCGGCGCAACAACGCGTAAGCCTCGCGCAGCACGCGCGCGCGCACCGAGCTGATGTGCCCGCGGGCCTCGCAGGCGCCCAGTGCCGGCAACAGGCCGCGCACCCGCAGGCTCGGTTCGCGCCCCCCGCGGATCAGCTGGGTCAGTTGCACGATGAACTCGATCTCGCGAATACCGCCGGGGCCGAGCTTGAGGTTGTCGGCCAGATCCTTGCGCGCGACTTCGGCATCGATCAGCGCCTTCATCTCGCGCAGGCCGGCAAAGGCGGTGTAATCGAGATACTTGCGATAGACGAACGGTCGCAGCAGTTCCTGCAATTGTCGGCCGGCGTTGCGGTCGCCGGCCACCGGGCGGGCCTTGATCCACGCGTAACGCTCCCAGTCGCGACCCTCGCTCTGGTAGTACTGTTCCATCGCCGTGAACGACAGCGCCAGCCGCCCGGCATTGCCGAACGGGCGCAGGCGCAGGTCGACCCGTGCGCAGATCCCGTCCATCGTCGGCTCGTGCAGCAGACGCACCAGCTGGCGGCCCAGCCGCACGAAGTACTCGCTGTTGTCGAGCGGTCGCGGGCCGTCGCTCTGGCCGCCTTGCGGATAGGCCAGCACCAGGTCGATGTCGGAGGAGAAGTTCAGCTCGCTGCCGCCGAGCTTGCCGAAGCCGAGCACCACCATCCGCTGTCGTGTGCCATCCTGACCGCGGCTGTGGCCGTAGCGTGCGGCCAGTGCCCGTTCGGACCAGGCCAGCGCCACGCCCAGCAGTTCCTCGTACAGGACACTGGTGGCCGACAGGGTTTCCGGCAACTGGTCCAGTCCATTGACGTCCCGAAACAGCAGCCGCAACGCCTCGGCATGGCGAAAGCGGCGCAACGCCAGCATGCAGGCGGCTTCATCGGCCGGCAGCTGCAGCGCCTCGATGCGGGCGCCGGCATCGGTGCCCGAACGCAACCGCTCCAGCCCCTGCGGCGCCAGCAACTGCGGCTGGCGACACCACACGTCGAACGCGAAGTCGCTGGCCAGCAAGGTGCGCCGGATGCGTTCGGCGACACCGGCATCGTCGTGCAGCGGCACGCCGGCAGCGCGGCAGCGGGCGGCGAGCTCGCTGTAACGGTCGTCGATCAGCGCACGCAGCGCGGCGGATTCATGGGCTGGCATCGGGCCATTGTGCCGCAGTGCGGGCAAGCTGCCGACCACCGGCACGCAGTTTCCGTGGCGCCGGCGCGGCAACCGGATGCGGGCACGCTGAATCGAGCGCAGACAGGCGCGATCTGCGCTCAGGATCGGGCAACGCTGGGTTCATGTCCGACAGATTACATTTCAATGCCAGATCCATGACAGCAAACGCAGGACTGCCATGTTGTCGAATTCAGCAAACCCGCCCCCAAGCCCGCGCGCCCTGGTTGCACGGAGCGCGCTGGTGTTGCTGCTGGCGCTGGCGTTTGTGCTGTTGACCGGCCTGCTCGATGGCGGCAGCGGCGTGCTGCCGCTGCGGTTGTTGGACCAGCCGCGTTTTCCGCTGGCCAATGCATGGCCAGGCCTGTTGCTGGCCGGCGTGCTGCTGGCGCTCAGTCGCCGCCTGCTGCTGTCGTTCGGCCTGACATTCCTGCTGCAGGGACTGCTGTACGGCATCAACACCCTGAAGGTGGAAAACCTCGGCACGCCACTGCTGCCGGCCGATTTTCGCATGGTCGGCCAGCTTCGCAAGGGTGGTGCGCACCTGCTGGTCGGCTATCTGCCGCACAGCCCATGGCTCTGGCTAGCGCTGCTGGCCGCGCTCGCGCTGATCATCGCGATATGGCGTTACGAGCCACCGCTGTTCCCGCGCCGCACCCGCGGCAAACGGCTGCTGGCTGGCAGCATGCTGGCGGGGATACTGCTCAGCATGCTGGTCGGCATGCCTGCCTGGGCGACCGTCTACAACGCCAAGGTGCTCTGGCTGGAACCATGGTCGGCCTCCTCCACCAGCACCCATTCCGGCCTGATCAGTTCACTGATGATGTTTCATCTGCAGTACGGCCACGGCAAGCACAAACCCGACCCCGTCGCGGCCGCGCAGTTGATCGATCAGTCCGCCGCGGCGCTGCGGCAGTCCATGCGGACGCCGCCCGCGAACAGCGAGTTGCCGGATATCGTGGTGGTGCAAAGCGAATCGTTCTTCGACCCGACCAGCATGCGCGGTTACGAGCACAGCAACTTCACGCCGAACCTGCGCCGGCTCGCCGCCCACGGGATCAGCGGCAAGCTCCATGTGCCGACGTTCGGCGGTGGCACCATCCGCACCGAATTCGAGGTACTCACCGGGCTGTCGCTGCGCTACTTCGATGACTTGCAGTTTCCCTACCTGCAGATGAACCGCAAGCTGGTACCGAGCCTGGTGCACGCCTTGAACGCGCATGGCTACGAAACGGTGGCCGTGCACGGCAACGACCCGGCCTTCTGGAACCGCACCACCGCCTTCAAGGCACTGGGCTTCGACCGCTTCGTATCGCGATCGTCGTTCCCCGCCACTGCCCCGAACGACGGCAAATACATGGCCGACAGTGCGATGACCGACGAGATCATGGCGCAGCTGAAGGACAGCGGCCCGCCGCAGTTCATCTTCGCGATCAGCATCGAGGCGCACGGCCCGTACGATGTCGACCCCAGCCATGTCGCCGAGCGCAACGCCATTCCGGTGCCCGCCGGGGTCACCGGCAATGCCAAGCGCGAACTGCAGAACTACCTCTATCACATCGGCCACGCCGACGCCGAGCTCGGGCGGCTGGTCAGCTGGCTGGCCCGGCGCAAGCGACCAAGCCTGGTGTTGTTCTACGGCGATCACCTGCCGGCATTGACGAACATTTACCAGGCTACCGGCTTTGTCGACGGCAAGGGCATGCTGAGCCAGACCGGAGTCTGGCTGCTGGTCGACCCGCACCACCCAGGCAAGCCCGCACATCTGGACACGGCCGCATGGCTGCTCCCCGGCAAGTTGCTGGAGCAGGCCGGCATCCACGACGAGCCCTATTTCGGACTGAGCGAACTGGTCGGTCCGCCACTCGCGGCGTTGACCGCGGCGCCAGGCGCTTCACTGCCAGCCGAAGACGGCAACGAACAGAAGCTCGACCGGGCCATGGCCAGCATCGATCAGCTGCGTCTGGGCGGAAAACTGGGCAAGCTGTGGCTGCAAGCACAAGTGCCGCCCGCCGCCGGCGATGCCGGCGAAGACACTGCAGCGGCAAGACCGCAGCCCCAGGCAGCCGCGCATCGGTGA
>DATKVA010000051.1:0-50954 GCA_035530315.1 Rhodanobacter sp. | reverse complement strand
CACCGCCTTGGCCGCCATCGAGCCGTAGGTGATGATCTGGCTGACGCGATCGCGGCCGTACTTGCGCGAGACGTAGTCGATCACCTCGTCGCGGCGATCCATGCAGAAGTCGATGTCGAAGTCGGGCATCGACACGCGCTCGGGATTGAGGAACCGCTCGAACAGCAGGTTGAACTGCAGCGGGTCCAGGTCGGTGATCTTCAGCGCCCAGGCCACCAGCGAACCGGCACCGGAACCGCGGCCGGGGCCGACCGGAATGTCGTTCTGCTTGCCCCAGTTGATGAAGTCCGCCACGATCAGGAAATAGCCGGGAAAACCCATCGCGATGATGACGTCGAGTTCGCGCTCCAGCCGCTCCCGATAGTCGGCCAGCGTGCGGCCACTGGCCAGCGGCGCCGCGTCGAGGCGCTGCTTCAGGCCGGCACGCGACAACTCGCGGATGTAGCTGGCAAGGTCATGGCCTTGCGGCACCGGGAAGTCCGGCAGGTAATACTTGCCGAACTCCAGCGTCAGGTTGCAGCGCCTGGCCAGTTCGACGGTATTTTCCAGCGCCTCGGGCAGGTCGGCGAACAGCGCTGCCATCTCCTCGGGCGACTTGAGGTATTGCTGATCGCTGTACTCGCGCGGCCGCTTGGGGTCGGCCAGCACGCGGCCCTGATTGATGCACACGCGCGCCTCGTGCGCATCGAAGTCGTCCTGCCTGAGGAATCGCACGTCGTTGCTGGCAAGTACCGGCAGCTGGAGTTCGGCGGCCAGGGCGAGCGCGGCGGTATTCCAGTCTTCCTCGCCGCCCTGGCCGCAGCGGGTCAACTCCAGATACAGCCGATCGGGGAACAACTGCACGAGCGGGCGCAGCTGCGCCAGCGCCGCATCGATGCCCTTGCTTGCGGCGATGCGGCCGACCCCGCTGTCGCGGCCGAGCAGGGCGATCAGCCCATCGGCCGCTGCCGCCTGCAGCCAGAGTGCTTCGATCAGCGCATGGCCGCCATGCTGGCCTTCGCGCCATGCGCGCGAAACCAGCCGCGACAGGTTGAGGTAGCCGGCGCGGTTCTGGCACAGCGCGGTGAGCCGCCAAGGCCGCGGATCGTCCGGCGAGGCGATCCACAGGTCGCTGCCGCAGATCGGCTTGATGCCGGCCGCGCTGCAGGCCTTGTAGAACTTGACCAGCGCGAACATGTTGCATTCGTCGGTGAGCGCCACCGCGGGCATCCCTGCGCGCGCGCAGGCTTCGACCAGCGCCTTGATGCGGATGGTCGAGTCGACCAGCGAGTATTCGCTGTGCAGGTGCAGATGGATATAGCGAACGGTCATGCGGGCTTACGCGGTGAATCCATGCAGGCTAACCGGCGACCGGCGCAGCGGCAAGATTGACATTCATTGCGCTTGCGGGAAGCGGGGCCGGGCCTGACTGTCGGATGGTCGTTGCGACCACGGAGTACCTCGAACAACCACGATGCGTAGGAGCGCGCTTGTGCGCGATGCTCTTCCACCAAGATTCACAAGAGCATCGCGCGCAAGCGCGCTCCTACAGTACGCCGCGCACCCTCAGTACAAGGCCCGTTGTGCCAGCAGCTGCCGCACCGGTGCAAAGCTGCGTCGGTGCTGCGGGCAGGGGCCGAGCCGTTGCAGCGAAGCCAGGTGTGCCGGGGTCGGGTAGCCCTTGTGCACGGCGAAACCGTAACCCGGGTGCACGGCATCCAGCAGTACCATCAAGCGGTCGCGACTGACCTTGGCGAGGATCGAGGCGGCGCTGATCGCCGGTTCCAGCGCGTCGCCGCCGACGATCGCGCGGCCGCGGCAGGGCAGGTCTCCGGGCAGCTTGTTGCCGTCGATCAGCGCTTCGTGGGCGGCCGGCATGAGGCCGGCCACGGCCCGGCTCATGCCGCTCATGGTGGCCTGGAAAATGTTCAGCCGATCGATTTCGTCCGGCTCGATCAGCACCACGCACCAGGCCAGTGCGCATTCGATAATCTGTGGATACAGCGCCTCGCGTTTCGCCGCGCTGAGCTTCTTGGAGTCGTCGAGCCCGAGGATCGGACGCTGCGGATCGAGGATCACAGCGGCGACGGCCAGCGGCCCGGCAAGCGGGCCGCGGCCCGCCTCGTCGACGCCCGCAATGAAAATGCTTCTTGCGTTTGCCTCCTCTCCCCCGGATCTTGTTTCGCTTGGGGGAGAGGCTTGAGGTGAGGGCGCTTCAATGGAACAGATTCGCGCAGCGTCGTTCGCCTCTTCTCCCCCTCGGGGAGAGGGTTGAGGTGAGGGGCCCGTGTTCGCCCCAAACTTCCCTCGCGAAATCACTCTGCATCCACCAACTCGGCGATGGCTGCCGCCGCGCGATCCCCTGCATGGTCGTCGCGCCCCGCGCGCAGCGCCTGGTGCAGGTGCTCGAACGCGGCAACGATCGCGCCGCGTCGCGGGCTGTCCCGAAACAGCGCCAGCGTGGCGGCGGCGAGATTCTCGGCGGTGCAGTCGTCCTGCATCAGTTCGGGTACCAGCAGCTTGTTGCCGAGGCCGCTGGCGCGCGCCAGGATGTTCGGCAGTGTGTAGATGTCGGTCTTGATCATCTTGAGCGCGCGCGCGATGCGATAGCTCAGCGGTGCGACGCGGTAGCCGACCACCATGGGGCGCTTTGCCAGCATGGCCTCCAGCGTGGCGGTGCCGGAGGCCAGCAACACCACATCGGCCGCCAGCATCGCTTCATGCGCATGGCCGTCCAGCAGCAGCGGTGCGCTTTCTTCGTCGCGCGGGCCTTTTGCCAGCAGCGCCTCGAGCACGGCATGCACCTGCGGGTTGGCCGCCGGTATCACAATGCGCAATCCCGGCAATGCCGAGGCGACCCGTGTCGCGGCATCGATGAAGATATGCCCCATGCGTGCCAGTTCGGACGGCCGGCTGCCCGGCAACAGGGCCAGTACCGGTACTTTCTGCGGCAGCTGCAGGGCATTGCGTGCGCCGACGCGATCGGACACCAGGGCGAAACGATCCGCCAGCGGGTGGCCGACAAACCGTGCGTCGATGCCGTGCCTGGCGTAGATCGCCGGTTCCATCGGGAACAGGCACAGCACGCGGTTGGCGCTGCGGCCGATCTTCTGCGCGCGTTTTTCGCGCCATGCCCAGACCGACGGGCTGACGTAGTGCACGGTTTTCAGGCCGGCCTGTTTCAGGCGCCGTTCCACGCCGAGATTGAAGTCGGGCGCATCGATGCCGACGACGACGGCAGGGCGGGCTTCGAGCAGTCGCGCCACCAGTGTCCGGCGCAGCCGCAGCAGTCGCGGCAGGTGGGTGATCACTTCGCTGAAGCCGAACAGGGACAGCTCGCGGATGTCGTGCCAGGACTCGAACCCCTGGGCCTGCATGCGGGCGCCGCCGATGCCGACGAAGCGGGCATGGGGGTAGCGCCGGCGCAGTGCGACGATCAGGTCGGCGCCGAGCTGGTCGCCGGAATCCTCGCCGGCAACGAGGGCGATGAGGGGGGCAATGAGCGGGGCGGGAACTGATTCTGCAGCAGACATGATTCAGCCCGGAAAAGAGCAGGAGCGCATGTTTGAGCTGCTGATGTGCGCGCAGCGCATGTCAGCGAGCGAGCGTTCGATCACAACGGTCGAGAAATTCGAGCATGGCGCGCACATCGTCGCTGGTCTGCGCCTGCAACATCAGTTGCTCGCGTGCCTCGGGCAGCGACAGGCCGGCCATGTACAAGGTGCGGTAGGCGCGTTTGATCGCCGAGATCCGGGCGGCATCGAAGCCCCGGCGTTTCAGGCCTTCGCTGTTGATGCCGCGCGGCCGGCCGTGCTGTTCATTCGCCATCATCACGAACGGCGGCACGTCCGAACCGACCAGGCAGCCCATGCCGATGAAGGCGTGGGCGCCGACCTTGCAGAACTGATGCACGCCGGAATACCCGGAAAGAATCGTCCAGTCGCCGATCTCGACGTGCCCGGCCAATGCGGAGTAGTTGGAGAACACCACGTGGTCGCCGATCAGGCAGTCATGCGCAACGTGCACGTAGGCGAGCACCCAGTTGTCGTTGCCGATACGGGTGATGCCGCCGCCATCGCCGGTGCCGCGGTTGATGGTGACGAACTCGCGGATCAGGTTGCGATCGCCGATCACCAGTTCGGTACGTTCGCCGGCGAATTTCTTGTCCTGCGGAGCGCCGCCGAGCGAGGCGAACTGGGTGATGCGGTTGTCGCGACCGATCCGGGTTGGCCCCTCGATTACCACGTGCGGTCCGATCGTCGTGCCATCGCCGATTTCCACGTCGGCGCCGATCACACTGTAGGCACCGATGCTGACATTGGCACCGATGACGGCGGAGGGATCGATCAGCGCAGTAGGATGGATCGGGGTGGCGTGGGTCATTTTTCGGACCTTGCTGCGCACATCAGTTCGCAACTGGCCACTTCCTTGCCATCGACCAGGGTGCGCGCCATGAAGATGCCCATGCTGCGCATCAGCCGCTTCATGCTGACTTCCATGCGTAACTGGTCGCCCGGCACCACCGGCGCACTGAAGCGTGCGTTGTCCACCTTGACCAGATAGAACAACGAGCTGTTGCTGTCGCCCTTGATGCGACCGCTGATCTGGGTCAGCAGGCCGGCAGTCTGCGCCATTGCCTCGATGATCAGCACGCCGGGCATCACCGGATGGCCGGGGAAATGGCCGAGGAAAAACGGCTCGTTGATGGTGACGTTTTTCAATGCCACCACGCTGACATCGGGCACCAGCTCGATCACGCGATCCACCAGCAGAAACGGATAGCGGTGCGGCAGCAATTGCTGGATCTGTTCCACGGTCACCGGCAAGCTGAAGGTCGCGGTGTTGTCATTCATCGTTACTGTCCTTCTCCAGCGCCGACAATCGGCGCGCGTACTCGTCCAGATGCTTGAAGCGGGCCGCATTCCTACGCCACTGGCGGTTCCCCTGCAGCGGCACGCCCGAGGAGTATTCCCCCGGTTCGCGAATCGAATGCGTGACCAGACTCTTGGCGGTAATAGTAACCCGGTCGGCCAGCTCCAGATGCCCCAGCACGCCGGCATTGCCGCCGATCATGCAATAGCGGCCGATTCTGGCGCTGCCGGCAACGGCCGCGCAGCCGGCCATCGCCGTGTGCGCGCCGACATGCACGTTGTGGGCGATCTGGATCTGGTTGTCCAGCCGCACGTCTTCCTCGAGTATGGTGTTTTCCAGTGCGCCACGGTCGATCGTGGTGTTGGCGCCGATCTCGCAGTCGTCGCCGATGCATACGCCGCCGAGCTGCGGCAGCTTGATCCAGCCGCCATGATCGAAAGCGTCACGGTCGAACGCAAGGCCGAAGCCGTCCGAGCCGATGACTGCCCCCGGGTGGACCAGTACGCGTTTGCCCAGGGTGACCCGGGTTACCAGCGTGACCCGTGCCACCAGCCGCGACTGCGCACCGACCGTGCAGTCGATGCCGACGATGCAGTGCGGGCCGAGCACGGCGCCATCTTCAATCATGGCGCCATCCTCGATCACGCAGCAGGGTCCGATGCTGGCGCTGCTGCTGATGCGGGCGCCGGCGGCGACCACGGCACTGGGGTGGATGCCTGCAGGGGCCGCCGGCAAGCGCTCGAACAAGGCTGCGATCCTGGCGTACATGACGTAGGGATCTCTGGCGACCAGCGCCGCGGTCGGACAGTCGGCCAGGTTCTCCTCACGCACCACCACGACGCCAGCACGGGTCGCTGCCAGTTGCGCGGTGTATTTGCCGTTGGCGAGAAAACTCAACTGGCTTGGGCCGGCGCCAGCCAGTGTGCCGACACCGTCGATCCGACGTGTGCCGTCTCCATGCAGTGACAATTCAAAGCGCTCGGCGAGTTCGGCGAGAGAATGAGTGATCGTGGTCACGGGTATGCTCCGCGCATCGGCGCCCGGCGGGACGCCGGTGCGTCGGGCTCTGTCATCAGAATTGGCTGCCGAAGGTGAACTGGATGCGTTCCTCGAAATGGCTGTCGCTCGGCTGGGTGCGGAACGGCACGGCCAGGCTGATGATCAACGGACCGATCGGTGCCTGCCAATGCAACGACACGCCGTACGAAGCGCGCAGGGTCTTGGCGTCGAAACTCTGGTAGTCCTTGTACGCGTTGCCGGCGTCAACGAACACCGAAACACGAGCCGTGTTGACATCCTTCAGGAACGGCAACGGCAGATACATTTCTGCGGTACCCAGCACCTTGAACGCGCCGCCGATCGGCTGCGCGTAATTGCCGTCCGTGCAGAAACCGGTGGACAGTGGCGTACTCCCGTTGATGCAGGTACGCGGTCCCAGGGTGTTGTCCTGGAAGCCGCGCACGTCGCGCACGCCGCCGGAAAAGAAGTTTTCCCAGAACGGGAAGTCCTTGCGCATGTCGACCACGACATGATCGGTGGTGTTGGCCTGGAGCGTGGACAACGCCGCATCGCTGATGCCGTTCGAGCCGTACGCCTTGCCGTAGCCGACCTGGCCGTCCAGATACAGCACAAAACCCTTGCCGATCGGCCAGTAATGGTTGGCCTCGGCCATCAACTTCCAGTACTGCACGGTCGAGCCGGGCAGCGCGACATCCGTCGAGACGGACATCAGGCCGCCACGGGTCGGTGCCCAGTAACCGTTGCGGGTATCGTGGTTCCAGCCCAGCGTACCGGTCACCGAGTGGATGGTCTTGTTGCCGATCTCGTTCTGGTAATCGACCAGCTGCAGCGGACTGTAACCTGGAATCAGGCTGACATTGTTGCTGCTGATGCCCATGCCCACGCGCAGTCCGTCGGTCTCGGAGATCGGTATGCCCAGATAGCTGGAGAAACTCTTGTCGCTGGTGGCGAAGTTGGCCAGCGACGAGATGTTGCCGTAGTCGGTCTTCGTATAGCCGAGGTTGTAGCCGATGCCGATACCGTTGTCGGTCAGGTACGGGTTGTAGTAACTCAGGCTGACGCTTTTGGTGAACGTGCTGGTCTGGGCGCTGACCGAAAAGCTGTCGCCGGTGCCGAACAGGTTGTTCTGCGATACCGAGGCATTGAGGATCATGCCGGACAACTGCGAATAGCCGATACCGAACTGCAGGCTGCCGGCAGACTGTTCCTCGACCTTGACGCTGATGTCGACCTGATCCTGGGTGCCTGCCACCAGCTTCTTGTCGATATCGACTTTCTTGAAGAAACCCAATCGTTGCAGGCGGATCTTGGAGCGATCGATCGCCGCCTGCGAGTACCAGGAACCCTCGAGCTGGCGCATCTCGCGACGCAGTACCCCGTCCTCGGTGCGGGTGTTGCCCTGGAACACCACTCGACGCACATACACGCGCTGGCCGGGCTCGATGTACAGCGTCAGATCGACGGTGCGCTTTTTCTTGTCCAGCTTCGGAATAGGCGTGACCTTGGCATAGGCATAACCGATATTGGCCAGGATGGCCTTGATCGCCTTGGTGCTGGCCTCGATCGCGGCGCGATTGAAGGTCTGGCCGGGCTTGACGTACACGAATTGCCGCAACGAGGCCTCCGGCAGGATCAGCTTGCCGAGCAGCTTGACGTCGGCAATCTTGTAGACCTCGCCTTCTTTCACGCTGGCGTCGATGTACATCGACCGTTTGTCCGGAGCGATCGCCACCTGGGTGGAATCGACACCGAAATCGGCGTAGCCGCGATCCATGTAATAGGACTGCAGTTTCTCCAGATCGCCCGAAAGTTTCTCGCGTGAGTACTGGTCGTCCTTCGAATACCAGGACATCAGGCCTGGCGTATTGGATTCGAAATTCTTGCGGATCTGCTTGTCGGTGTACGCGTGGTTGCCGAGAATGTTGAGTTCCCGGATCTTGGCAGCCTTGCCCTCGCGGATCTCGATGTCGATCGCCACGCGGTTGCGGTCCAGCCGGGTCACGTGCGGAATCACCGACACGTTGTACTTGCCGCGGTTGTAGTACTGCCGGATCAGCTCCTGCTGCACGTTGTCCAGCGACAGCCGGTCGAAGGTCTCGCCTTCGGCGAGGCCGATTTGCTTCAGGCCCTTCTTCAGGTCGTCGGACTTGATGTCATGGTTGCCGCGCAGGCTCAACTTGGCGATCGACGGCCGCTCGACCACCTTGATGACCAGGATGTTGCCATCGCGGTCGAATTCCACATCGCTGAAGAACTTGGTCTGGTACAACGCCCGGATCGCCCGCTGGGCTTCCTCGTTGGTCAGCCGGTCCCCCTTGTTCACCGGCAGGTAGTTGTAGACCGTGCCGGCCGAAATGCGGTTGAGACCGTCGATGCGAATGTCCGATACCACGAACGGGTCGAAAGCAAACGCATTGGTGGTGAGTGAGGCAAGCAGGATCAGCGCGGCGATACGCTTCATCGTCGATTCCGTTGGGTTATTTCGATGGAAGGGCCGAGGTGGCCCTCCCGGTCAGGAGCATGAGGCAGGGTGTAACCCCATCTCGAGAGAGTGTCCGCAATCTGCGGGGGTGTGCCATTCGACGCGCCGCCATGCCGGTCATCTGCCGGCACGGTGGCCTTGTCGACGATTTACCGCTGCTGGCAGTCATCGCTGTCACGACAGCAGCGTGCGGTGAATATCGTTGTAGAGCGCCAGCCCCATCAAGGTGAACAGCAACGCCATGCCGATGTACTGGCCGACGATCATCGCCTGTTCGCTGACCGGGCTGCCCTTGATCAGTTCGACAAGATAATACAGCAGGTGCCCCCCATCCAGGACGGGGATAGGCAGCAGGTTGAGGATCGCCAGACTCAGCGACACCAGCGCCAGGAACTGCAGAAACCATGGCAGCCCCATATTGGCCGAGGCATTGGCTACCTGGGCGATGCCGATCACGCCGGACAGGTTGCTGGTCGAGGCCCTGCCGATGAGCATCTTGCCGAGCATGCCGAAGGTCTGCGTGGTGTTGCGCCAAGTGGTGCTGAGCGAGGCGCCAAGTGCCTTGACCGGGCCGTAGCGCACGACCGCGCGCTCGGGCATCGGTGCGCTGATACCCAGGATCCATTTGTTCGGCTGGCCTTCCAGTGATTCCCATTTTGCCGTGACGTCCAGCTGCAGTGGCCGGCCCGCGCGTTCGACGGTGATCGCCAGTGCCGGTGATTTGGCGGCGTCGACCTGCACCAGTTTGCCGAAGGCCTGGAAATCGCCTGCCGGCTGGCCATTGACGCTGACGATGCGATCGCCAGCTTGCATGCCGGCCCGCGCGGCGGGTTGACCGGGGATCACACTGGCCGCAATCGGCGGCGGTGGCGCCAGGTGCAGGCCCAACCTGTCCAGGTATTGCTCGATCGACTGTCCGGCCGGCAATTGGTTGAGCGGCAGCACCAGCTGGCGCTGGCCGCCATGATCGCCGCGTACGGTGAGCGGCAAGGGCGTGCGCCCGAGCAGGGCATTGGCCACCGCGTCGATCGAATCGCTCCATGTGCTGACCGGGCGACCGGCGATGCTGAGAATGCGATCGCCCGGCTGGATGCCCGCTTCAGCGGCGATGCTGTGCGGCGTGGCGGTCACCACCGGCGCGACATCCGGCCGCCCCAGCATGAACATCAGCCACAGTGCGGCGACGGTGAAAATCAGATTGAAACCGGGGCCCGCGGCGACGATGGCGATGCGTTGCCATACCGGCTTGCCGGTGAATTCCTGGTCGCGCAGGGCGGGATCGACCTCGCCCTCGCGCGCATCGAGCATCTTGACGTAACCACCCAGCGGGATCGCGGCGATCTGGTACTCGGTGCCGTCGCGGCCGATGCGTTTCCAGACCGCCTTGCCGAAGCCGATCGAGAAACGCAGCACCTTGACGCCACAGCGGCGCGCGACCCAGTAGTGGCCGAATTCATGAAAGGTCACCAGCACGCCAAGCGTGACCAGCAACCAGAATACCGAGCCGAAGAAGGAAGTCATCAATTGCCGTCGGGGTAAGTCATCGGTGCAAGAATATCAGCATGCATTGCGCAGGATGCGGCGGGCCGCCTCGCGGGCGACCCGGTCGCGTTCGCCAAGGGTCTGAACATCGACCACGGCATGTGGCGGCAGTTCCGTCAGTACGGCCTCGACCACATCGGCGATGGACAGGAACGGTAGCGCGCCGGCCAGGAAGGCTTCCACCGCGATCTCGTTGGCGGCATTCAGGATGGCCGGGGCATCACCGCCGGCGCGCAGTGCCTGGTATGCCAGCGCCAGACAGCGGAAGGTGCCCAGATCCGGCGCTTCGAATGCCAGCGGCGCGCAGGCGGCCAGGTTCAGCGGCGTCACCCCTGCATCGACCCGCTCCGGCCATGCCAGCGCATGGGCGATTGCAGTGCGCATGTCCGGGTTGCCCAATTGGGCCAGCACCGAGCCGTCGACGTACTCGACCAGCGAGTGTACCAGGCTCTGCGGGTGCACCAGGACGTCGATCGCATCGACCGGGGCGCCGAACAGGTGGTGTGCCTCGATCACTTCCAGGCCCTTGTTCATCAAGGTCGCGGAGTCCACCGAAATCTTGCGGCCCATGACCCAGTTGGGGTGTTTGCAGGCCTGCTCCGGGGTGATGTGGGCCAGTTCCGCTCGCGTGCGGCCGCGGAACGGGCCGCCCGAGGCGGTAAGGATCAGGCGGCGGACGCCGTTGGCGCGCAGATCCGGCCGCCCGCCCGGCTGGGTCTGATCAGGACGGATCTGATCAGGCAAGCACTGGAAGATGGCATTGTGTTCGGAGTCGACCGGGATCAACACGCCACCGCCGGCGGCGACCGCAGCCAGCAGCAGCGGCCCGGCCATCACGATGGATTCCTTGTTGGCCAGCAGCAGGCGTTTGCCGGCGCGCGCGGCTGCCAACGTGGACTCCAGCCCGGCGGCGCCGACGATGGCGGCCACTACGGTGTCGCACAGTCCGCCCGCGGCGGCGGCGGTCAGCGCGGCATGGCCGCTGGCCACTTCGCAGCGCAGCCCGGCTGCCGCGAGTCGCCGCGACAGTTCGGCTTCCAGTGCCGTGTCGGCGATCACCGCCAGGTCCGGCTGGTGCCGCACACACAGTTCGGCCAGTGCCGCGACCTCGCGGTGCGCGGTCAGTACCGTGGCGCGGAAACGCTCCGGGTGGCGGGCGATGACGTCGAGGGCGTTGCCACCGATCGATCCGGTGGCGCCGAGGATGGCGACCTTGTACATCTCAAAGCCCCAGCAGCAGCAGACCGGCGGCGAACACCGGCAGCGCCGCGAATACGCTGTCCATGCGATCCAGCAGGCCGCCGTGACCGGGGATCAGCGTGCCCGAATCCTTGACCCGGGCATGTCGCTTCATCAGGCTCTCGATCAAGTCGCCGACGATCGACGCGCTCACCGTAAGCGCCGCCAGCACGGCTAGGCCAAGCAGCCGGGCACCGCGTACGTCCAGCAACCAGCCGCCCAGCAGGGTGACCAGCACGCCGGCCACCAGCGCGCCATAGGCGCCGGCCCAGGTCTTGCCCGGGCTGATCTGTGGCGCCAGTCTGCGTTTCCCGAAGGTGCGGCCGCTGAAGTAGGCGCCGATGTCGGCGGCCCAGATGATCAGCAGGGCGAGCAAGGTCCAGTAATGGCCGTGCGACCGGTGGCCATGGATGCTGGTCAGGGCGATCCACGCCGGAAACATCACGAACATGCCGGCGAGCAGTTTCAACCAGAGATTCTCGCGGGTGGGCGCGGCGCCGAACGCGAAATGACGCAGCCACAGGCAGGCCAGCAGCCACCATGCCACGCCGGCGGCCAGCAGCCATGGCGTCAATGCGGTGGCATGGACCCACCACAGCAGCGCGAACATGGCTGCCGCCATGACCAGCGAGGCAATGCACCACGATGCGCGATGGAGCCCGCTCAACCGGATCCATTCCCACCAGGCCGCCAGAAATACCGCTGTGGCGATCAACGCCAGCACTGCCGTCGAAGACAGCAGGATGATCAGGATCACCAGTGGTGCGAGCACCAGGGCGGTGAGGGTGCGCTGAAGCAGCATCGTTATCCTTGGGAAGCGTTGGCGGCCTGATCGCCGGTGCGACCGTAACGACGCTCGCGGCGGGCATAGTCCTCGATGGCCCGATGCAGGCAAGCCTGGTCGAAATCGGGCCACAGGGTATCGGTAAAGTACAGCTCGGCGTAGGCAGCCTGCCACAGCAGGAAGTTGCTGATGCGATAGTCGCCGCCGGTGCGGATGAGCAGATCCAGCGGCGGCAAATCGGCCAGGGATATCCATTGGCCCAGCCGGGCCTCGTCGATGTCGTCGATACGCAGCTCGCCACGGGCCACGGCGGCAGCGGCCTGACGGCTCGCCTGCACGATGTCCCAGCGGCCGCCATAATTCACCGCGACGTTCATGTGCAGGCGGTCGTTGCCGGCGGTATGCGCCATCGCCGCCTGCATGCGTCGGCGCAGCGGTTCGTCGAAGGCAGTCAGGTCGCCGATGAAACGCAGGCGCACGCCGTGACCGTGAAGCTCGTCGACCTCCTTGTCCAGCGCGCGCACGAACAAACCCATCAGTGCGCCCACTTCATCCTGCGGGCGCTGCCAGTTCTCGCTGGAGAAGGCGAACAGGGTCAGTACCTGCACGCCCTCGCGCAGACACGATTCCACCGCCAGCCGAACCGCCTTGCGGCCGGCATTGTGACCGAAACTGCGTGGCCGGTGACGTGCTTTGGCCCAGCGGCCGTTGCCATCCATCACGATCGCGATATGGCATGGAACCGACGGTGACTTGCTTGCGGAAGGAGGGCCGGCGGTCATGCGGTTCGGTCGCTGGCTGGCCCGGTCGGGCATGGCCGCTCATGCCAGTGCCCCCCCTGCGGTGGAACGAGAGCGAACGTGCCGTGCGGGTTCGCCACTGGTGGCAGCGTGGATCGGTGCGCAGCAGTGGCTCCCGACGGCTTCATCATCAAAGGGCCATCAACTCCTCTTCCTTGGCTTTCACCACCGCGTCGACATCCTTGACCGCGCGATCGGTGAGCTTCTGAATGTCGTCGTCGACACGCCGTTCGTCATCCTCGGTGATCAGCTTTTCCTTGAGCAGCTCCTTGACCTGCTGCAGGGCATCGCGGCGCACGTTGCGTATCGCGATCTTGGTGTTCTCACCTTCGTGCGCCACATGCTTGGCCAGCTCCCTGCGGCGTTCTTCGGTGAGCGCAGGCATGTTCAGGCGGATCACGGTGCCGGCCGTGGTCGGCGTGACGCCAAGGTCGGAAGCCATCAAGGCCTTTTCGATCGGCGCCACCATGGTCTTTTCCCATGGCGAAATGATGATGGTTCGTGAATCGGCGAGCGATACCGAGGCGACCTGGGTCAACGGCATGTCCGAGCCGTAGTAGGGCACCTTGATGCCTTCCACCAGTGCGGTACTGGCGCGTCCGGTGCGCAGGCGGATCAGGTCGTGCTTGAGCGAGTCGATGCTCTTGCCCATGCGGGTCTGGGCATCGTTCTTGATGTCGTTGAGCATGTGACGTTTTCCGATGAATCTGGCAAGCGGCCGATTATAGCAGCCCGTCTGCGCCGGGCCGACAGGCTGCTAGCGGGAACCGTCAGCCGCAGTCGACCAGGGTGCCGATCTGCTCGCCGTGCATGATACGCATCAGATTGCCCGGTACGGTCATGTTGTAGATGCGCAACGGCACCTGCTGGTCGCGGCACAGCGCGATCGCGGCAGTGTCCATGACGGCCAGCTTGCGCTCGATCACCTGGTCGTAGCTCAGTCGCTCGTAGCGGACGGCGTCGCTGTGGTGGGTCGGGTCACTGGTGTAGACGCCATCGACCTTGGTTGCCTTCAGCAGCAGGTCGGCGCCCAGTTCCACCGCACGCAGGGCGGCAGCCGAGTCGGTGGTGAAGAACGGGTTGCCGGTGCCGGCGGCGAACAGCACGATGCGGCCTTTCTCGATATGACGGATCGCGCGGCGACGGATGTAATCCTCGGCCACGTCATGGATCTGGATGGCACTCATCACGCGGGCGAAGCCACCGCTCTTCTCGATGGCGTCCTGCAAGGCCAGTGCATTCATCACGGTGGCGAGCATGCCCATGTGGTCGCCGGTAACCCGATCCATGCCTGCCGCAGCGAGGCCGGCGCCGCGAAAGATATTGCCGCCGCCGATCACCACGCCGATCTGGATTCCGGCCCGCTGCACCTCGATGATCTCGTCGGCGAGCCGGCGGATCACCTTCGGGTCGATCCCGTAATCGGCTTCACCCATCAATGCCTCGCCGGAGAGCTTGAGCAGGATGCGGTGGTATTTCAGCGAAGTGCTCATGGGATCTCCGGATTGTGCGCAACAAAACAGCCGCATTGTAGCGTTTGCCACAGGCGGGCAGGGAGTGTGTTGCGGGCGCAGGCGCGAATTTTTCACGTGGTGAATCCCGGCGCGCCGCACAAAAAAGCCGCGGTTCCCCGCGGCCTTCTGTTTTTGAAAAGTCCGGCCATGGAAAGCCGGTCTCACGGTCAGGGATGACTGCCTTTTTGAAAAGTCCGGCCACGGATGGCCGGGCTGCCAGTCAGCGATGACAGCCTTTTTGAAGAGTCCGGCCACGGACGGCCGGTCTGCCAGTCAGGGATGACAGTTATGCCAGGCCAGCCTGTTTCATCACTTCGGCGTGGAAATCCTCTGCGACCTTCTCGATGCCTTCGCCGACAGCCAGGCGAGCGACCGAAACGACATCCGCGCCTTCCTTCTTCAGCGCCTCGGCCACCGTCATGTTGGTGTCGAGGACGTAGGCCTGGCCCAGCAGGGTGACTTCGGAGACGATCTTGTTGATCTTGCCGGCGATGATCTTCTCGAGGATTTCGGCCGGCTTGGCCCTGTCCTTGTCGGACATCTGGCTCAGCGCGATTTCCTTCTCCTTGGCCAGGAACTCGGCGGGGACGTCCGCGGCGCGGATGTGGGGCGGGTTCATCGCGGCCACATGCATGGCGATACCCTTGGCCAGCTCCGCGGAGCCGCCCTTGATGGCCACCAGCACACCGATGCGACCGCCATGCACATAGCTGCCGATCACGCCGTCGGTCTCGATGCGGGCCAGGCGACGCACGTCGATCTTTTCGCCGATGGTGGCGATCAGGGTCTTGGCGGCCTCCTCGACGTTGCTGGCGCCCGGATAGGCGGCAGCTTTCAGTGCGTCGATGTCGGCGGCATCGGAGGCCAGCGCAACGTCGGCGACGGTATCGCTGAACGTCAGGAAGCTGGCGTCCTTGGCGACGAAGTCGGTCTCGCAGTTCACTTCGACCAGCACGGCTTTGCCGGCGGCCTGCGCGGCCACGATGCGGCCTTCGGCGGCGATGCGGCTGGCCTTCTTGTCAGCCTTGGCCAGGCCGGACTTGCGCAGCCATTCCATCGCGATGTCGATGTCGCCGTTGTTCTCGACCAGCGCCTTCTTGCATTCCATCATGCCGGCGCCGGACCGCTCGCGCAGTTCCTTGACCAGTTGGGCGGAAATATTGCTCATCGGTATTCCTCTAATGCCTTGGTGGCACGATGGCGATTGCGGGCCATCGCGCGGTTATCGCGTGCGGATGCGACGGCGGTCGTGAACCGCCGTCGCCGCGCTTACTTGGCGGCCGGCGCGCCATCGTTGCGCGAGCCACGGCCGCCGTCACGACCACCTTCGCGGCGCGGCGCGCCTTTCTTCGGGGCGGCCTCGCGGCGCGGACGATCCACCTTGGCGACCGGATTGCCTTCCTCGTCCAGTTCGACGAAATCGTTGCCGTCGCCCTGCGCGACGGCGGGCGCGGCAGCCTTGCCTTCGAGGATCGAGTCGGCGGCGGCGCGGGCATACAGTTGGATCGCGCGGATCGCGTCATCGTTACCCGGGATCGCGTAATCGACCAGCTCCGGGTTGTAGTTGGTGTCGACCACGGCGATCACCGGGATGCCCAGCTTCTTGGCTTCCTGCACGGCGATGTCTTCGTGGCCGATGTCGATCACGAACAGCGCGTCGGGCAGGCGGTTCATGTCCTTGATGCCACCCAGCGAGGCCTGCAGCTTGTCGCGCTCGCGGCGGCGGGCCAGCACTTCGTGCTTGACCAGCTTTTCGAAGCTGCCATCGGTCTCGGCCGCTTCCAGTTCCTTCAGGCGCGATACCGACTGCTTGACCGTGCGGAAGTTGGTCAGCATGCCGCCGAGCCAGCGCGAGGTGACGAACGGCATGCCGGCGCGCGCGGCCTCTTCGGCCAACGGCTCACGGGCCGAACGCTTGGTGCCGACGAACAGGATGGTGCCGCGCTTCTGCGCCAGGCCCGACAGGAAGTTCATCGCGTCGGTGAACAGCGGCAGGGTCTTTTCGAGGTTGATGATGTGGATCTTGCCGCGGGCGCCGAAGATGTACGGGGCCATTTTCGGGTTCCAGTAACGGGTCTGGTGACCGAAATGGACGCCGGCTTCGAGCATCTGGCGCATGGTGACTTGGGCCATGGGTGTAACTCCTTGCATGTGGCCTTGTAGAAGGCCTGGGGGTTGGGACCTCCACGCATCCCCGACTTCGACCGCGGCGTTCCGAAATTGGTGGGAACGACCGCAGCACCCCGAAGGCGGTGCCGATGCGTGTGTGGCGTTGGTTGGGTGTTGCACCGGTGAGGGTTACAATTCCCGTTCGCTTTGCGCTGGGGGGAGCAGTTGAAATGCCCACACCAGGTCAGCAAAACTCCCGAATTGTAGCCGGTGCGCCGGCAGTGCGGCAAGTCGCCAGGGTTCCAGGCGCTTCTACCGCCCCATGAGTCGAACTTGATGGCAATCACCCTGAAAACCCCTGACGACCTTGCCGGCATGCGCGTGGCCGGCAAGCTGGCGGCCGAAGTGCTGGCGATGCTGAAGGAGCACGTCAGGCCGGGCGTCACCACCGAAGAACTGGATCGTCTTGCCTACGAGCATATCGTGAATGTGCAGAAGGCGATTCCGGCCAACGTCGGCTACCACGGCTTTCCCAAGACCCTGTGCACCTCGGTCAACCACGTGATCTGTCACGGCATTCCGAACGAGGGCAAGGTGCTCAAGGACGGCGACATCGTGAACATCGATGTCACCGTGATCAAGGATGGCTGGCACGGCGACACCAGCCGCATGTATTTCGTCGGGACTCCCGGGGTGCTGGCCAAACGGCTGGTCGACACCACGTTCGAGGCGATGATGTGCGGCATCCGGGTAGTGCGCCCCGGCGCCACGCTGGGCGATATCGGTCACGCGATCCAGCAGCATGCCGAGGCCGCGGGCTTCAGCGTGGTCAGGGAGTATTGCGGCCACGGCATCGGCAAGGTCTATCACGACGAACCGCAGGTGCTGCACTACGGCAAGGCGGGCGTTGGGCTTGAATTGACCAGAGGCATGACCTTCACCATCGAGCCGATGGTGAACGCCGGCAAGCCGCAGACCCGGCAGCTGCCGGACGGCTGGACCGTCGTCACCAGGGACCATTCGCTGTCGGCACAGTGGGAACATACGATCGCGGTGACCGACGACGGCTTCGAGATACTCACGCCGTGGCCGGATGCCTGATCGTGCGCGGATACTGATCTGACTGTGGGAGCGGCTTCAGCCGCGATGCTTTTACCCCGCAGCGAAAAGCATCGCGGCTAAAGCCGCTCCCACAACAAGAGACCGGCCTGGCGCGCTTTCGTCGCGAGTGGCAAAGTGCTTACGGAACCCCATTAAGTCATGTCGACGACATCAACTCATGCCGCCTTGCCGCCACTGCCACGCCTGCCGGTGGCGGTGCCGCGTTCGGGTGTATCGGTCGATGCCCGTCGCGCGCTGCGGCAATTGCTGGGCGATGTCGATCGGGCGCTGGCCACCGCGTTTCGCGATGGCGCTGATGCCAGCTCGCTGGCACGGCGTCGCTGCCAGTCGGTTGAACGGGTGGTCACGCATGTCTGGCTGGCCTGCCTCGGCGAGGTCAGCGAGACGGCACTGTTCGCGGTGGGCGGTTTCGGCCGCGGCCTGCTGTTTCCGCATTCCGATGTGGACCTGCTGGTGCTGGTGAATGCGCCGGAACCGGCGCGTTTGCGCGCGCTGGAGCAGTGTTTCGCCACGTTGTGGGATGTCGGCCTGAAGGTCGGTCATGCGGTGCGCAATACGGCGCAATGCCGTGCGTTGGCGGCGCAGGACGTCAGTGTGTTCACCAGCCTGCTCGATGCACACCGGCTGGCCGGCGATCCGGCGTTCGATGCGCGGTTGCGTGGCATCGTGGACGACGATGCATTGTGGCCGCCGCAGGAATACCTGGCTGCACGGCTGGCCGAGCGCGATGCCCGCCATGCCCGCTACGACGATACCGCTTACAACCTAGAGCCCAATCTCAAGGACGGCCCCGGCGGCCTGCGCACGATGGATTCACTGCGCTGGATGGGGCAGCGGCTGGCGCATGCGAGCGATCTTTCCGGGATGGTGGTCGAGGGGCTGCTCGATCCGGCCGAGCAGGCCACGCTGGAGCAATCCGAAGCGACCCTGCGTCGCTATCGTTACGCGCTGCACCTGGAGGCGGGACGGGCCGAGGAACGGCTGCTGTTCGATTACCAGCGCGCGCTGGCCGCCCGGCTGGGTTTTCGCGACGAGCACGAAAAAAATCTCGGTGTCGAGCAATTCATGCAGGGGTATTACCGCGCGGCCAGCCAGATCGAGCGGCTCGGCGTGCAGGTGGCCGAGCGATTCGAGGAAATGCTGGAGCCGCCGGGCGAGGCAACACCGGTAGACGCCGATTTCGTGCGTTACGGCTCGCGGCTGGCGGCGCGCGACCCCCAACTGTTCCTGCGGCGGCCTGCAGCGCTGGTGGAAATCTTCATCGCCCGGCTCGACCAGGAAGGTCTGCTCGGTTTCAGCGCCGACACCATGCGGCGCATCCATCAAGCGGTCGATGCGCTTGGCGATTCGCTGGCGGAAGATCGCGAGGTGCTGGCGGCGTTCCTGCAACTGCTTCGCCGTGGCGCGTCGGCGGTGAAGGCGTTGTGGGGCATGAATCGCCACGGTTTGCTGGCGGCCATCCTGCCGGCGTTCGGCAAGGTCTTCGGCCGCATGCAATACGACCTGTTCCACGTCTACACCGTCGACGAACATACCTTGCGTGTGCTGCGTCAGCTGGCACGCTTTGCCGAGGTTTCGGCAAGGCAGGAGTTTCCGCTGGCCTGCGAGATATGGGGCAAGTTGTCCAAACCGGAAATACTGTTGCTGGCGGCGCTGTTTCATGACATCGCCAAGGGCCGCGGTGGCGATCATGCGGTGCTGGGTGAGCAGGATGCACGCGCATTCTGCGTCCGGCTCGGGTTGCCCAGGGTCGACATCGAGCGGATCGCCTGGCTGGTGCGCTGGCATTTGCTGATGAGCACCACCGCGCAGCGCCAGGACATTACCGATCCCGACGTGGTGCACCGGTTTGCGGAGTTGGTCGGCGATCACGAGCGGCTGGGCCAGCTGTACCTGTTGACCATCGCCGACATCATCGGCACCAGCCCGCGACTGTGGAACGGCTGGAAGGACCGGCTGTTGTCCGATCTGCATGCCACTACCCGGTATGCGTTGCGCAGCGACGTGGATCTGCCGCGCGACGCCGGGATTCGCGTACGCGAATGCTCCGAGTACGCGCTCGCCCTGCTGATGAACGACGGCTTTGCCGAAGCCGACGTCCTCCGCGTCTGGGCCGATTTTCCACAGCTCAGTTTCCTGCGCCATCGGCCGGAACAGATCGCCTGGCAGACCAGTGCGATCCTGCGCGCGCAGGGTGCCGTGCCGTTGGTCGCAGTGCATCCGCTATCGGTGCGTGGCAGTACCGAGCTGTTCGTCTATACGCCCGACCGTGATGGACTGTTTGCCACGGTCACAGCGGTGCTGGACCGGTTGCATTTCTCGGTGATGGAATCGCGCATCCTCAGTTCGCCGACTGGCATGGCGCTGGATACGTTCCTGCTGCTCGAGGCAGAAAGCCAGCAACCGGCCAGCCCGGCACGCGCGGAGGAGTTGCAGCAGCGACTGCAGCGTGCACTGGCGCAATCCGCCGGCGTGCAACCGAGCAAACGCGGCATGTCGCGCCATCAGAAGCATTTCCAGATGACGCCTAAAATCAGTTTCCATGCCGCCGGCGAACGTACCCAGCTTGCCCTGGTCGGCACCGACCGGCCGGGTCTGCTGGCAGCAGTGGCACAGGTGATGCTGCAAACCGAAGTGCGGGTGCACGATGCACGCATCGCGACCTTCGGCGAACGCGTCGAGGATTTTTTCCTGTTGACCGATCGTCACAACGCGCCACTCGATGCCGCGCAGCAGCAGCGCCTGTTGCAGGCGCTGCTGCTGCGGATCGGGTCGGCGAAATGACGCCGGAGGAGTGCGTGGAGAGAAGCGAGAAACGAGTGAAGACCGTACGGTCGCCGCTCGTTTCTCACTTCTCTCCACGCATTCCCTATAATTTCGGCCGCTGCGCATCGCAGCGTTCAGGGACGCCCTTTTCATGATGACCTATCTGCTGATCAAGAGCCTGCACTTGCTGTTCGTCATGGCCTGGATGGCCACGGTGCTCTATCTGCCGAGGATTCTGGTGAATCTGACCGAAACCACCCACGAACCGGCGGTGCAGGCGCGGTTGCAGCTGATGGGGCGCCGACTGTATTCGTTCGGTCACATGGTATTCGGCATCGCGTTCGTATTCGGGGTGCTGCTGTGGCAGGGCTGGAGGGTATTCCCCGCAACATTGCCGAACATGGTCGGCTCGATGCACTGGATGGATGCCAAGCTGACGCTGGTGGCCGTGCTACTGGTCTATTTCACCTGGTGTGGCCGCTTGCTCAAGCGCAATATTGCCGGCGGTGCGCTGCCGTCGTCGCGGGCATTGCGCTGGATCAACGAGATCCCGACCGTGTTGCTGCTTGCGGTGATCTACCTGGTGATCGCCAAGCCGTTCTGAAGCAGCGCTCCTGCACGGCCAGGTCAGTTCCCGTAATACCCGCGATACCACGCCACGAAGCGAGCCACGCCATCCTCGATCGAGGTGTTCGGTGCGTAGCCCACGTCACGGCGCAGTGCCGACACATCGGCCCAGGTGTCGGACACGTCGCCGGGCTGCATCGGCAACAGGCGTTTCTCCACGGTACGGCCGAGGTTCTGCTCCAGCAGTTCGATGAAACGCAGCAATTGCACCGGCTGGTCGTTGCCGATGTTGTAGAGGCGATAGGGTGCGCTGGACAAGCCGGGGCTCGGCTGCATCGGGTCATACCCCGGATCGGGTTGGGCGACCCGGTCGAGCGTGCGGATCACGCCCTCGACGATGTCGTCGATGTAGGTGAAGTCGCGGCTGTGCCGGCCGTAGTTGAACACGTCGATCGGCTCGCCGCGACTGATCCGGTCGGCGAACAGCATCGGCGACATGTCCGGCCGGCCCCACGGCCCGTATACGGTGAAGAAGCGCAGGCCGGTGGTGGGCAGACAGTACAGATGGCTGTAGGTGTGCGCCATCAGTTCGTTGGCCTTCTTGGTTGCCGCGTACAGGCTGACCGGGTGATCGACCGCGTCCTCCACCGCGAAAGGCAGCTTGCGGTTGGCGCCGTAGACCGAACTGGACGAGGCGTAGACCAGATGCTCCACGTCGCCATGCCGGCAGGCTTCGAGGATGTTGACGAAGCCGACCAGGTTGCTCGATGCGTAGACCTGCGGGTGCTGCAGCGAATAACGCACGCCGGCTTGCGCGGCCAGATTCGCCACGCGCTGCGGCCTGAACGCGGCGAATGTCCGGTCCACTGCGGCGGCATCGGCGAGGTCGGCGCGATGATGAGTGTAATGGGGGTGATCGATGAACTGCGCCAGCCGCGCTTCCTTCAGCGCCGGGTCGTAGTAGTCGTTGTGGTTGTCGAAGCCGCAGACCTCATCGCCGCGTGCCAGCAGGCGCTGCGCCAGCGCGGCGCCGATGAAGCCGGCGGTGCCGGTGACCAGAATACGCATGGACTATCCTCAAGGTATGCGGCTCATTCTATCGCCCACGCATGGCGCTGCGGCCGCGATGGTGAGGATTGACAGCCGATCTGGGCTAAACTAGCTTTTCGACAATTCCTCACCCGATAAAGGTGGCCTGCGTTGCGCGCCGGCCGAGTGTGCGACATGGCGACTACCTGCTTCCGCTGCTGACAGCCTCTGCGCCCCGCGTTTCGGATAAAGGGCGTCAGGCCCTTTATTTTTGTCCATCATCCGGGTGGATCGTGGTGGATCGTGAAACCGAGTGTGGGCCATGGCCACAGACCCCATCAAAAAGCGCACGCCTCTCCATGCGTGCTTCCAGGTGCTTCAGAAATGATTGAGATCACGCTACCGGACGGCAGCAAGCGACCGTTCGATCACCCCGTTACCGTGCAGGACGTGGCCGCCTCGATCGGCGCCGGTCTGGCCAAGGCGACCCTGGCCGGCAAGGTCGACGGCAAGCTGGTGGATGCCAGCTTTCAGATGGACCATGACGCCAGCCTGCAGATCGTCACCGACAAGAGCCCCGAGGCGCTGGACATCCTGCGCCACTCCACCGCGCACGTGATGGGGCAGGCCGTGCAGCGCCTGTACCCGGGGGCGCAGGTCACGATCGGGCCGGTGATCGAGAACGGGTTCTTCTACGATTTCGCCTACGAACGGCCGTTCACGCCCGAGGATCTGCCGAAGATCGAGGCGGAGATGGAAAAGATCGTCGCCGAACAATTGCCGGTGACGCGCAGCGTGAAATCGCGCGACGAGGCGGTGGCGTTTTTCCGCGGGTTGGGCGAGAACTACAAGGCCGAGATCATCGAGTCGATCCCGGCCACCGAGGCTCTGTCGCTGTATACGCAGGGCGAGTTCACCGATTTGTGTCGCGGTCCGCATGTGCCCAATACCGGCAAGCTGCGCGCCTTCAAGCTGATGAAGGTGGCTGGCGCTTACTGGCGCGGCGACTCGAACAACGCGATGCTCACCCGCATCTACGGCACCGCGTGGCTCAACGACAAGGACCTCAAGGCCTACCTGCTCCAACTGGAGGAGGCCGAGAAGCGCGATCACCGCAAGCTCGGCAAGGCGCTGGACCTGTTCCACCAGCAGGAAGAAAGCCCGGGCATGGTGTTCTGGCACCCGAACGGCTGGGCGATCTGGCAGCAGGTGGAGCAGTACATGCGCGGCGTGTACCGCACGAGCGGCTACCAGGAAGTGCGCTGCCCACAGGTGCTGGATGTGTCGTTGTGGAAAAAATCCGGCCACTGGGACAACTATGCCGAGAACATGTTCTTCACCGAATCGGAGAAGCACACTTACGCGCTGAAGCCGATGAACTGCCCGGGTCACGTGCAGATCTTCAACACCGGCCTGCACAGCTACCGCGAGCTGCCGATCCGCTACGGCGAGTTCGGCGGCTGCCATCGCAACGAGCCGTCCGGGGCGCTGCACGGCATCATGCGGGTGCGCGCATTCACCCAGGACGACGGCCACATCTTCTGCACCGCTGCGCAGATCGAAGCGGAAGTCACCGCGTTCCATCGCCAAGCGATGCAGGTCTATGCCGACTTCGGGTTCCAGGACATCGGCCTGAAGATCGCGCTGCGTCCGGACAAGCGCATCGGCAGCGATGAGGTCTGGGATCGTGCCGAGGCCGCCTTGCGTACGGCATTGTCCGCGGCCGGCGTGGAATGGGAGGAGCTGCCGGGCGAGGGCGCGTTCTACGGGCCGAAGATCGAATACCACATGAAAGATTCGATCGGCCGTGCCTGGCAGGTCGGCACCATGCAGGTCGATTTCATGATGCCCGAGCGCCTGGGCGCCGAATATGTGGACGAACAGTCGCAAAAACGGCATCCGGTGATGCTGCACCGGGCGATCGTCGGCTCGATGGAGCGTTTCATTGGTATTCTGATCGAGCACCATGCCGGGTTGCTGCCTGCCTGGCTGGCTCCGGTACAGGCGGTGGTCGTCAACATCACCGATGCACAGGGGGGGTACGCCAGCCAGGTGACGCAAACCCTTGTCGACAAAGGTTTCCGGGTACAGTCCGATTTGCGCAACGAAAAGGTCGGCTATAAAATCCGCGAACATACAATGCAGAAAGTGCCTTATCTGCTGGTGGTTGGTGACCGCGAGAAAGAGACTGGTACCATTGCCGTTCGTACCCGTTCCGGCGAGGATCTGGGCAGCATGCCGCTGGCCGACTTCATCGAACGTCTGCAGGCCGAGACGCAGCGCTGAAAGCACTGTTCGGTCTAATCAATACTTCTTCTGGAGGATCGTGGTATCGCAACCACCGACAACAAGGGTAATCGTCGCAACTCGGAAATCCGCGTTCCGCGCGTACGCGTGATCGGCGCCGAGGCGGAGCAACTGGGTATTCTCACCCGCGACGAGGCGCTGGCGCTGGCGCAGGAAGCCGGCATGGATCTGGTCGAAATCCAGCCGAACGGCGATCCACCGGTCTGCCGCATCATGGATTACGGCAAGTTCAAGTTCGAAGCCCAGAAGAAGGCGCAGGCCGCCAAGAAGAAGCAGAAGCAGGTCGAGATCAAGGAAGTGAAGTTCCGTCCGGTCACTGACGTGGGCGACTACCTTATCAAGCTGCGCAACATGCTTCGTTTCCTCGAAGAGGGTGACAAGGTCAAGGTCACCATCCGCTTCCGCGGCCGCGAGATGTCGCATCAGGATCTTGGCCAGAACCTGGCGAAGAAGATCCAGGAAGACGTCGGCGAGAACGGCCAGATCGAGTCCTATCCGCGCCTGGAAGGGCGCCAGATGGTGATGATGATCGGGCCGAAGAAAAAATAGCCGCGTCGCGGCACCGGCCCCCTCGTTCCGCTGCCGTAGGAGCGCGCTTGCGCGCGATGCTCTTGTTCCATGACTCGCAAGAGCCAAAAGCATCGCGCGCAAGCGCGCTCCTACTGGTATCGGTAGAGCGAACTGCGTATAATTACTGGTTCGACCCGTCTGGAAGGGTCGTGAACCGATCATGGCAGGACGGAAAGCGTGGCGTGATCCCGAGCAGGATCGATGCCGCCGCCAGATCAGTCAGAAACGGGGGATTACCCCCATCAGGGAGCATTACCATGCCCAAGATCAAGACCAACCGGGCGGCGGCGAAGCGTTTTCGCAAGACCGCGTCGGGCAAAATCAAGTGCGGTCACGCCTTCAAGTCGCACATTCTGACCAAGAAGTCGACCAAGCAGAAGCGTGGCCTGCGTGCCAAAAACCATCTCAAGGCGTGCGACACCAAGGGTGTAGCGCGCATGTTGCCGTACTTGTAAGACGAGGAGATAAACCATGGCTCGTGTAAAGCGTGGCGTTACCGCCCGTCGTCGCCACAAGAAAGTCATCGGCCGCGCGAAGGGCTACTACAATGCACGTCGCAAAGTTTTTCGGGTCGCCAACCAGGCGGTCATCAAGGCCGGTCAGTACGCCTATATCGGCCGCAAACAGCGCAAGCGCCAGTTCCGCGCACTGTGGATCGTGCGCATCAACGCCGCAGCTCGCATGTTCGGGCTGTCCTACAGCCGCCTGATCAATGGCCTGAGCAAGGCCGGGATCACGGTTGACCGCAAGGTGTTGGCCGACATCGCCGTGCACGACATCAAGGCGTTCGAAGTGATCGCCGAGAAGGCCAAGGCCAGCCTGGCGGCGTAGTTTGTGTGCAAGCCTTGGGCTTGCGCCTTCAGGGATGAAGGCACAAATTAAGTGCGGGGAGGAGGCCAAACGCCTCCTCCCTTTTTTATTGGGATAAAGCGCTTTTCGCGGTTGCCTCCTATTCCTTCGGGAGAGGATTGAGGTGAGGGGCCGTGGCTTGCATTGGTCCCCATCAAAGCCGCTGCAAATGCGGGCGCAACGCAAGAGCGACCCCTCACACCCCAGCCCTCTCCCAGCGGGGGAGAGGGAGCAACGACGGAATCGTACTGATGGACGATCTGGATAGCCGGACCACCCAAGCCCTGACGGATATCGACGCTGCCGCCTCCCTCGACGCACTGGAAAGCCTGCGCGTGAGCCTGCTCGGCAAGAGCGGCATCGTCACCGCCGCACTGAAGGCGCTGGGTACGCTGGCGCCGGAAGAGCGCAAGGTGCGCGGCGCCGAGGTGAACAAGGTCAAGGACCGGCTAGCCGATGCGCTGGCCGCGCGCAAGCAGAGGCTGGAGCAGGTCGAACTCGACCGTCGCCTCGCCTCCGAGAAGCTCGACATCAGCCTGCCCGGTCGTGATGGCGAACGCGGTGGCATCCATCCGATCACCCGTGCGCTGGAGCGCATCGCGTCGATCTTCGCGCGGCTGGGCTACCAGCGCGCCGACGGCCCGGAGATTGAGGACGATTGGCACAACTTCGAGGCGCTGAATTTCCCGCCGCACCACCCGGCGCGCGCCATGCACGACACGTTCTACTTCGGTGACGGACGGTTGCTGCGCACGCATACTTCGCCGGTGCAGATCCGCGCGATGGCCGGTCGCCAGCCGCCGATCCGCATCATCGCGCCGGGCAAGGTCTACCGCAGCGACTCGGACCAGACCCACTCGCCGATGTTCCACCAGATCGAGGGCCTGCTGGTCGACGAGACCTCCAGTTTCGCCGACCTCAAGGGCACCCTGGCCGAGTTCATCCGTGCTTTCTTCGAGCGCGATTTCGAGATGCGTTTCCGCCCCAGCTATTTCCCCTTTACCGAACCGTCGGCCGAGGTGGACATCCGTTGGGATGCAGAGGACGGCTCCACCCGCTGGCTGGAAGTGCTTGGCTGCGGCATGGTGCATCCGAACGTGCTGAAGAACTGCGGCATCGATCCCGAGCGCTACTCCGGTTTCGCCTTCGGCCTGGGCGTGGAGCGCTTCGCGATGCTGCGCTACGGCGTGTCCGACCTGCGTGCGTTCTTCGAGAACGACTTGCGCTTCCTCAGGCAGTTCGCCTGATCGCATCCTGGAATCTTTCAAACATGAAATTCTCCGAGAACTGGCTGCGCGAGCTGGTCGACATCAAGGCCGATCGGGCGGCGCTGGCCCATGCACTGACCATGGCCGGACTGGAAGTGGAAGAGCTGACCCCTCTGGGCGAGGATCTTGCCGGTGTGGTGGTGGCCGAGATCGTCGCGGCCGAACCGCATCCGCAAGCCGACCGCCTGCGAGTATGCAAGGTCGATGCGGGGCAGGGTGAGCCACTGCAGATCGTCTGCGGCGCACCGAATGCGCGGGTCGGCATCAAAGTGCCGCTGGCGATGGTGGGTGCGAAGCTGCCCGGTGGTATTTCGATCAAGGCGGCGAAGCTGCGCGGTGTCGAATCGTTCGGCATGCTGTGCTCGGCGAAGGAGCTGGGCATCGACACCGATGCCTCGGGCCTGCTGGAGTTGCCGCCGGATGCGCCGATCGGCCAGCCGCTGGCCGACTACCTCGGACTGCCCGATGCCAGCATCGAGTTGAAGCTCACGCCGAATCGGCCCGATTGCCTGGGCTTGTACGGTCTGGCGCATGATGTTGCCGCGTTGTTCGGCAGTGCCGTGAAGTTGCCGACACAGGTCGATGCACCGGTTACCAGTGAGGCGCGCCGTGGCATCCGGCTGCAGGCAGGCAAGGATGCGCCACGCTATCTGGGCCGCATCGTCGAGGGCATCGATCCGGCGGCACGCACGCCGCTATGGCTGACCGAGCGCCTGCGTCGCGCCGGCTTGCGTCCGATCAGCGTGGTCGTCGACATCACCAACTACGTGATGCTGGAACTGGGGCAGCCGCTGCATGCGTTCGACAACGACACCTTGCAAGGCGATATCGTGGTCCGTCATGCGGATGCCGGCGAAACGCTGAAGCTGCTCGACGGCAACGAAGCGAAGATGGACGATGGTTTCGTGCTGATTGCCGACGAACACAAGGCTTTGGCCGTGGCCGGCGTGATGGGCGGCTACGACTCGCGCGTCACCGAAGTCACTCGCAACGTCTTTCTCGAATCCGCACACTTCGCGCCGGAGGCGATCATGGGCCGTGCGCGCAAACTCGGCCTGCATACCGATGCCTCGCACCGTTTTGAGCGCGGCGTCGATCCCGAACTGCCGCGTCGTGCGCTGGAGCGCGCCAGCGGGCTGTTGTTGGCGATTGCCGGCGGCTGGGCCGGGCCGGTGCTGATGGCGGAAAATCTTGCCGAGCTGCCGCCGCCGCCGACCGTGACGCTGCGCCGGACGCGGCTCAAACGGGTACTGGGCGTGGACGTGGCCGATGCCGAAGTGGTGCGCATCTTCACCGCGCTGGGTATGCACGTGACCGCGACGGCGAACGGCTGGCAGGTCACCGCGCCGAGCAGCCGCTTCGACATCGAGCGCGAGGAGGACCTGATCGAGGAAGTCGCGCGCATCTTCGGCTACGACAACATTCCCACGCATTCGCCCGCCGGCGCGCTCGCGCTGGCGATCGAGCCGGAAGCCCGTATCGGCGAACTGGCACTGCGCGAGCAGCTGGCCGCGCGGGGCTATCACGAGGCGGTGAACCTGTCCTTCGTGGCGGCCGATCTGCTGGCACGCTGGGGCTTCACCGACCGGCTGGTCTCCCTGGCCAATCCGCTGTCGGCAGATCTGGCGGTGATGCGGCCCTCGCTGCTGCCGGGCCTGATCGAGGCATTGCGGCACAATCGCGCCCGCCAGCAGGAGAGGGTGCGGTTGTTCGAGGTCGCGCGGGTATTCCACCAAGGCGCGTCCCTGCGCGAAGAATCGGCCATCCCTGGCCGGACTCTTCATCAAGGCGCGTCCCTGCGCGAAGAACCGGCCATCCCTGGCCGGACTCTTCAACAAAAAACCAACCCGCCGGTGGAAACGCCGAGTCTGGCCATCGTCGCCTGCGGCAATGCACGCGCGGAGCAATGGGGCGAGTCTCCCCGCTTGCTGGATTTTCACGATCTCAAGGGCGATCTGGACGCATTGATCGCCTGGGGCGGCGAGCCGCAGCGCTGGTCGGTGCAGGCCGACCAACTGCCCGGCTGGCTGCATCCCGGGCGCGCTGCGCGCGTCATGCGTGATGGCGTCACGGTGGGGTATCTTGGTGCGCTGCATCCGCAGCTGGCCAAGGCACTGGATCTGGGGGCCGATGTCCACGTGCTGGAATTGGCGCTGGAACCGGTCCAGACGCGGCGCCTGCCGCAGGCTCAGCCGGTCCCCCATTTCCCCTCGGTACGTCGCGACATTGCCCTGGACTTGCCGGAAGAGATCAACTGGTCACAAATTGAGCAAGTTGTGCGCGCCACCCTTGGCGTGCGCCTGAACGAGCTGCGGCTGTTTGACCGATACAGTGGCAAAGGGGTCGATGTGGGCAGAAAAAGTCTCGCTATGGGCTTGATTTTACAGGACGCTTCACGCACCCTTACTGACGACGACGCGGACCGTTGCATACGAGAAGCGATAGCTGCGTTGGAGCAAACATGCAGGGCAAAGTTGCGAGGATGAGATGGCGCTGACCAAGGCGGAAATGGCCGAGCGGCTTTTCCTCGACGTGGGGCTCAACAAGCGCGAGGCGAAGGAATTCGTGGACGCCTACTTCGAGGTGGTTCGCGAAGCGCTCGAAAAGGGTGAGCAGGTGAAATTGTCCGGGTTCGGCAATTTCGATCTGCGGTTGAAAAATCAGCGACCGGGACGCAATCCGAAAACCGGTGAAGAGATTCCCATCTCGGCCCGGCGCGTGGTGACATTCCGACCAGGGCAGAAGCTCAAGGCAAGAGTCGAAGGTTATGCTGGATCAAGGGAATAACACCGAGTTGCCGGCGATTCCGGCCAAGCGCTACTTCACCATCGGTGAAGTCGGCGAGTTGTGCGGTGTGAAACCCCACGTGCTGCGGTATTGGGAGCAGGAGTTTCCCGCGCTCAATCCGGTCAAGCGCCGCGGCAATCGCCGCTATTACCAGCGCCACGACGTATTGATGATAAGGCAGATACGTTCGCTGCTGTACGACGAAGGTTTCACGATCAGCGGCGCGCGTGCACGGCTGGAAGGTCCGCAGGCACGGATGGAAGCAAGCATCTCGCACCAGATCGTGCGCCAGGTGCGGATGGAACTGGAAGAAGTTCTGCTGCTTCTTCGGCGTTGAACGGACCGCTTCCGGCGATCGCCGGGATTCTGTTAGAATGCATGCTTGCTGTTTCGTCGGGGCGTAGCGCAGCCTGGTAGCGCACTACGCTGGGGGTGTAGTGGTCGCGAGTTCGAATCTCGCCGCCCCGACCAATTCAGCGCTCATCATCGGGGTTGGGCAGAATCGGGGCTGAATAAACCCGTCGCCCCGGCACTTTCCCGCGTGCTGCCTCAGACCGGCCTCGGCATCAGACGATGCCTGCAGCAAATATTTCCGCCGTATCGTCCGTTGCGGTCCGTCGTCGTCCGCGATCCAACGCTGACTGACGCCCGCCAGCCGCTTGTTCCCGTCGCCGCTATCGCCTGGCTCTGAATCGAGTGACTACTTGGCGGGTTTGTCGCCGAGATTCACCGACTCCGGGCTTGAGGTCAGGTCACGGTTCGGGCGCTGCTTGGTGAGCGGCTCACCATGCACTTGATACCACACGCTTTCGGCGATATTGGTGGCGTGGTCGCCGATCCGTTCGATGTTCTTTGCCATGAACAGCAGGTGCGTGCAGGGCGTGATGTTGCGCGGATCTTCCATCATGTAGGTGAGCAGCTGGCGGAAGTAACCTGTGTAGGCCTCGTCCAGCTCGGCATCGTCCTTCCATACCTGGTAGGCACGTTCGGCATCCTGCTCGTGATAGGCCTTCAGCACGTCGCGCACTTCTTCAGCTGCCAGTTCGGCAAGGTAGTCCAGGCCCTTGGTCGGTGGTATCGGCGGCACCATCGACAGCGGAATCGAACGCTTGGCCACGTTGGCGGCATAGTCGCCGATGCGTTCGATGTCGGCAGCGATACGCAGGGCGGCGAACACGTTGCGCAGGTCGCCGGCCATCGGTGCGCGCAGGGCGAGCAGACGCACCACGTCATGGCTGATTTCCTGTTCGAGATGGTCTATCGCCTCATCGTTGTCCACTACGCGCCGGGCAGCGCGTTCGTCACGGCGGCCGATCACGTCGATCGCTGACTCCAGCTGGCTGACCGACAGTTCTCCCATGCGCACGATTTCGCCGGTAAGGCGGCTCAGCTCGCTGTCGTAGCTTTTGATGATGTGGTCTTTGCCGGTGCTGCTCATATCGGTGCTCGCATGCTTGGGGTAGGGAGCGCGGGGCGACGTGGCCCCACACCCTGGCCGTCTCTCCGCCGAGGGAACTGCTGCCTGCAGGCTAGATGGAGTGTTGCCATGATTATCCGAAACGTCCGGTAATATAGTCCTCGGTCTGCTTCTTGTCGGGCTTGGTGAAGATTTTTTCGGTGTTGCCGAACTCGATCAGCTCGCCGATGTACATGAAGCCGGTGCAATCGGAGACGCGGGCCGCCTGCTGCATGTTGTGGGTAACGATGACGATGGTGTACTCGCTCTTGAGCTCCTCCACCAATTGCTCGATGCGGCTGGTGGCGATCGGATCGAGCGCCGAGGTCGGCTCGTCCAACAGCAGCACCTCGGGCTTCAGCGCGATGGCGCGAGCGATGCACAGGCGCTGTTGCTGACCGCCGGAGAGACCGAGCGCGTTCTGCTTGAGCTTGTCCTTCACCTCGTCCCACAGCGCGGCGCTGCGCAGCGCCTGCTCGACGCGATCGGCCATGCCGGGTTTGGACAGCTTTTCATGATGGCGGATGCCATAGGCCACGTTCTCGAAGATCGTCATCGGAAACGGCACCGGCTTCTGGAACACCATGCCGACCTTGCTGCGCAGGCGATTCATCGAGTAACCGGGGTCGAGGATGTTCTCGCCGTCCAGCTCGATCGTGCCCGTGGCCTCCAGCTTGGGATAGATCGCGTAGATACGGTTGAAGATGCGCAACAGGGTGGACTTGCCGCAACCGGACGGCCCGATGATGGCGGTGACCTGCTTTTCCGGGATGTCCATGCTGACGCCTTTCAGCGCCTGGAAGCCGCTGTAGTAGAAGTGCACGTCACGCACCTTGATCTTGGTGTTCTCCCGGACATCGGCCAGGGGCGCCGCAATGGCGGCGGCAAGGTCATTCATAGCTCACCTTCTTGCGCGAAAACAGCAGGCGTGTCAGCAGGCTCAATGCCAGCACGAAAAGCGTGATCAGCAACGCTCCGGCCCAGGCGATCGAATGCATGGCCGGGCTTGGATCGTTGGTGTACTGGTAGATTGCTATAGGCAGGCTGGCCATCTTGTCCAGCGGATGAAATGTCATGAAATTGTTGCCGAAGGCGGTGAACAGCAGCGGCGCGGTCTCGCCGGCCAGCCGGGCCAGAGCCAGCAGGATGCCCGTGAGGATACCGGAGCTGGCCGCGCGGATCAGAACCTGGATGGTGAGCTTCCACTGCGGCACGCCCAGCGACAGCGCCGCCTCGCGCAGCGTGCCGGGCACCAGCTGGAGCATTTCGTCGGTGGTGCGAACGATGACCGGCAGGCCGATCAGGGCCAGCGCCACACTGCCGGCAAAACCGGAGAACGAGATGTTGCCGTGGGTCATGTTCGACATCGGCAGCACGATGATCACGTAGACGAACAGGCCCATCACGATTGACGGTGCCGACAGCAGGATGTCGTTGAGGAAGCGGATTGAGGAACCCAGTTTGGTGCGATTGGCGTACTCGGCCAGATAAGTTCCGGCCATCACGCCAATCGGGGCGCAGATCAGCAGCGCCATCAGGTCCATGATCAGGCTGCCGACGATGGCATTGGAAAGGCCGCCCTGGTCGGCGTAGGCGGTGATCTTGGTGAACAGGTTCAGATGGATCGAACTGATACCGTTGCTGATCGTCACCCACAGAATCCACACCAGGAAAAGCAGTCCCAATGCGGTCGCGAGGCTGCCGAAGATCAGCGCCCCCACGTTGGTGATACGGCGCCGAAGATAGATGCCGGCAGCTGACATTATTTGCCCTCCCGCTTGGCCAGCTGGTGCAGCATCAGGCGTGCGACAAGCAGCACGACAAAGGTGACCACGAACAGCAGGAAGCCCAGTGCAATGAGCGCGGACCGATGGATGCCCACGGCCTCGTTGAATTCGTTGGCGATGCTGGAGGAGATCGACGTGCCGGGCATCAGCAGCGACGAGGTGATGTTGTAGGAATTGCCCAGTACGAAGGTTACCGCCATGGTTTCACCGAGCGCGCGACCCAGGCCAAGGAAGATGCCGCCGATGACCGCCGAACGTGTGTAGGGAAGCACGATGTCCCACAGCACCTCCCACGTGGTGGAACCGAGCGCATAGGACGATTCCTTCAACCGCGTAGGCACGGTCTGGAACACTTCGCGCATCACCGAGGAAATGAATGGCAGGATCATCACGGCCAGCACGATGCCCGCCGTCAAAAGACCCAGCCCCAGTGGCGGACCCTGGAACAACTGGCCGATCAACGGCAGCCTGCCCAGTATGTTCGACAGTGCGGGCTCGATGTTGGCCATGAACGGCACAAACACGAACAGGCCCCACATGCCGTAGATGATCGAGGGAATGCCGGCGAGCAACTCGATGGCCGCACTCACAGGCCCACGCATCCAGGCGGGGGCGATCTCGGTCAGGAAGATGGCAATGCCGAAACTCACGGGTACTGCAAGCACCAGGGCGATCACCGAGGTCACCAGGGTGCCGAAGATCGGCGCCAAGGCGCCGTAGTCGTCGGTGACCGGATTCCATGTGTCGCTGGTGAGAAAGTGCAGGCCATGCCCGAACAGCACCTCGCGCCCGCCCCACAATGTCGACAATGCCGCGCCGAGCAGTGCCGCAAGCACCAGCAGGGCGCAGAACTTCAGTACCCGCTGGAAGATGCGATCGTGACGTGCGTCGATCAGCGAGCGGTTATCTATGTCGCGGGCGAGCGGTCGTTCGGCACGGGTCACTTGCATGGGGCACGTTTCCGTCGGTGTTTTTGATCAAAAGCAAGCTGCGCGCGGCCTTGGGCCGCGCGCAGCATTTTCACACGATCGGTTGCAATGCGGGCAATCCGATCACTTACATTTTGTATTCGGTCTTCCAGTACGTCTCGATCTGCTGCACCAGGCTCGGCGGCAGCGGTACGTAGTCCAGCGAACGCGCCTGGTCCTGGCCATGCTCATAGGCCCACTTGAAGAAGTCGAAAGCCACCTTCGCATTGGCGAGGTTCTTCGGCTGCTTGTACATGATCACCCACGAGGTGGCGGTGATCGGCCAGGCATTGGCGCCCGGGGCATTGGTCATGACCAGGTTGAAGTTCTTGGAGTGCTTCCAATCGGCCGTGTCAGCTGCAGCCTGGAAGTTGGCGATGGTCGGCTTGACGATGTTGCCCGCGGCGTTTTTCATCACCGCATAGCCGATGTGGTTCTGCAGCGCATAGGCGTATTCGACGTAGCCGAGCGAATTCTTGATCTGCTTGATGTAGGCGGATACACCTTCGTTGCCCTTGCCGCCAATGCCGACCGGCCACTGCACTGCAGTGCCTTCACCGACCTTGGTCTTCCACTGCGGGCTGACCTTGGACAGGTAGTCGCTGAAGTTGAAAGTGGTACCCGAACCATCCGAACGGTGCACGACGGTGATCGCGGCGGCCGGCAGTTTGAGTGTCGGATTCAGCTTGACGATGGCCGGATCATTCCACTTGGTGATCTTGCCCAGGTAGATGTTGGCGAGCGTGGCACCGTCGAGCACCATCTTGCCCGGTGCGACGCCCTCGACATTGAACGCCGGCACGATGCCGCCGATCACGTCGGGGAACTGGCCCAGACCGAACTTGCTCAGGGTGGTCTCGTCCAGCGGCATGTCGGATGCGCCGAAATCCACCGTACCGGCCTTGATCTGGGCAATGCCGCCGCCGGAACCGATCGACTGGTAGTTGATGTGATTGCCGGTCTTTTCGGCGTAGGCCGCCGACCATTTGGACACGACCGGGTAGATGAAGCTGGAACCGGCACCGGTGATATCAGTGGCCTGTGCGCCCACGGCGAACGTGGATGCCACGGCGAACGCGGCAACGGCAGCGAATCGAATCGGGGATTTGCAAGAGATCAACACGGTTGCTCCTTGGGTGAATGTCGGATGGACCGGGCCATTACAGGCTTTGCGTGTTGCAATGAGATGAGATGAATGTTGCAGGAAGATGACAGTCGCCGAGGGAATGGTCACTGACACTGCGCGAGGCAGGCCGGCAGGTGTCCATGATGGATGCCGCAGCGGGTTTCATTCCACATGCAGACCGCAGTGTTCGCGCTCGAAAAGCTCGAGCTGGCGCCAGCGGTTGACCACGCTGCAGAACAAGTCGGCCGTACGCTCGGCGTCATACACGGCGGAATGTGCCTCGCGGCTGTCAAACGGATGGCCGGCCGCGAGTACGGCCTTGCTCAATACCGTCTGACCGTAGGCAAGGCCACCCAGGCTGACTGTGTCGAAGCAACTGAAGGGATGAAACGGATTGCGCTTGTGACCGCAACGGCGCACCGCCATGTTGAGAAAACCCAGATCGAAGGCGGCATTGTGTCCGACCAGGATTGCCCGCTGGCAACCGGCTTCGCGCACCGCCTTGCGTACGACATGAAAGATATGGTCCAGCGCCAGCCGTTCGACCAGTGCGCCGCGCAGCGGGTTGCCCGGGTCGATGCCGGTGATTTCCAGCGAGCGGGGATCAAGGTTGGCGCCGGGGAACGGCTCCACGTGCGTGGAAACCGTGGGCTGCGGATACAGATAACCGTCCGCATCCATGCTCAATGGAATCGCCGCAATTTCCAGCAAGGCATCGTGCTCGGCGTCGAATCCACCGGTTTCGACATCGACCACTACCGGCAGAAAGCCGCGAAACCGCTCGGCCATGCGGGCCGACAAAAATCGGGAAAGATCAGGCATCGGCCAAGCATAACACTGCCGTGTGGGCGCCCATCGACCGGGCGTGCCAATGTCTGATGACCGGACTCTGTCGTGGCGTCGACAGGTTGTCGTCCGCCCCGATGGCGACATATGGGTGGCAGCGGGTTCGTGTTGCCCACTGGTTGATGGATGGAGCTGCACCAGTCACTCAGCGGTGGCGGACTGTAACATCACTGTCATTTATCTTTTATGTGAATGTCATGCACAACACGCAAACTTAATAAGTGCGGCGCAACCTTGCCCCCTGCAATCAACAAACATCTGTGGGTGCGGCGCTGTAACACGACATTTCAGTCCCCGATGCGGAGCTTTCAACCATGCGCAACAAACTCGTCGCCGCAGCTATCGCTGCCGTGCTCGGTACACTCAGTCTCGGTGCCCAGGCCGACACCCTCAAGGACATTTTCACGCAAGGCCATGTGGACGGCGAGCTGCGTGCCTACAATTTCAACCGCATGTACGACACCAGCACCGTCAAGGACGCCAGCGCGTTTTCCGGTGCCGCCCTGTTCAATGCGCAGACCGCCACGTTCGGCGGCGGCTTCAGTTTCGCTGGATCGCTGGTCACCGCCAATTCGTTCGGCAGCCAGTCGCACGATCCGGCGGCGATCGACACCACGCTGATGGGGCCGAATGATTCGGTCAGCGCGCTCAGCCAGGCTTACGCGCAGTACAAGAGCAACCTGCTGCTGGTTCGCGCCGGCTACCAGTACCTGAATACGCCGTGGATGGGCAGCAGCGACTCGCGCGTGATGCCGGCGTCCTACAATGCCATGCTGGTTGGCGTTACGCCGGCCAAAGGGTGGGATATCTTCGGCTTGCGCAGCTTCGGCTGGAAGAGCCGTACCTCCAATGGCTACACCTCGGACAACCTCTACTATCCGGCCACCTACAGTGGCGACTCGATGTACGGCGGCCTGGGTGGCCTGCCGGCCACTGCACGGCAGTCCAACGGCGCTTGGGCGCTGGGTACCACCTATGCCAAGGGCGGTCTCAAGGGACAGGCGTGGTACTACAACTTCCTGCAGTTTGCGCGGATGGGTTACGTCGACGGCAGCTACACCTTCAAGACCGGTACTGGCTTCGACCCGTTTGTCGCTGCGCAGTACGTGACCGAAAGCGGCGGCGGTGCTAATAATCGTCTGGTGCAGAACAATGCGGCCCTGTTTGGTGTCAAGGGGAGCAACGTGAAGAGCCGCGCCTGGGGCGTCGATGCTGGTGTCGCGATTCCGAACGGCCGGGTTGACGTGTCCTACAACAAGATATCGCAGGAGTCCGGCGCGGTCGGTGGCGGCGCGATCATCTCGCCATACACCGCCGCTTACGCTACCGATCCGCTGTATACCACCTCCATGATTCGCGGTCTGGTGGAGCAAGGTCCGGGACACGCCTGGAAGGCCAAGGCGGCCTACAACCTGTTCGACAACAAGCTGCAACTCGTTGCCGCCTATGCCAAATATACGACCGAGCTGCGCGGCAACAGCCATGATGTCTATTTTGATGTCATCTACAGCCTGGATGGATACCTGAAGGGGTTGTCGCTGCGCAATCGCTGGGAGCGCTCGACGGGTGGTACCGGCCTGAATCCAGGTAACCAGTCTTTTACCTACAACCGCGTGATGATTTCCTACAAGTTCTGATCGCCATCGTGTCACGGCGTTCAGGATCGGATGCCGTGATGACGATCCCGCCATCAAGCGGTCACATGATCGTGGCAGGCTGGGACGGCAGGAAACGCGGATTCAAAGAAAGATCATCGTAAGGGAGTTCGACCCAGGGACGGAAAACGGCGGGCATTGCCCGCCGTTTGCTTTAGTGCACCTCGAATAACCTGATGTGTTGTAGGAGCGCGCTTGTGCGCGATGCTCTTGCCCCAAGGATGAAGCAACGGCATCGCGCGCAAGCGCGCTCCTACGAACGCGCCTCGGGCGTCAGCGGTTGTCCAGCGTCGCGCCGGTCAGCAGTCCGCGTGCCAGCATGCTGCACTGGCGTCGATACAGCAGCAATTGCCATTGCCGTCCACCGACCTGCCGCCACAGTACCGCCGAGCGGACAGCCGCAAGCAGGTTGGCGCGCACCTTTTCGACCACGCTGGGCTGCTGCAACTGCAGCGGGTTGCCGCTGACCATCACTCGCGGTTTCAGGGTGGACAGGGTGGACGCATAGATCTCGGCTAGCCGGCCGGCGACCTGCGCCGAACCCTGGCCGAAGTGTTCGACCTGCCGCTGCGCGGCGACGATGCCTTGCTGAAGATTGTCAAGCAGGTCCGGCCGGGCCGACAGGCTGCGTTCCAGCCGCATCACGGTCACCACCATGCGGGTTACCGACATGTCGCGGTCGCTCTCGTCGAGTTGCGCGATCAAACTGCGCAGGCCCAGCCGCAGATTGGAGACATTTCCATACACGGCGACGACCGATGGAGCGTCGATGCGAAATACGCTGGCGACGCTGGTCTCCATCGCGTTTTCGTCGCAACGTCCCTCATTGGCCAACTGCTGCGCCAGCGCACAGGCCTGGAACAGGCCTGCAAGGGCAAGCACGCGCTCCTCATTCATGCCAAAGGTTTCAAACACGAGGTTGCCGATCTCCGGTAGTGGGTATCGATGAAGGGGATGGGGGCGATGTCGGCAGCAAGCCACCGAAGGGGGCGTCGGTCGCGGCGATCACCGCGCCGCCAAGGCAGACTTCGCCAGCATAGAAGACCACGGACTGCCCCGGAGTGACGGCGCGTTGCGGTTCGTCGAAGCGTACCTCAAGACGGTCGCCAAGGACGCTTACCACGCACCCCTGGTCATGCTGGCGGTAGCGGGTCCTGGCGGTGCAGCGGAAATCTGCGGCCGGCGCGGCACCGGCAACCCATGTCGCTGATTCTGCCTGCAGCCGCCGCGAATACAGCCAGCGGTTTTCGCCACCCTGGGCCACCAACAGCACATTGGCGGCCACATCCTTTCCGACCACGTACCAGGCCTCGCCGCTGGCGCCGTGGCGCCCACCGATACCCAGCCCGTTGCGCTGGCCCAAGGTGTAATACATCACGCCCTGATGCTCGCCGATCCGCTCGCCGCCGGGCGTACGCATCTCACCCGGGCGGGCAGGAATGTACTGGGCCAGAAAGCTCCGGAAATCGCGCTCGCCGATGAAACAGATGCCGGTGGAATCCTTCTTCGCTTGGGTGGGCAACATCGCCTCGCGTGCCAGCTCGCGCACGCGGCTTTTCTCGATGTCGCCGACCGGAAACAGCGTGGCAGCGAGTTGCTGCTGGCCCAGCGCGTGCAGGAAATAGGTCTGGTCCTTGCCCGGGTCCACGGCTCGCAGCAGGCGATAGCGGCCATCGTCGCCGCGATCGATGCGCGCGTAGTGGCCGGTGGCGATTTTCTCGGCACCCAGTGCCCTCGCCTCGTTCAGGAATGTCTTGAACTTGATCTCGCGGTTGCACAGCACGTCCGGATTCGGTGTGCGGCCGGCGCGGTATTCGGCCAGGAAATGCTCGAATACGCCGTCCCAGTATTCGGCAGCGAAGTTGCGCGCATGGAACGGTATGCCGAGTCGCCCGCACACCGCCACGGCGTCCTTGCGGTCGGCGTCGGTACTGCACGGGCCGCTGCGTTCGTCTTCCTCCCAGTTCTGCATGAACAGGCCTTCGACCTGATGGCCGGCCTGCTGCAGCAGCAGCGCTGCCACCGAGGAATCGACGCCGCCGGAGATGCCCAGCATCACCTTCATGTCGAGACACTCCCGGGCAGGTAGTGCAAGGTATCCAGCGGCAACCGCTGGCCGGCCAGCCAGGCATCGATGCTGAGCAGCACCAGCGGGCTGCGCAGGCGCTCGCCGAGCGCGGCGATCTCGCCACGGTTGAGCCACAGCGCCCGCCGGATGCCGGTATCCAGCGCGCGTGCCGCATCGTGGCTCACGGCGCGCGCGGCAAAGCTGAAACGAACGACTGCATCGCCGTGTTCGGTACTGCGCCACTGGTGCACCCCGATCAGGTGCTGCAGTTCCACCGTCCAGCCGGTTTCCTCCAGGGTTTCGCGCAGGGCTGCCGCGGTCAGGCTTTCGCCATCGTCCAGATGTCCGGCAGGCTGATTCCAGGCAATGCGATTGCCCACTTCTTCCTCGACCATCAGGTAACGGTCGCCATCGGCCACCACACAGGCCACGGTGACGTGCGGGCGCCAGATTTCGTTTGTCGGGGATGGCACGGTCATGGATGGTGACAGCACTGGAAAAGCCGCCATTGTGCCACTACCTCTGCGGGTGGTCGCCGCATGGAGCTGCATCCGCTGCGGCGTATACTTCCTGTCAGAGATCTGATACCCGGCAAGCCATGGCTCACGAACCCGAAAACGAACAAGACAGCGGCCGCGGACTGGCGGTGGAAACCGCGAAACCGGAGGTGGCGCGCCCCCCTCTGTTCCAGGTTCTGCTGCTGAATGACGACTTTACTCCGATGGATTTCGTGGTAGAGGTACTGCGAGGCTTTTTCAATCTCGACCAGGAGCAGGCGGTACAAGTGATGTTGCACGTGCATACTCGCGGCAAGGGCGTCTGCGGGGTGTTTACCCGCGAGGTGGCCGAGACCAAGGTGACCCATGTGAACGAATATTCACGTTCCCATCAGCACCCGTTGTTGTGCACTATGGAAAAGCTTTGAGCGCCCCCATTTCCTGCTCATCGCGGCGTTGAAAGCCGCCCAATTCTGCAAGCGGAGACGATCCGAATGTTCAGCAAGGATCTGGAAGTCACCATTGGCCACTGCTACAAGCAGGCCCGCGAACAACGCCACGAATTCATGACGGTGGAGCACCTGCTGCTGGCGTTGACCGAAAACCAGTCCGCCCTGGGCGCATTGCGTGCCTGCGGGGTGGATCTGCCGCGCCTGTCGGCCGAACTGACGCGCATCATCGCCGAGACCGTGCCGGTGCTGCCGCACGGCGACGAACGCGATACGCAACCCACGCTGGGTTTCCAGCGGGTGTTGCAGCGGGCCGTCTATCACGTGCAGTCCTCCGGCCGCAAGGAAGTCACTGGCGCGAACGTGCTGGTGGCAATTTTTGGCGAGAAGGATTCGCATGCGGTGTATTTCATGCACCAGCAGGAAATCACCCGGCTCGACGTGGTCAACTACATTTCGCACGGCATCGCCAAGATCGGCGACGAACCGGCCGCCAGCATGCCGGGCGGCGCTGAACGCGAAGGCGAGGAAGGCGCCGAGAAAGGCAATCCGCTGCACGAGTTCGCCAGCAACCTCAACGAACTGGCGCTGGAAGGCAAGATCGACCCGCTGATCGGTCGCACCGACGAGATCGAGCGCACCATCCAGGTATTGTGCCGCCGGCGCAAGAACAATCCGTTGTACGTCGGCGAGGCTGGCGTGGGCAAGACCGCGCTGGCCGAGGGCCTGGCCAAGCGCATCGTCGACGGCGAGGTGCCCGAGGTGCTGGAAAGCGCCACGATCTGGTCGCTGGATCTGGGCGCACTGGTGGCCGGCACGAAGTACCGCGGCGATTTCGAAAAGCGGCTCAAGGCGGTGATCGCCCAGCTGAAAAAGCAGCCCGGGGCGATCCTGTTCATCGACGAGATCCACACCATCATCGGTGCCGGTTCGGCGTCGGGCGGCACCATGGACGCGTCGAACCTGATCAAGCCGATGCTGGCGTCGGGCGAGTTGCGCTGCATCGGGTCGACCACGTTCCAGGAATACCGCGGCGTGTTCGAGAAGGATCGCGCGCTGGCCCGTCGCTTCCAGAAGATCGACGTGGTCGAGCCGACCGTGGCCGACAGCATCGAGATCCTCAAGGGCCTGCGCTCGCGCTTCGAGGAGCATCACCATGTGGCCTATACCAACGAGGCGTTGAAGGCGGCGGTGGACCTGTCGGTCAAGCACATCCCCGACCGGCTGCTGCCGGACAAGGCGATCGACGTGATCGACGAGGCCGGCGCGCGTCAGCGGCTGCTGCCGGAGGATCAGCGCACCGGCACGGTCGACGTCGGCGAGGTCGAGTACATCATCGCCAAGATGGCGCGGATTCCGGCCAAGCAGGTGTCCGCGTCGGATCGCGATGTGCTGCGCAACCTCGAACGCAACCTGAAAATGGTCGTGTTCGGCCAGGATCCGGCGATCGAGGCGTTGGCCGCGTCGATCAAGATGGCCCGTTCGGGCTTGGCCGATCCGTCCAAGCCGATCGGCTGCTTCCTGCTCGCCGGCCCCACCGGCGTGGGCAAGACCGAGGTGACCAAGCAACTGGCGATGCAGCTGGGCATCGAGATGATCCGCTTCGACATGTCCGAATACATGGAGGGGCACTCGGTATCGCGGCTGGTCGGCGCGCCTCCGGGCTACGTCGGTTTCGATCAGGGCGGTTTGCTGACCGAGGCGGTGACCAAGCACCCGCATGCGGTATTGCTGCTGGATGAGATCGAGAAGGCGCATCCGGATGTGTTCAACATCCTGCTGCAGGTGATGGATCGCGGCGTGCTGACCGACACCAATGGCCGCGAAGCCAACTTCAAGAACGTGGTGCTGGTGATGACCACCAATGCGGGCGCGGCGCTGGCCTCACGCCGCAGCATCGGGTTTGTCGAGCAAAAGCACGATTCGGACGCGATGGAAGTGATCCGTCGTACCTTCACCCCGGAGTTCCGCAACCGGCTGGACGCGATCATCCAGTTCAGCGCGCTCGATTTCGAGCACATCCTGCGCGTGGTCGACAAGTTCCTGATCGAACTGGAGAGTCAGCTGACCGAGAAACGCGTGAGCCTGGATGTCGGCGCCGATGCACGTGGCTGGCTGGCCGAGCACGGCTTCGATCCGCAGATGGGTGCCCGGCCAATGGCGCGGGTGATCCAGGAGAAGGTCAAGCGTGCGCTGGCCGACGAACTGCTGTTCGGCAAGCTGTCCGGTGGCGGCCAGGTACGCCTGAGCGTGCGCGATGGCGAGTTGCAGGTGGATTGCGAGGCCGTTGAAACGCTGCCGGCCGTTGTCGAGTAGCGCGCGGCGAGGCCAGCGGCGGCCAGCGGCGGCCGGCTCCGGCATTGCCGGTGACTTTGGCAACGAGGTTGTCGCCCCCCGCCCCATGAAACGCAAAGAGGCCGCGCATGGCGCGGCCTCTTCATCGTGAACGCGCCGACTGCATTTACTTCATGCGGTAGGTGATGCGTCCCTTGCTCAGGTCGTACGGGGTCATCTCGATCTTGACCTTGTCGCCCGTGAGTATGCGGATATAGTGCTTGCGCATGCGGCCTGAAATATGGGCGATGACGACGTGCCCATTCTCCAGCTGTACGCGAAACATGGTGTTGGGCAAGGTCTCCTGGACCGTGCCTTCCATTTCGATGACGTCGTCTTTGGCCATGTGTTCCGAGGGTCACGCACAGCCGTCATGGCTGCGTAAGCCATCGATTATGCCATGAATAGGCGCCAGGTTGAAGAATCCCCGAACATTCGCTCAAGAGAAATGCTCATCCAGCTTGCGCCGGATTTCCTGCTCGATCATGCCTTTCAGCGGCGTCAGCATCATTCCCAGCTGCACATTGACCTGGATGGTGTCGCTGTCGATGGCGATCGTGCCGCTTGCGCCGGGCCGGGAAAAGCGCAGGGTGTCGCCATGCCACTGGCCATCCATGCCGAATTTCTCCTGCATGCGTGCGGCAACCCGATCGACTACGGCGTGGGCGGCGGCGATCGAAAGTTGATGCGGGCGGCGAATGTCGATAGTCGGCATGGCGTGATTCCAGCGTAAACCGGCCATCATAATGCCAGTCATGTGCCGGTATGCGGCAGGCTGTTAGAGTTTCGCGGTCTACCGACAGGGACAGCCATGCGTATCGAATTTCTCAATGCAGCCCGTGAAGATTTCCGTTGGGAGCAGGCGCAGCTGAGTATCGGCAGCGCGCCCGACAATGATCTCGTGCTCGCTGCCGGCCAGGCCGCGGCCCGGCATTTGCGAATCCAGCAGGATCGTCGCGGCTGGGTGCTGCAGTTGCTGCCATCCACTGCCCGCATCTATGTCAATGCGCGGCCGGTGCGTGAGCGGGCATTATTGCGTGCCGGCGATGTGGTCAGTGTGGGCGATTGCCGTCTGCTGCTGCGCGACGATCAGGATCCGGCATCGAGACCGGTACTGAACGTGCCGAAGCAGGGGCGCTGCACCGTTGCCTTGCGCGCCGTGGCCGGCCCGCTGTCCGGTCGGGTGCTGCCGTTGCATGACATCCTCGAACTCGGTCCGCAGGGGCGCTGCCCGCTGGAATTGCCACAGGGCGAGGTCGCTACGTTGCGTGTCTTCTGGCAGGATGGCAGTTTGCTGCTTGAAGTCGTGCAGTCGGCCACGCGCCATCCGGTGCGGGTCAACGGGGTCGCGGTGGAACGGGTAGCGTTGCGGCCCGGCGATCAGATCGGGCTGGCCATGCACCGGTTCGTGGTGGACGCGCCGGGGATGGAGCCGGAACCGGAAATCGTGAGGCCCGAACCGCTGCACCAGCAACTTCCGGAAGCGGCAGCGGGCCCGCCGGGTGAAGTGTGGTGGTTGATCGCCACCGCAGCCGTGCTGGCGTTCGGTATTGCGCTGGTACTGCTGATTCGATTCTGAGCGATCCGGCCCGATCATGCCCGGCGACATGCCCGGGGAGTTGACCGCGCCATGCTGCGCCGCGCCATAATGCGCGGGATATTATCGACGGGGGCAACGGCAGGTGAGCAGAGTCTGGAATTTCAGTGCGGGTCCGGCGGCGATGCCGCAGTCCGTGCTTGAGCGTGCGCAACGCGAATTGCTGGATTGGAACGGTAGCGGCGCTTCGGTGATGGAACAATCCCATCGTGGCAAGCGGTTCATCGAGATGGCGGCGCAGGCCGAGACCGATCTGCGCACATTGCTGGCGATTCCCGCCGATTATGCCGTGCTGTTCCTGCAAGGTGGCGCCACCCAGCAGTTCGCACAGATCCCCATGAACCTTGCCGGCGAAGGCGGCAGCGCCGATTACGTCGACAGCGGTCACTGGAGCGCCAAGGCCATCAGCGAGGCAGCCCCGTATGTACGGGTCAACGTGGCGGCCAGCAGCCGGGCCGATGATTACCGGCGCCTGCCTTCGCGCGACAGCTGGCAGCTCGACCCGCAGGCAGCCTATGTGCACTACACGCCGAACGAGACGATACACGGGGTGGAGTTTCGCGAAATTCCCGACGTCGGCGCGGTGCCGCTGGTGGCGGACATGTCGTCGAACATCCTCTCCGAACCGCTGGACGTATCGCGCTTCGGCCTGATCTACGCCGGCGCGCAGAAAAACATCGGTCCATCCGGCCTGCTGGTCATGATCATTCGTCGCGACCTGTTGCAGCGGGCGACCCGGCCGATGGCGCGGATCTTCCGCCTTGCCGAACATGCCGCGCATGATTCCATGCTCAACACGCCCAACACCTGGGGCTGGTATCTGGCCGGGCTGACCTTCCAGTGGCTGCTGGCGCAGGGAGGGCTCGCCGCGATGGGCGAGCACAACCGTGCCAAGGCCGACCTGTTGTACCGGACCATCGACAGATCGGGCGGTTATTACCGCAATCCGGTCGATCCGTCCGCGCGATCACGCATGAATATCCCTTTCACCCTGCACGACAGCGCGCTGGACGTCATGTTCGTGCGGGAGTCGGAAGCTGCCGGCCTGCTCGCGCTGAAAGGCCACAAGGCGCTGGGCGGCATGCGTGCCTCGCTCTACAACGCGGTGCCGCTGGAGGCAGTCCTGGCGCTGACGGAATTCATGCGGGATTTCTCCCGCCGCCATGGCTGATTCGTCATTCGACGTGTTTTTCAGGCAAGATGCATATCCATCATTTGGACTTCTTTACTTCCAGGCCAAGGCATGACTGACCCCAAGAACCCGCTGAACGAGATGCGCGAACGCATCGACAGCATCGACCGGCAGATCCAGCAGCTGATTTCCGAGCGCGCCAACCGTGCGCAGGAGGTGGCGAAAGTGAAGGGCGAGGGGCTTTCGGCGATCGACTATTACCGTCCGGAACGCGAAGCCCATGTACTGCGCATGGTGGTGGACCGCAACGACGGGCCGCTGCCGGACAGCGAGATGGTGCGGCTGTTCCGCGAAATCATGTCCTCGTGTCTGGCGCAGGAGGATCCGCTGAAGATCGGCTTTCTCGGGCCGGAGGGCACGTTCTGCGAGCAGGCCGTGCACAAGCACTTCGGTCATGCCGCCTACGGCTTGCCGCTTGGCAGCATCGAGGAGGTGTTCCAGGAAGTTGCCGCCGGGCATGCCGACTTCGGTGTGGTGCCGGTGGAGAACTCAGGGCAGGGCATGATCCAGGTCACGCTGGACATGTTCCTCACCTCCAATGCCACCATCTGCGGCGAAGTGGAATTGCGCGTGCATCAGTGCCTGCATTCGCAAACCGGCAAACTGGAGGACATCAAGCACGTCTACGCGCATGCGCAGTCGCTGCAGCAGTGCAAGACCTGGCTGCGACTCAACCTGCCCGACGTCGAATGCATCGCGGTCGGCAGCAATGCCGAGGCGGCCAGGTTGGCGCGACATGCCGACGACGCCGCGGCCATTGCCGGCGAGTCGGCCGGAAAAGTCTATCGCCTCAAGACCGTGGCCACGGGTATCGAGGATCGCGCGGACAACACCACGCGCTTCCTGGTGATCGGCCGCTCGCTGTTTCCACCGTCCGGCAACGACCGCACCTCGTTGCTGATCACCGTGAACGACAAGCCGGGGGCGCTGTATGACGTGCTCAGCCCGTTCGCCAAGTATGGCGTCAGCCTGAACCGGATCGAATCGCGACCGGCGCATACCGGCAAGTGGCAATACGCGTTTTTCATCGATGTCTCCGGGCATATCGATCAGGTGCCGTTGCAGGCCGCCGTGCAGGAAATCGGTCAGTCGGCCGCGACGGTGCGAGTGCTGGGGTCCTATCCGGTGGCATTGCCTTGACATGGCGCGTGGCCGCCGCGTCGCACAGCCGCGCCTGAAGAAATTCTGCCTGGAGAAATCTGCTTGAATCGACTCGACTGGAGCAGCCAACCAGGCCGGCCCTTGCGCGGCAGCGTGCAGGTGCCGGGAGACAAATCCGTTTCGCACCGCGCGCTGATGCTGGCCGCGATCGCCGAGGGGGATTCGCGCATTCGGGGTTTTCTGGAGGGCGAAGATACCCGCGCCACGGCGGCCGTGCTGGCGCAACTGGGCGTGCGCATCGAGACCCCGGCGGCCGGCGAGCGCGTGGTGCACGGTGTCGGCCTGCATGGCCTGCGCGGCGTGTCGCAGCCGCTGGATTGCGGCAACGCCGGTACCGGCATGCGCCTGCTGACCGGGTTGCTGGCCGGGCAGGCATTCGACAGCACGCTGGTCGGCGATGCCTCGCTGTCGAAACGACCGATGCGCCGGGTCACCGATCCGCTGGCGCAGATGGGCGCGCGGATCGATACCCGCGAGGGCCTGCCGCCACTGCACGTGCATGGGGGGCTGCCGTTGCACGGCATTCGCTATGCCTTGCCAGTGGCCAGCGCCCAGGTGAAATCGGCATTACTGCTGGCTGGCCTGTATGCCGATGGCGAAACCGGGATCATCGAGCCGCACCCGACCCGCGATTACACCGAACGCATGCTTGCTGCATTCGGCTGGCCGATTCGCTTCGGGCCGGGGCACGCCAGCCTCGAAGGTGGTCATGTGCTGCATGCCACGGATGTGGACGTGCCGGCCGATTTCTCCTCGGCGGCGTTCTTCCTGGTCGCCGCCAGCATCGTGCCGGGTTCCGAACTGCGCCTGCCGGCGGTAGGCCTGAATCCGCGCCGCACCGGACTGCTGCAGGCGCTGCGCCTGATGGGCGCGGACATCACCATCGAGCAGCAACGCGAGAGCGGCGGCGAGCCCGTGGGTGATCTCGTCGTGCGCTACGCACTGCTGCATGGCGTCGAATTGCCCGAAGCACTGGTGCCGGACATGATCGACGAGTTCCCCGCCTTGTTCGTCGCCGCTGCCGTGGCCAACGGCCGCACGCTCATCCGCGGTGCCGCCGAGCTGCGGGTGAAGGAATCCGACCGCATCGCCACCATGGCCGCCGGTCTGCGCGTGCTCGGCGCCAGCATCGAGGAAACGCCGGACGGCGCGATCATCCATGGTGGCCGGCTTGGCGCCGGCAGCGTGGAAAGCCATTTGGACCATCGCATCGCGATGAGTTTCGCGGTGGCCGGGCTGGTCGCCGGCGGTCCAGTTCGAATCCATGACTGTTCGCAAGTCGCGACCTCGTTTCCGGGCTTTCTGGAACTGGCCAACGGTTGCGGTTTCGCTTTGCGCGCGGTCGACTGAAGCGATCGATCGCCTGACCACGCCGCGTATAGGAGCGCGCTTGCGCGCGATGGCTCTAGCAGCCTGTCGGACTTTGGTTGGCCGGCCTGCGAATCCGTCTGCGCGGTCCCTATTTCCGCCGCTTCTTGGCCCATAGCACCACTATGGGCCAAGAAGCATCGTAGTCTGTCCTCGCACAGCCGAATTCTCGCCTCGACCACCAAAGCCCGACAGGCTGCTGGCGCCACATCACGCAAAAGCATTGCGCACAAGGTGCGCTCCTACGGTACTGTTTCACCGCTCCGCCACGAGATTGCCCATGCCGAACGCCGTACCCGATTTCATCGTCGCCATCCCTGCGCGCTACGGCTCGACCCGTTTGTCGGCCAAGCCGCTGCGCGAGATCGGCGGCGTGCCGCTGGTGGTGCGGGTAGCGCAGCGTGCGCTGCAGGCCGGCGCCAGCCAGGTGGTGGTGGCGGTGGACGATCAGCGCATCGCCGACGCGCTGGCCGGGCAGCACGGCGTGCAGATCTGCATGACCCGCGGCGACCATGCCTCGGGCAGCGACCGGTTGGCCGAATGCGCGGCGCATTACGGCTGGGCCGACGACGCCATCGTGGTCAACCTGCAGGGCGACGAGCCGTTTGCCCCGGCGGCAGGCATCCGCGCCGTGGTACGGGCCCTGGCCGATGACGACGTGCCGGTGGCGACCCTGGCCACGCCGATCCACAACGCCACGGAGCTGTTCGATCCGAATGTGGTGAAGCTGGTGCGGTCGGTGCATGGGCGGGCGTTGTATTTCAGCCGCGCACCGCTGCCGTGGGCGCGCGATGCGTTTGCCGCCGATCGGCATGCGCTGCCATCCGACGCTCCATTCCTGCGGCATATCGGCATCTATGCGTACCGGGCCGGATTCCTCGCGCATTACACCGCGCTCAGCCGCACGCCGCTGGAGCAGGCCGAGTCGCTGGAGCAACTGCGTGTGCTTGAACACGGCCATGCGATTGCCGTGCGGCTCACGCCGGAGCCGTTCCCCCCGGGCATCGACACCGAGGCCGATCTGGAACGCGCCGAGCAGTGGTTGCGCGCGCGCCCGTGAGCCACCCTCATGCAGAGCGGTGGTTTGCACGGTTATACAAAAATATATATAGTTGATTTGTGACCCCGACGCTCAAGCCATTGAGGTTTCTCGGCACCAGTCAGGACGACCTTCGCGCGATGCCTGTGGTTGTGCGTCATGCCATGGGCGTGGAGTTGATGGCGGTGCAGTTTGGCGGCATGCCCGGCGACTTCAAGCCGATGCCGACGGTCGGGGCGGGAGCTTGTGAAATCCGTGTGCGCGATGCGTCGAGTGGATTCCGGGTCATCTACGTCGCCAGATTTGCCGATGCGATTTATGTGCCGCATGCCTTCCAGAAGAAGACACAGAAAACCGCCAAGGTCGATCTGGAACTGGCTGCGCATCGCTACAAATTGATTGGGAGGCATGCATCGTGAAAAAGAAGACCGATCCGCGTTTCGCCGATGTCCGCGTCATCGAGGGTTCGGGCAACGTGTTTGTCGATCTGGGCTTCGACGAGGCGGAAGCCCAGGTCATGGCGTTGCGCGTGGCATTGCTGACGCGCTTGCGCGAATGGCTCATCGCCGAGGGGCTGACGCAGGTCGAGGCGGCCAAGCGGCTGCATGTGACGCAGCCGCGCGTATCGGCCCTGCGCAAGGGCGTGTGGAAGGATTTCAGCGTGGACATGCTGCTGACGCTGGCGGCACGCGCCGGGCTGCATCCGGAGTTGCGCCTGGCAGCATGATCGAGCGCCTGGCGCTCGACTCAGTTCGCCAGAATGTCCAGTCTCGGCAACGCGCGCACGATCTTCATCGTCTCCAGGCTCACCGTGATGACGCGCAGGAACAGTTCCAACGGATAGCGCGGGTTGTGCATGGTCTCGATGGCCCAGTCGTTGGCATCGTTGACGATGCCGGAATCCTTGTCGGTCTTCACGCACTGGCGTTCCACCACCCAGTCCAGCGCGCTCTTGCCATTGACGACGTAGTCATAGGCTTCAGGCGGGATGCCGGTGACGGTGATCTTCGCGTTGTAGTGCAGTGTGGTCAGGTCCTTGTCCTTGCCGCGCTTGCCGTAGCGCATCTTCTCCACACGGTAGTCGGCATCCGTCAACCCACCCACACCCGTTCGCCCTGAGCGTAGGTCCGCAGGGCCGAAGTCGAAGGGTCGCCCATCCGGCCCGACGACCGTCACGCCGGCATACATCGGCACGTTTTCGTAATTCAGATGCAGCTCGGCCAACGCACGACCAGCCACGGAGAACGCCCGGAAGTCGGCGGCGGACTTCACGCGCGGGATGCGCGGCAGCTCCTTGCTGAGGTTGTCGGCGTAGCGCTCGCGGTAGTCGGGCGAGTGCAGCAGGCCGTAGACGTAGTAGAAGAGGTCTTCCTTGGTGATTGTCTCGGCCGGATAGGCGGCATGGAAATGCGCGAGGCCCGCATCAGTGATGCCGTCGCGGCGAACGATACTTGGCTGAGCATGTTCCTGCTTGAACAGGTCGCCGTTGCCGGTTTGCTTGGCGGTGCTCATTGCTCGGCCTCCTCCGTTTCGTAGAGAAACATCGGAAAGCACTGCGCGTCGCCGATCAGATGCAGGTCTGGCAACGCATCCGTCATCAGAACTGAAAATCCTTTCGTCCCGCTCAGCGTCAGACAGATGACTCGATTGGGCAGGTGATTCGTTGCTTTCAGGCTGCCAGACGGTATGCTGCTCGCTGCTCGCTGCTCGCTGCTCGCTGCTCGCTGCTCGCTGCTCGCTGCTCGCTGCTCGCTGCTCGCTGCTCGCTGCTCGCTGCTATTGCTGCAGTTGCGTCCGTTTCATAC
>DATKVA010000050.1:0-3254 GCA_035530315.1 Rhodanobacter sp. | reverse complement strand
CTTGCGCGCGATGCTCTTGTTTTGAATCTCCCAAACATCAAAACAAGAGCATCGCGCGCAAGCGCGCTCCTAACCGGGCAAACCGTTGCTTTGCCCGCGTATTGCCACAGGAATGCCCGCTGTGTTCATCTGCGCGCCGGGTGGCAGGCTCTATCATCGGACTCCCTGCATTGCGGATTTCCCCACGTTGGCTTTCCTGACACGTACCCGTTCGTTCGCACTTATCTGCTGGCCCTGGCTGCGCATCCCGTTCTGGATCGGCATGGGCCTGCTGTTCGGGTTTCTGCTGCCGTACACGCTGGTACTCAACCAACGCGTGCAGGATCGTTTCAGCGACCTCGTGTTTGCCGTGCCCACCCGCGTCTATGCACGGCCGCTGCCGCTTGCTGCGGGCAAGCCGATGACGCCGGCCGCGCTGGAGCTGGAGCTGACCTTCGCCGGCTACAGCCACGATGGCGAAGGCCGCATCCCCGGCAGCTGGATGAAGCACGGCACGCGTTACACGATCGCCTCGCGAGGCTATGCCGGCCCGGACGGTGGCGAACTGCCCAAGCGCATTCGCGTCACCCTGGGCAACGGCATCGTGCGGCAGGTACAGGATGCCGCCAGCGGCAAGGCCATCGCACTGACCCACCTCGATCCGGCGCGCATCGCCACGCTCTACGGTGCCCGTCAGGAGGATCGCCGCGTGGTGGCGCTGGCCGATGTGCCGCCGCTGCTGCTCAGCGGGCTGCAAGCGGTCGAGGACCGCGACTTCAAGCACCACATCGGCATCGACTTCGTCGGCATCGCGCGCGCCGCGTTCGCCAACCTGCGCGCCGGCCACACGGTGCAGGGCGGTTCCACGCTGACCCAGCAGCTGGTGCGCGATTTGTTCCTCGACCGCGACCAGACCTACACGCGCAAATTCAATGAGGCCCTGATGTCGATCCTGCTGGAGGCGCACTACAGCAAGGGCCGCATCCTGGATGCCTACGTCAACGATGTGTTCCTCGGCCAGCAGGGCAACCAGGCCGTGCACGGTTTTGCGGCGGCCTCGGAGTTCTACTTCGGACGCCGGCTGCAGGATCTGCGGCCGCAGGAGATCGCCCTGCTGGTGGGCATGGTGAAGGGGCCGAGCTATTACGATCCGCGCCGCGCGCCCGCGCGGGCGCTAGCCCGGCGCAACCTGGTGCTGCAGGAGTTCGCCAATACCGGCCTGCTCACCGCTGCGCAGACCAATGCGGCGCAGGCGGCGCCGTTGGACGTGATCAGCAACGGCCAGCTGCCGCACAACCGCTTCCCCGCCTTCATGCAGCTGGTGCGCCAGCAAATCATCGCCGATTTCGACGACCAGACCCTGCGCGCGGGCAACCTGTCGATCTTCACCACGCTCGATCCGGCCGCGCAGCTGTACACCGAGCAGGCGATCAGCAGCACGCTGGCGGGACTCGGCAAGCGCGCGAACGGCGTGCAGGCTGCCGCGGTGGTCACCAATGCGCACACCGGCAGCGTACTGGCGGTGGTCGGCAGCAAGCTGCCGGGCGACCAGGGCTTCAACCGCGCCCTCGACGCGCGTCGCCCGATCGGTTCTACCATCAAGCCGTTCGTCTACCTGGTGGCGCTGACCCAGCCCGCGCAGTGGAACCTGGCCAGCCTGCTCGACGACGGCCCGATCAGCCTGCGCCAGCCCGACGGCAGCCTGTGGACGCCACACAACGACGACAACCAGAGCCACGGCCAGTTGCCGATGGTCGACGCCTTGGCACATTCGTGGAACCTCGCCACCATCCATCTGGGACTGGCGGTCGGGCTGCCGCGGATCCGGTCATTTCTGCAGTCGTTCGGGCTCACCGACGTCAATCCCAGCCCGTCGCTGCTGATCGGTGCGCTCGATCTGGCGCCGCTGCAGGTGGCCCGTCTGTATGAATACCTCGCCTCCGATGGGCACGCGTTGCCGCTGGTGGCGGTCAGCGGTGTGGTCGACGGCAGCGGCCGCACGATCAAGCGTTACGAGGTGCAGGGCGGCAATGGCGAATATCAGGAGGCGGTGCGCCAGATCACCTGGGCAATGCAGCAGGTGGCGCTGTACGGCACCGCGCATTCGATCGGCGAATCGGGGCTGGCATGGCTGCACGCGGCCGGCAAGACCGGTACCAGCAACGGCATGCGCGACAGCTGGTTTGCCGGTTTCACGGGCGAGCACCTTGCGGTGTTCTGGATGGGCCGCGACGACAACAAGCCGACCAGCCTGTTCGGCGCCAGCGGTGCCTTGCGCGCCTGGCGCGATCTGTTCGCCAAGCTGCCCACGAGGCCGCTTTCCACCACCGTGGGCGACGGGCTGGAGTTGGCCTGGATCAACCCTGCTGACGGCAAGCGCACCTCGCCGCAGTGCCAGGGCGCCCGGCAATTTCCGGTCGTCGCCGGTAGCTTGCCGGCGGATACCGAGGGCTGTTTCTGGCAAGGCCTGCAGAGTCTGTTCGGCGGCGGCGGTTCGCCTGCCAATGCCGCCACTACCGCGCCGTCCCCATCCGGCACACCGATCCCCGGGAACTGACCACCATGCTGCCCGCCTTGAAGCGTTTCACCATCCCGCTATTGCCGTTCGTGTCGCTTTTGCTCGGCGCCTGCAGCCTGTTCGCACCGGCTCCGTCGCCGGTCACCCGTCCGGTCCTGTCGAGCAGTGACATGGTTGCGGCGATCCGTGCCGCGGGTGATCGCGAGCAATCCATCATCGACGTCAGTCCCTTGCGCGATCCGGGGGTTGCCGCACTGGACACCGCCGCACACCACGACGAGCAAACCGGCCATTACGCCGCGGCGGCGACCAAGCTCGATCAGGCGCTCAAGCTGAGCCCCGATTCGCCCGACCTGCTGCAGGATCGCGCCGAGGTGGCGGTGTGGCTGAGGGATTTCCGCACCGCGGACAAGCTGGCTCACCAGTCCTGGTCGCTCGGCCCGAAACTGGGACCGTTGTGTGCACGCAACTGGCAAACCGTGGTGGAAATACGCTTGCAGGCCGGCGACGAAAAAGCTGCCGCCACAGCACGCCAGTGGGTGCAGCAGTGCCACAAGGCGGGCATTACGCGGTACTGAGTGCGGATCAAACCGGCTTGCTGCCTGCCGGCGATGCCGGGCACGGTGCGCACAACCGATCGAGTCGACAAGCGCATGATTGCCAGAAGCAAGACACTGGTGCACGATCGGACGCTCGATTCCCCCGACACGCCCGCAGGAGAAGACGGATGATCAAGGTCAGCGTGATGTATCCCAAT
>DATKVA010000049.1:0-48447 GCA_035530315.1 Rhodanobacter sp. | reverse complement strand
GCGTCGATGCCTTCCACCGCGGCCGCGTCGGTGCGGGCCATGATGACGAAGCCCGCCTCGGTACGCGCGTCCACCGCGGCCTTGACGCGATCGACCATCTCTTCCTTCGTCACCACTTCCTTGCCCGGTCGATGGCCGCAGCGCTTCTGCCCGACCTGGTCCTCCATGTGCACGGCGGCCGCGCCGACGTTGATGAAGGAACGAACCGTGCGCGCGATGTTGAAGGCACCACCCCAGCCAGTGTCGATGTCCACCAGCAACGGCAACTGGGTGGCATCCACGATGCGGCGCGCATCGGTAAGCACGTCTTCCATCGTGCTGATGCCCAGATCGGGCATGCCCAGGGAATTGGCCGCAACGCCGCCGCCGGACAGATAGAGCGCCTTGTAGCCGACGCGCCGGGCCATCAGGCCGGCGTAGGCGGTGATCGTGCCCATGACCTGCAGCGGCTGCTCGGCGGCGATGGCTGCGCGAAAGCGCGCGCCGGGGGATGCTGACTGTGCCATGACACCTCCACGTGAAATCGATATTTTAGCGCACTGCAGCCGAACTCTCGCCTCGACCACCAAAGCCCGATAGGCTCCTAGCCTCCCTGATCCGGACCGCGTTCCAGTGCGCGACGCACCTCGTCCAGTGCACCCGGATCGTCCAGCGTGGACAAGTCACCGGGGTCGCGCTGTTCCACCAAGGCCTGCAGCGAACGGCGCAGCAGCTTGCCCGAGCGGGTCTTGGGCAGCGCGTTCACCACGTAGATGCGCGCCGGCCGGGCCACCGCGCCGAGCTGGTCGCTGACGCACTGCTGCATGGCCCTGGCCACGTCGGCAGGCAGCTCGACCACGCCTTGCTTGAGCGTGGCGAACACCACCGGCACCTGGCCCTTGAGTTCATCCTTCATGCCGATCACGGCGGCCTCCGCCACTGCGGTGTGGGTGGCCACCGACTCCTCGATCTCGCGCGTGCCCAGGCGGTGGCCGGCCACGTTGATCACGTCGTCGGTGCGCCCGAGGATGTTGGTGTAGCCGTCCGCATCGCGGATCGCCCAGTCCAGCGAGCTGTACAGAAGCTCCTTGAAGTGGCTGAAGTAGCTGTTGACGTAGCGCTCGTCGTCGCGCCACACCGTGGTGAGGCAGCCCGGCGGCAGCGGCGGCACGAACACCAGCACGCCCTTCTCGCCCACTGCGGCCTCTTCGCCGGTGGTCTCGTTGATCACCTTCATTTTGTAGCCCGGCGCGGGCAGGCCCGGCGAACCCCACTTCACCGGCTTCAGATCCAGTCCCGGCATCAGGGTGATGGCCGGCCAGCCGGTTTCGGTCTGCCAGTAGTTGTCGATCGCAGGCACGCCGAGGCCGTCGGTGATCCAGTGCGCGGTCGGCTCGTCCAGCGGCTCGCCGGCAAGGAACAGCCACTTCAGGCTGGAGAGGTCCGCCTTTTTCAGCCACGCGACGTCCTGCTTCTTCAGCACCCGGATGCCGGTCGGCGAAGAGAACATGGTGCGCACGCGGTACTGCTCGCACAGCCGCCACCAGATGCCGGGATCGGGCCGTGTGGGCAGGCCTTCGTACAGCAGGGAGGTGGCGCCGCCGATCAGCGGACCATAGACGTTGTAGGAATGCCCCACCGCCCAGCCCACGTCCGAGGTGGAAAACATCACCTGTCCCGGCGCGATGTCGAAGATCGTGCGAATCGACAGCGCCATCGCCACCGCATAGCCGCCCACGTCGCGCTGGATGCCCTTCGGCTTGCCGGTGGTGCCGGAGGTATAAAGCAGGTAGCTTGGCTCGTTCGATTCGAGCCACGTCACCGGCACCTCGTCGTTCATGTGTTCGGCGCGCAGGCGGGCATAGTCCACGTCGCGCCCGTGAACGCGCTGCATGTCCGGGTCCAGCCCGCGGCTCACGATCAGCACGTGCGGCGGCGGCGCCTTCGATTCGGCCAGTGCCGCGTCCACCAGCGGCTTGTATGGAATCACCTTGCCGCCGCGCATGCCGGCGTCGGCGCAGATCAGCAGCTTGGGCCGCGCATCGTCGATGCGCAGCGCCAGGTTGTGCGCCGCAAAGCCGCCGAACACCACCGAATGGATCGCGCCGATGCGCGCGCAGGCGAGCATCGCGTACACCGCCTCGGCCATGTTGGGCATGTAGATCACCACCCGGTCGCCCTGGCCCACGTCCAGCGACTGGAGGATGCCGGCGAAGCGGTTCACTTCGCGGTAGAGCACGCGATAGGTGATCTCCTGCGTGGTGTCGGTCTCGCTGGAAATCGCCACCAGCGCCAGCTGCTCGCCGCGCTCGGCGAGGTGACGGTCAACCGCGTTGTAGCAGAGGTTGGTGGTGCCGCCCACGAACCAGCGGCGAAACGGCGGGTTGGACTGGTCGAGAATCTGCCGTGGCGGCGTGTCCCAGTGGATCAGCCGCGCCTGCTCGCCCCAGAACTGTTCCGGCTCGTCGACCGACTGCCGGTAGAACTCTTCGTAGCGCATCGCCCCTGCCCGTATAGCCGCCGATGCGCCCAGCCTAGACCCATGCAGCGGCGCGGAACATCCGACTTTCGCCGCGGGCCGAAACGATAGCGGGCCGGCAAGTGCCGGCCCGCTGTCGTAGGAGCCCACCCTGTGGGCGAATGCTCTTAGCCATACCCCGACAAGAGCAATTCGCGCACATGGTGCGCTCCTACGCGGTGAACAGGTGCTCGACGCCGGCGCGCTCCTCGCGCAGTTCCTTGTCGGTGGCGTCCATCCGGGCGCGCGAGAAGTCGTTGATCGCCAGCCCCTGCACGATCGCGTACTTGCCGTCCTTCACCGTCACCGGGTAGCCGTAGATCACGCCCGGCGCGATGCCGTAGGAGCCGTCGGACGGGATGCCCATCGAGACCCAGTCGCCTTCGGCGGTGCCCAGCGCCCACGTGCGCATGTGGTCGATCGCCGCCGAGGCGGCCGAGGCGGCGGACGAGGCGCCGCGTGCCTTGATGATCGCCGCGCCGCGCTGCTGCACGGTCGGGATGAAGTCGCTCTCGTACCAGGCCTGATCGACCAGCGACATCGCCGGCTTGCCGTTGACCGTGGCGTGATGGATATCCGGATACTGGGTGGAGCTGTGGTTGCCCCAGATCGTCATCTTTTTGATGTCGGTGGTGTGCGTGCCGGTCTTCTCGGCCAGCTGGCTCAACGCGCGGTTGTGGTCCAGCCGCACCATCGCGGTGAAGCATTTCGGATCCAGGTCCGGCGCATTCTGCTGGGCGATCAGCGAATTGGTGTTGGCCGGGTTGCCGACCACCAGCACGCGCACATCGCGCTTGGCGTGTGCGTTCAGCGCCTTGCCCTGCGGGCCGAAGATCGCGCCGTTCGCTTCCAGCAGATCCTTGCGCTCCATGCCCGGGCCGCGCGGACGCGCGCCGACCAGCAGCGCGTAATCGACGTCCTTGAACGCGACGTTGAGATCGTCGGTGGCGACCACGCCGGCCAGGGTCGGGAACGCGCAGTCGTTGAGTTCCATCACCACGCCCTGCAGGGCAGGCAGCGCCGGGGTGATTTCCAGCAAATGCAGGATCACCGGCTGGTCCTTGCCCAGCATGTCACCGGCGGCGATACGGAACAGCAAGGCGTAGCCGATCTGGCCAGCGGCACCGGTAACGGCAACTCGAACGGGGGCTTTCATGGGGTAGCTCCTTGGTGGGGGTGTTCAATGTGTTGTGCTGTAGGAGCGCACCTAGTGCGCGATGCTCCTGCTAGCAAAAGGCATCGCGCACAGGGTGCGCTCCTACAGGTGTTGTTTTCAGTCCAGTTCGGCGAAGAACTCCTCGATGCGTTGCAAACCCGGCGCCAGCTGCGCAGTCGGGCAGGTATAGGAAATGCGCATCGCCCGCGGCTCGCCGAAGGCCGAGCCAGGCACGCAGGCAACGCCCTTGGCTTCCAGCAGGGCGGCGCAGAAATCCACATCGTTGGCGATCGGGGTGCCGCGGTGGCTCTTGCCGAACGCCACCGAGATATCCGGGAACGCGTAGAACGCGCCTTGCGGTCGCGGGCAGACCACACCCGGAATCTTGGCAAGTGCAGCCAGCACGATGTCGCGCTTGCCGGCGAATTCCGCGCACCTGGCCTGCGGAATGTCCTGCGGGCCGGTCAGCGCCGCCACCGCCGCTGCCGTGATCACCTCCGGCACGCTGGTGATGTGGTTGGAGTTGAGCGTGGTCACTGCCCTGGCCACCACCTCGGGAGCGGCCACGAAACCCACCCGCCAACCCGGCATGCCATAGGTCTTGGAAAGCGAGTCGACGAAGATCAGCCGCTCGCGCAGATCGGGCCTGGCGAACACGAAGTTGTGGTAGCCGATACCGTCGAACACCATCGCGTTGTAGATGTCGTCGGTAACGATCCAGGTGTCCGGATGCTTCGCCAGCACCTCGGCCAGTGCGGCGATTTCCCCCGCCGCGTAGACCATGCCGGTGGGGTTGGACGGGTTGTTGAACAGGAACACCCGCGGCTTGCGCGCCAGCGCCGCATCGAGTTGCGCCGGGGTCAGCTTGTAGTTCTGCTCCGGTCCGCAATGCAGTACGTTGACCTTCGCGCCGACGATGTCGGCGATGTCGCGGTAGGTGGTCCAGTACGGTGCGGCGAAGCAGATCTCGTCGCCTTCGTTCAGCAGCGCCTCGGCCAGGTTGTACAGCACCTGCTTGGCACCGATCCCGATGGAAAGGTTCAGGCGTCCATAACCCGTGAAGCCCAGTGCCTCGATGTGTTGGAGGAACGCATCCAGCAATGCATCGGCACCGCGGTTGCTGCCGTACTGGCCGCTGTCGTGCGACAGCGCTTCGCGCGCCGCGGCGTAGACGTGTTCGCCCGGCAGAAAGTTCGGCACGCCGATCGAGAAGCTGATGATGTCCCGTCCGGCAGCCTTGAGCTGCTTCGCCTTTTCGGCAATCACCATGATGGCGCTGGGCTTGGCGCGGCCGACACGCTGGGCGAGCTGGGGCATGGGGTTGCTCATGCGAAGGGAGGGAACAAAGGCCGTGATTTTATCACGCCACCGGATACCCGCGCCGGCCGTGCGCAAGATCGCCGACGCGGTCGGCCCGGGCGGGGCGCAGTAGGCACTCCGCACCACGGGCTGCAGGACTCCCCGGCAACGGCCGGCGCGGTCATGCCGATGGCACAAAAAAACCGCCGGTGGAGCACTGGCGGTTTTTTCCGACCATCGCTCGCGCGAGTTCAGCCGCGCTTGTCCAGCACGGCGTTCCACATGTTCACGTTCTCGGCCTGCGCGGTCAGCAGCGCGTCCACATCGCCTTCCACGGTGACCTTCTCGATCACGTCGCCCTGCGCGATCGTGTTGACCACCTTCATGTCGGCCGCATCGACCACTTCGCCGAACACGCTGTGCTTGCCGTCCAGCCAGGGCGTGGGGCCATGCGTAATGAAGAACTGGCTGCCATTCGTGCGCGGCCCGGCATTGGCCATCGACAACACGCCGGGCTTGTCGTGCCGCAGCGAGGGGTCGAACTCGTCCTCGAACTTGTAGCCGGGGCCGCCGCGGCCCGTGCCTTCGGGGCAGCCGCCCTGGATCATGAAGTCGGCGATCACGCGATGGAACGACAAGCCGTCGTAATAGCCACGCCTGGCCAGGTTGACGAAGTTGGCGACGGTGATCGGCGCGCGATCTTCATGCAGGCGCAGATGGATCGGGCCACGGTTGGTGTCGAAGGTCACGTTGATGGTCATCGGAAAATCCCTGGGGTCGGAAGCTGCACCGCGCGACGGCACGGGCCGACAAGGATAACCCAGCATGGCTGGTGATGCAGGCCATCCGCCAACCACGCCTGCTCCTGTCGCAGCGATGGGCTGACACTAAATTCTGCGTGTAGGAGCGCACCCTGTGAGCGAATGCTCTTGCCGGAGCATTGACGAAAAGCAATTCGCGCACAGGGTGCGCTCCTACGGTAAACCCAGCGTGGCACGATCGAGCGCGCCGGCGCCGCGCGGCCGGGCGGCCGGGGTGGGTGCGTCGAGTGGCCATGCCGCGCCTTCGTACAAATGCGCCCACAGCCGGTCCAGCGCCGCATAACCGTAGGGCAGCAGCGGCACATGCCGGTCGCCGAAGCCCGGCAGCGAGAGAAACGCATCGAAGTGTTGGGCATACGGCACCTTCCAGTAGATCGGCTGGCGCCCCTCCTCGCGCAGCCAGGCCACATAGGGCCCGGAACTGAAGGCCGTTGGCAGCAGGCCGTCGCTGGCACCTTGCAGCACCCATAACGGCAGGTCGCTGCGCGGCAACCTGGTCGCGGTGGCGGCTACCGAAGCACGCAGGTTCTGCGCTGCGGGATCGCTGCCGGTCCACAGCGCACGCAGGCATTCGATGCCGATCAGGGTGGGGTCGGCCGAAACATGGATGCCGCCGAACAGACCCACGCCATTGCCCGGTGGAATGCCAACCGCATCCGACCACCATGCCGCACGGGTCGCGGCATCGGCCAGACCCGGCTGGCCATCGGCACCGATCGCCGCGTAGCGGAAGCCGCACGGCATGTCCGCCGCGCCGCGGCGCAGATAGGACGAGGCATAGCCGGCGGCCGCCACCCGCCACAGGTCGAGCGCGGTCGAACTGGCCGCGGTGCTCATCGCCTCGTCGGTCCAGCCGCGGACGCGCAGGTATTGGTACGCCTGCTCGGCCTGTTCGGCCACGCTGTTGCCGCCCAATTTGCCCTGCGCGCGCAGGCTGGCGCAGCGCACCGGCCACGCCGGCGGTGGCCGGCCGTCCGCTTCGCGTGCGAATGGCGCGTCGGCAAAGCGCTCGCCGCTCAACGCGCACGGCAACCAGATCGCGGCCTCGGTGGCGTAGTCGTAAAACGGACGGCCGTGGCCTTGCACGTGCACGTTGGGCTCCAGCGCGACCACGCCGGCAAAAAAACCATCGCGATCCAGTCCGGCTGCCTGCAGCACCGCGCCACCGCCATTGGACAGGCCGGTGGCGATGATCTTCGTGTTCTGCGGCGTGAACGGCGCCTCGTCCGGATAGGCGCGATCGAGCATGGCCAGCGCGAACTGCGCGGCCTGGATCACGTGCCGCCCCCAGTCGGCCTCCGGGTTGTCGCCGGAATTCATCTGCTTCACCGCGATGCCTGTCCCCGGCGGTGCCGGTGGCGGCTGGAACTCCAGCGCCGCCTCGCCGCGTCTGGCGCGGCGTCCGTCCAGCGCCACGCCGCTGTCGTCGGCGTAATCGAAATAGCCCGAACCGGTGCCCTTGTCGGTGTACGCCACCGCGCAACCGTGCGGCAGACCCCAGGCCCCGGCCAGCGAGATCGCGCCGTAGATGCCGCGCGAGCCGGACGAGGCGGTCACCACCAGGCAGCGCTTGCGGTGATCGAAATGGTCCGGCAACTGCAGCAGCACGCGATGTGGTGCCCGTGCGCCGGGAATCCGCGCGAACGCCTGGTATTCGCGCCCCGGTATATCCGGCACGCCGCCATAGACCGTGCCGTAACCGCCCAGCGGACCGAGATCGGCGATGCCCTTCCAACTGGTCTGGATCGCCCGCCGGCGCAATTCGTCCGCGCTGGGGTCCTGCGGGTTGGCGAACGGCGACGGCGCACCGGCCAGACTGGCCAACCCCAGGCCCGCACTCAACAGATCGTCGTGCCCCCGATGCTCGGTGACTTGCACTTCGCCGTAATCCACGTCTCGCATTCCAGAATCCTTCCCGGCCGGACTGCCGGCACAAGCCGACAGCATGACCGATAGCAGCACGGGCCAGAACAGCGGTGTTGCAATGGGGATGGATTTCTTCATCACGCCACCATAGCAAGCAAGCTGCCGGCCGCCATCGTACAAAAGTCCATCACGCATGACTTCCGAGACTCGACGGCAGTGCCGGCGCCCGCTAAGTTCGACCGCATGACTTGCCTGCTGATCGCCGACGACCACCCGCTGTTCCGCGCCGCACTGTATCAGGCCGCCAGCGCGAGCGTGCCCGGGTGCCGCGTACATGAGGCTGCCGACCTTGCCGGCGCGCTGACCGCACTGGCCTCGGAACCGGATATCGATCTGGTGCTGCTCGACCTGCACATGCCCGGCAGCCGGGGCCTGACGGGGCTGGCGGCATTGCGTGGACAGCATCCGGGCGTGGCGGTGCTGGTGGTGTCCGCCCACGACGAACCGCGCATCGTGCGCCGCGTGCTCGATCACGGCGCTGCCGGTTTCATCCCCAAGAGTGCCAGCCCGGTGCAGATTGGCCAGGCGATCCGCAGCGTGCTCGAGTGCGGCAGCTGGCTGCCACCCGGCCTCGCCGCCGCCGTGGCCGCCCTGCCCGCCAACCCCGATGACACCGACCTGGCCGGCCGCCTGGCCCGACTGACCGAGCAGCAGTCGCGCGTCCTGGGCCTGCTGGCCGAAGGTTTGTTGAACAAGCAGATCGCCGACCGCCTCTCGATCCAGGAGCGCACGGTGAAGGCGCATGTCACGGCGATCTTCGAGAAGCTGCGGGTGAGAAACCGCACGCAGGCCGGGATGCTGTTGAAGTCGCTGGAATTGGGAGAACCGGCGCGGATGGCGTAGGACCCACGCCTGCCCTTTCGACGATTTTGTCGCGATCCATCGGCGCCGGCCTGATGGGCGCCCGAGGATAGCGACACCCAAAGACACCTGAGACACCTGATGACTGGGGAAAACCGATGCTGGCACACACGACGAAAAAACCGACCCGGGCACCCCGCCGCTTGCACGGCGGTGACCGGGCAAGGCATCTGCTACATGTGGTTGCCGTGCTCGCGTTCGGCCTTGCCGCCTCCGCCCAGGCGCGCACGCCCGCGCCCGCGTCGGACATGGCCCGCTGGCAGCGTGAGGCGCAGGCGGTCACGATCACCCGCGACGACTGGGGCATCGCGCATGTACACGGCAGGACCGACGCCAACGCGGTGTTCGGCATGACCTACGCGCAGGCCGAGGACGATTTCAACCGCGTGGAGACCAATTACCTGCTGTCGATGGGCCGCCTCGCCGAGGCCGAGGGCAAGTCCGCGATCTGGCAGGACCTGCGGCAGAAGCTGTTCATCGACCCGGTGGTGCTGAAGAAGCTCTACCGCCAGAGCCCGGCCTGGCTGCAGCAGCTGATGAACGCCTGGGCCGACGGGCTCAACTATTACCTCGCCACGCATCCCGATGTGCATCCCCGCGTGATCGCCCATTTCGAACCGTGGATGGCGCTGAGCTTTACCGAGGGCAGTATCGGCGGCGACATCGAACGCGTGTCGCTGAAACAGCTGGCCCTGTTCTACGGCGACGATCAGGCGGCGCTGGCCTTCGTGCCCGAGCCCGCCAGCTGGAAGGAGCCAACCGGCTCCAACGGCATCGCCATCGCGCCGAAGCTCACCGTCGACGGCCATGCGCTGCTGCTGATCAACCCGCACACCTCGTTCTTCTTCCGCTCCGAACTGCAGATGTCCAGCGACGCCGGGCTCGACGCCTACGGCGCGGTGACCTGGGGACAGTTCTTCGTCTACCAGGGCTTCAACCAGCATGTGGGATGGATGCATACCTCCACCGGTGCCGACGTGGTCGACGAGTTCGCCGAGACCATCGTGCACCAGCACGGCAAGCTCTATTACCGCTACGGCAAGGCACTGCGCCCGGTCACCACGCGCCGGATCGTCGTGCGTTACCGGGCAGCAGACGGCTCGATGGCGCAGCGCACCTTCACCGCCTGGTTCACCCATCACGGCCCGATCGTGCGCGCCGCCCATGGCAAGTGGATCGCCGAGGCGCTGATGAACACGCCGATCCCCGCACTGGAGCAGAGCTGGCTGCGCACCAAGACGCACGACTACGCCAGCTACATGAAAGTCGCCGAGCTGAAGGCCAACTCGTCCAACAACACCATCTTCGCCGACGACAAGGGCGAGATCGCCTATCTGCATCCGCAGTTCATCCCGAAACGCGACGACCGCTTCGACTACACCAAGCCGGTCGACGGCAGCGATCCGGCCACCGACTGGCACGGGCTGCTGCCGCTCGATGCGGCCCCACACCTGCTCAATCCGCCCAACGGCTGGATCTTCAACACCAACGACTGGCCGTATTCCGCGGCCGGCCCATACAGCCCGAAACGGGCGGACTATCCCCGCTACATGGACACCTTCGGCGAGAACCCGCGCGGCCTGCACGCCACCCGCCTGCTCACCGGCGCGAAGGATTTCACCATTCCCTCGCTGATCACCGCCGCCTTCGATTCGTACCTGCCGGCGTTCGCGCGGCAGATCCCGATCCTGGTCGCCGACTACGATGCGCTGCCCGCCAACGATCCGCTCAGGTCAAAGCTGGCCGGCCAGATCGCGATGCTGCGCGGTTGGAACTACCGCTGGGGCATCGCCTCGATGCCAACCTCGCTGGCGGTGTTCTGGGGCGACACGCTGTGGGACGAGGTGAGCAAGGCCGATACCGCCGAGGGCCTGTCGATCTATGACTACATGGCCGAGAAGGCCGGTTCGCGAGCCCGCCTCGACGCCCTGGTCGAAGCGTCCGACCGCCTGAAAAAGGACTTCGGCAGCTGGGGCGTGCCGTGGGGCGAGATCAACCGCTTCCAACGCATCAACGGCGACATCGTGCAGCCGTTCGACGACTCAAAGCCCAGCATCCCGGTACCGTTCACCTCCTCGCGCTGGGGCTCGCTGGCCTCATTCGGCGCGCACCGCTGGCCCGGCACGAAGCGCTATTACGGCACCAGCGGCAACAGCTTCGTCGCGGTGGTCGAGTTCGGCCCGAAGGTGCGCGCCCGCGCCATCACCGCCGGCGGCGAAAGCGGCCATCCCGACTCGAAACACTTCAACGACGAAGCCGAGCGCTACACCACCGGCAACCTGCGCACGGTGTACTTCTGGCCGGAGCAGCTGAAGGGACATGTCGAGCGGGTCTATCACCCGGGGAGAAAGGCATCGGTCACGCCTCATTGAAGCCGTCTGCCGGCGCACCCGGAAAACAGGTACCCCAACATCTGCTGCCGGATAGCGGTGTCATGCAGCTGCGGTCGAGGAACCACGGCACCGGCTACAAACCCCACCTGGGAATTTCCAGGCCGCGCTTCACCGCCGGGCGGGCCAGGGCGCGATCGAGCCAGGCGGCGACGTTCGTGAAGCTGTCGTACACCACCAGTTCGCGCGCCTCGTAGAACGTGATCAGGTTGTTCACCCAGCCGACCGTGGCGATGTCGGCGATCGTGTAGTCCTCGCCCATCAACCAGACGCAACCGTCGAGCTGGGCGTCGAGCACGCCCAGCAGGCGCTTCGTTTCGGCCACGTAACGATCGAGCGGCCGCTTGTCGGCGATCTCCTTGCCGGCGAACTTGTTGAAGTAGCCGAGCTGGCCGAACATCGGCCCGATCGATGCCATCTGGAAGAACAGCCACTGGATGGTCTCCCAGCGCCGGGCCGGGTCGGCCGGAATGAACTTGCCCGTCTTGTCCGCCAGATACAGCAGGATCGCACCGGATTCGAACAACCCCAGCGGCTCGCCGCCGGGTCCGGCCGGATCGATGATCGCGGGGATCTTGCCGTTGGGGTTGAGCGACAGGAATTCGGGCAAGTGGCTCTCGTCGTTCATGATGTCGACCAGATGCGGCTCATAGGGCAGCCCTGTCTCCTCCAGCATGATCGAGGCCTTCACGCCGTTGGGCGTGTTGAGCGAATAGAGCTGGATACGGTCGGGGTGTTCGGCCGGCCAGCGTGCGGTGATCGGAAAGACGGACAGATCGGTCATGCGTTGCTCCTGTGTCATGCGGCTGATAACCCGTGCCTGTTCCGCGGCCGCGCCTCAAGAACCGGGAAACGGATCCGGCCCGGGTATCGTAGTGCCACCACGCGGTGCCCGGGAGCGGCGGCCCAGCTTGCGCAGTTCGCTGAACCACAGCACGCCGCTGGCCATCGCCACGCATGCGGCCCACTGGCCCGCGGACAGCGGAACGGTGTGGAATGCAAGGTTGAGCATGCGGACATGGACGACCGCCACCTGCAGCGCAACCGACAGCGCAACCGCCGCCCACAGCCAGCGGTTGGAGAACATCCCCCTGAAGGCCGAGGCGCTGTGCGAGCGCGCATTGAAACAATTGAACAACTGGGTCAGTACCAGCACCGTGAAGCCGGCGGTACGCGCCGTGGCGAGGTCGCCGGTACCCTCGATCAACCCGCCGGGCAGGAACATGTCCAGTGTCAGCAAGGTCAGCACGGCCATCACCACGCCCATCTCGGCCACGCCAAGCCACATGCGGCCATCGATCACCGGCTGGCTGCGCAGGCGCGGTGGATGCGCCATCACGTCGTCGGCGACGGGATCGACGCCCATGGCCAGCGCCGGACCGGTGTCGGTGATCAGGTTGATCCACAGGATTTGCGTAGCCAGCAACGGCAGCACCACGATGCCATCGTTGCCGGTCACCGTGGCCTTGAGTCCGATCACCCCGGCTCCCGCGACGCCCAGAAAGACGGTCAGCACCTCGGCAAGGTTCGACGACAACAGGTAACGCAGAAACTTCCGGATGTTGTTGAGTATGCCGCGACCTGCGCGCACCGCATCGACGATGGTGGCAAAGTTGTCGTCCGCCAGGATCATGTCGGCCGCCTGCCGGGTCACCTCGGTGCCGGTCCGGCCCATGGCGATGCCGATGTCGGCGGCCTTCAGCGCCGGTGCGTCGTTGACACCATCGCCGGTCATCGCGACCACAGCGCCGGCCGCCTGCAGCGCGCTCACGATGCGCAACTTGTCCCGAGGTGCAACGCGTGCAAACACCGAGGTCCGGCGCACCGATTCGGCGAAGGCAGCTTCGTCCAGAATATCCAGTTCGGCCCCGCTCAGCACGCTGGCCCCGGCATCCACGATACCCAGATCCGCGGCGATGCGCGCCGCCGTGCGCGGGTGGTCACCGGTCATCATGATCATCCGGATGCCGGCCCGTTGCGCCTCGCCGATCGCCACCGCCGCCTCCGCGCGCGGTGGATCGGTGATCCCCACGGTGCCGATGTACTCCAGCTCCCGTTCGATCGCGGCGACCTCATGCGGCTCCGTCGGAATCGTCGCGTCGACAGCCAGCGTACGGCAGGCCACGGCCAGCGTGCGCAGCGCTTGGTCCGTCATCGCAGCAATATCCGCGAGCACGCGAGCACGCAGGTCGGCATCGAGTCGGATCGTTTCGTTCCCCCTGCGCACCCGTGTGCACCGGTTCAGCAGCACATCCGGTGCCCCCTTGGTGAACAGCACATGCGCATCGGCGTGCGCGTGATCCACCTGCAAGGTCGACATCATCTTTCGTTGCGAGGTGAAAGGGATCTCGCCGATGCGCTCGAAGCGGTCTTCCCGCAGCACGCTCGCACCGCGTGCGCCCAGCTTGCGCTCGGCCACCAGGAAGGCCGCCTCGGTCGGATCACCCTCGATCACCCACTCGCCATCGTCCCCTTGGCGCAGGCTGGCATTGCCGGCCAGGCTGCCGCCGCGGATCACGGCAACCAGTTCGTCGCGCAGCGGTCCGGCCGTCAGCTCGGCACCGGCGCGCTCGGCCCGCCCTTCGGGCGCATAGCCGACACCGGTGAACCGACTGCTGCCCGAAGCCGTCATCACCCGCACGATGGTCATCTCGCCGCGGGTCAACGTACCCGTCTTGTCCGCGGCGATCACCGAGGCCGCCCCCAGCGCCTCGACCGACCCCAGCTGCTTGACGATTGCATGGCGCCGGGCCATGCGCCGCACGCCCATGGCCAGTACCAGCGACAGAATCGCCGGCAATCCCTCGGGGATCGCCGCCACGGCCAGCGACACGCCCAGCAGCAGTACCTCCACCACGTCGGTGACACCGAGGGTATGGGAGATCAACAGGATGGTCGCCACCACCACGGCCGCGATCACCAGTGCCGCGAGGCCCAGCACCTTGCCGATGCGGGTCACTTCCTGTTGCAGCGGTGTCGGTGCGGCGACCGTGGTGTCGAGCAGCGTGGCGATGGCACCCACCTCGGTCTGCATGCCGATGGTCGTCACCACCGCCCGACCGACGCCCTGCGCGATCGCAGTACCTTTGAACACCATGTTCAAACGGTCGCCCAGCGCTGCCGGTGCCACCAGCGTGGCGGCATTTTTCAGCACGCCGATACTCTCGCCGGTCAGCGACGCCTCCAGCACGCGCAGCGACGTCGCCTCAGCCAGGCGCGCATCGGCACCCACTGCGTCGCCCTCGCCGAGCACCAGCAGGTCTCCCCTGACCAGCTGGGCGCTGGGCACCCGCTGCAGTTGTCCATCACGGATCACCGCCGAAGTGACGGCAGTCATCTTCGCCAGTGCCGCGACGGCATCCGCCGCCCTGGTTTCCTGCAGCCAGCCCAGTGCGGCATCGAGGATCACCACGCTGACGATCACGATCGCATCCAGTGGCCAGTCGGGCATGCCCTCGATCACCCAGGCCGCCAGCGCCACCACGGCAGCCATCAGCAACAGGTAGACCAGCGGGTTCCGCAGCTGTGCCAGCGCGCGGCGCCAGGCCGGCAAGGCGGGGGATGCGTGAAGCTCATTGGGACCGTCGGCGGCGAGCCGGGTGGCAGCCTCCTGCGCGCTGAGCCCCTGCTCCAGGTCGGTACCCAACGCGCTCGCCACATCGCCGATCCCCAGCATCCACGGGTTCGCCGGCAATTCGCGTTGCCGCATGCCGGGACCGACCGGCGAGCCCGGCGTGCCGACGCCGGTCATGGCCGCGCCAGCGATCGCTGGTGATCCTGGCGTGCGGCTCACCATGGGCTGCCCTTGATCCCCAGCCGGAACGCCAGCCGGTTCACCAGCAGGCCGGCGAGAAAGCTCCCGACCAGAATGATCGATACTTCGAACCAGGACAATCTGGCCCACGGGGCGACCAGCACCAGCGCACCGAGCACGAAGTCGAGCTGGTCGAACGGTACCCACGGTCGGCCGGGCGTGATCCCCAGCCGGCGCTTGAGCAGGCTCTTGAGGCTGTCGCCGGCCATGGCGCCAAGCCCGAAACCCAGACCCAGCAACGGCCAGGCCGCATAGTCGAGCCGGCTGATCGGCAACGCCAGTGCCGCCTGCCCCCCCGTTGCCAGCACGCCGGCCACGACCCCCAGGGCAAAACCGATCACCGTCTTGTGACTGCCAAGCAGGCGCTCGTTGATCGGCCGGTTCCAGCCCTTCCAGTAGCGTACGAACGGAGGTGCCATGTTGGCCAGGTAGGCCGGCGCCATGAAATACAGCAATGCGACCAGTTGTCGGGCGAAGGCGTGCACGATGAGCCGATCCTCGGGTATTGCGGACAGTGTGCCCACTGCAGTGTGATGGCGCCGGCTGTGGTCGATCCGCCATGTCGGTACCGCGTCGACCACCATACGCAACACCGGGGCCGCGATGGCTCCCGCCGGAGCTACGCGGAGCGGCTGCCACTCTACCGGAGCGTTGTCGGCGTACCCTGAAATCCACGCGATGGCGCCAGCTTGATGCTGGTCAATATCGCCACACCTGCGATGGCTAAGGTAACGGAAGCGCGCCGCGAGCCATGCCATGGCTGGAGTCCTCATGAAACCTGATGAAACACAGGCTGACCCGGACGGTCAGGGGCCGCCCATGCAGACACCCGGCAACAAGGATATGGCGCACAAGGCCGCAACGACGAGCTCCGATCTGGCCAGTGTGCTGGGTCCGGCAACAGGCCGCCGTGGTGCGGGCAGACGCTGGCGCCTCTGGCTGGCACTGGCCACGCTGCTCTTGTTGCTGGTGGGCGGCTATTTCCTTGCCCGGCGCGGTAGCGATGCATCGGCACCGGGCTATCGGACCGCAGCCGTCAGCCGTGGCAACCTGGTGGTCAGAGTGGCTGCGACCGGCAATCTGCAGCCGACCAACCAGGTCGATGTCGGCAGCGAACTGTCCGGCACGATGGAAGCGGTGTACGTCGACGTCAACGACAAGGTGAAGCGCGGCCAGATCCTGGCACGCCTCGATCTTTCCCGGCTGCAGGACCAACTTGCCAATGCCCGCGGCGCACTGGCGGCCGCCCAGTCCCAGGTCAAGCTGGCAGCGGCGACGGTGAAGGAAACCCGGCTTTACTTCGATCGACTGACCAGCATGCATGCGTTGAGCGGAGGCGGCGAGCCGTCGAAGGTCGCGCTGGATACCGCCGAGGCAGCCTGGAGCCGTGCGCTGGCGTCGCAGGCAAACGCGATTGCCGCCGTGGCCCAGGCGCGCGCCCAGCTGAGTTCGGACGAGACCAATCTGGCCAAAGCATCGATCCGCTCGCCGATCGACGGCGTGGTACTGGCGCGCACGATCGAACCCGGGCAGACCGTGGCCGCGTCGCTGCAGGCGCCGGTGCTGTTTGCGCTTGCCGAGGATCTGTCGAAGATGGAACTGCAGGTCGACGTGGACGAGGCCGATGTCGGCCAGGTCCGTGACGGCCAGCGCGCCACGTTCACCGTGGATGCCTACCCCGGGCGCGAATATCCGGCCCAGGTGCGGCGTGTCGGTTTCGGCTCGCAGACCAAGGATGGCGTGGTGTCCTACCTCACCGTGCTGACCGTCAACAATGACGACCTGAGCCTGCGTCCGGGCATGACCGCTACCGCCTCGATCGTGGTCAGCGAGCGGAAGAATGCCTTGCTGGTGCCCAGCGCGGCCTTGCGCTTCACACCGGTCTCCGCCGCAACGACGAGCAGGGGTTCCGGTGGCCTGCTCGGTCGCCTGATGCCGCGACGGCCGCATGGCAATGCTTCCAGTACCGCCGGCGGTTCCGGCAAGACGAGGCAGGTCTGGATCCTGCGTGATGGTCAGCCGGTTGCCGTGCCGGTCACCATCGGCGCCAGCGACGGCAAGCTGACCGAAGTGATCTCCGGCGATCTGAAAGTCGGCATGATGATGATCACCGAAAGCCAGGATGGGAGCCCGTGAGCCCTGCCGCGAATGAGAGCCGGTCGGATCCCCCGCTGATCGAGCTGATCGGCGTGACCAAGACCTACGGGCAAGGGACAGTGGCGATGCAGGCATTGCGCGGCATCGATCTGGTGGTGCATGAGGGCGAGTTCGTCGCCATCATGGGGCCCAGCGGCTCGGGCAAGTCCACCGCGATGAACATCCTGGGCTGTCTCGACGTGCCGACGACCGGCAGTTACCGTTTTCGTGGCGTTCCGGTGGAAGCGCTTTCGCGCAATCAGCGGGCGCTGTTGCGGCGCAACTACCTGGGCTTCGTGTTCCAGGGCTACAACCTGCTGGCACGCACATCGGCGCTGGAGAACGTGGAACTGCCGCTGCTGTATCGCGGCGAACCGCCGCACGTCCGGCATGCCACCGCCCGCGAGGCGCTGGCCGCGGTGGGCCTGACCGATTGGGAGCATCACTCGCCGGCCGAACTGTCCGGCGGCCAGCAGCAGCGCGCAGCGATCGCCCGCGCCATCGTCACCCATCCGGCGGTGCTGCTGGCCGACGAGCCGACCGGCAACCTCGACACCCAGCGCAGCCGCGAGATCATGGAGCTGGTCGTCACGCTCAACCGCGACCGCGGCATCACCGTGCTGATGGTGACGCACGAACCCGACATGGCGGCCTATGCGCGGCGCATCGTGCGCTTCGTCGATGGTCGCGTGGAGAGCGACATCCGCAACCCGGAGCCCGCGTAATGCTGTGGAATACGCTGCTGCTGGCACTGAAGGAAATCCGCCGCAATCTGACGCGGTCGTTCCTCACCGTGCTCGGCATCCTGATCGGCGTGGCCGCGGTGATCACCATGGTCACCCTGGGCAATGGCGCCACCGCAGCAGTGTCCACACAGATCGCCAGTCTCGGCAGCAACCTGCTGATGGTACGCCCGGGGCAGCGGCTCGGCGGCGGTCGCGACATCGCCGGCGCCGCCGCGTTCAAACTCGCCGACGCCGTCGCGATCGAAAACCAGGTCAGCCATCTGAGCAGCGTCGCACCGGTGGTTTCGCGCACCATCACGGTGGTGCATCTGGCCAGCAACTGGTCCACCAGCGTGGTGGGAAGCAGCAATGCCTATTTCACCGCCGGCAACTGGACGATCGCCGCCGGACGCACCTTCACCGAAGCCGAACAGGCGGCCGGCAAGGCGGTCTGCGTGCTGGGGGAAACCACGCGCAGCAAGCTGTTCGGCGGCCAGAGCCCGATCGGCAGTGCAATCCGCATCAAGCAGTTCTCCTGCGAGGTGATCGGCCTGCTCAAGGCCAAGGGCCAGTCCTCGATGGGCCGTGATCAGGACGACACCGTCATCATGCCGCTGCGTACCGTGCAACGCCGGCTCGCCGGCAATCAGGACGTGGGCATGCTGCTGGTGTCGGTGCAGGAGGGCGCATCGACCATCCGGGCCAAGCAGCAGATCGAGTCGCTGATGCGCGAACGCCGTCGGATCGCCGCCAGCGAAGAGAACGATTTCAACGTGCTCGATACCCGCGAGATTGCCGACATGCTCTCCAGCACCACCCGGCTGCTGACCCTGCTGCTGGGCGCGGTGGCCGCCGTCAGCCTGCTGGTCGGCGGGGTCGGCATCATGAACATCATGCTGGTGTCGGTGACCGAGCGCACCCGCGAGATCGGCATCCGCCTGGCGGTGGGCGCACTGGAGCGCGAGGTGCTGCTGCAGTTCCTGATCGAGGCGGTGGTGCTGTCGTCGATCGGTGGCCTGCTGGGCCTGCTGCTGGCGACGGTCGCCTCGATCGTGCTGACCAACATGCTCCAGGTGCCTTATGTCTTCGGACTGCAGATCAACCTGCTCGCCTTCCTGTTCTCGGCTGCGATCGGCGTGATCTTCGGTTATTTCCCGGCCCGCCGCGCTGCCCGGCTCGACCCGATCGAGGCGCTCCGGCACGAGTGACCGGCAGCCGGGCAGTTCGGCACGTTCGCCAGACGCCGCCCGAAACGATGGCACTCCGGCGCGGGATTTCGCCGTTTGGTCTGCGTCGCCCCACCCGCGAGCGTGCGAGCGCGGCATCCGCTAAGCTCGCCGGAAACGGACCAGGGGGAGTCGAGCATGCTGTTTTCGCGCCGGGTGTTTTTCATTGCCGCCCTCTACGGCCTGATTGCCCTGCTGCCGATGTATTTCCAGGAATCGATGGTGGCGCACATGCAGCCGCCGGCGATCACCCATGCGGAGTTTTACTACGGCTTCATCGGTGTCGCGCTGGCATGGCAGCTGGGATTTGCGCTGCTGGCGCGCGATCCGCTGCGCTACCGGCCGATGATGATCCCCGCCACGCTGGAGAAGCTCAGCTTCGGCACCGCCATGCTGGTGCTGTATCTGCAGCACCGCCTGTCGTTGCTGATGCTCGCCGGCGGCTGCATGGACCTGCTGTTTGCCGCGCTGTTCGTGCTGGCATGGTGGCGCACCCGCCACGTGCCGGTGCCTGTGCGCTGAACGGGCTCATCGTATCCGGAGCGATGCGGCCGGGCGAAAAAAACGGCGCGCACTCTGGTGCGCGGCCAATTCCGCCGAGGTCGTGGATAGCGGTTACGTGCGCGTACGGCGCGAAGCCCATACTGCCCTCTTGCCGCCGGCCCGTCTTGCACCGCGATCCGGCGTGCCGGCGCGTTACGGTGCTGCCGCACCCGACGCTGCCCGGCTAAGCGACCAGAAGCCGATGTCGCGGCGCAGGCGATAGCCGAGCTGTTCGTACAGCCGCTTCGCGCGACGGTTCTGCGGGCTCACGTGCAGGAACGGCAGGCGGCCGCGTGCGAGATTGTCGTTCGACAGCTGCGCCACCAGCCGGCGGGCGTAACCGCGGCCAAGAAAGTCCGGATGCGTGCAGACCGCGCTGATCTCCTGGGATGCGTCCATGCCCAGGCGCTCGCCGATCATCGCCGCCAGCCGGCCGTCCTGGTAGATCCCGAAGTAGCGGCCCAGTTCCATCGTGCGCGGACGGAAATAATGCGGATACACCAGCGCCGTCAGCGCCAGCACATCCGCACGATGCGGTTCGGACAATTCAATGACCGGCGGCCCGTCGATCGGCGGGATCGCTGCCGTGCAGATCATCTGCGCCAGTTCGCCGTGCGCCTGCAGAACCCAGCCGTCCGGCAGCGTCGGCGCCACCCCGAGCAGGTACAGCGTTTCGCCCGGTTCCAGCAGCGCCGCGAGCGCCCCGGCCACATCCGCCTGCGCGTTCGCCACGCCCAGGAAAGGCGCGTAGGGCGCCGGATATCGCGCGGCATCGCCGATGCACTGCGCCAGCGCACGATGCCGGCTGCGCAAGGAAGACCAGAAAGGATTGTCGAGTTCCGAAGCGATCATTGCGCACCGCTGCCGAACCTGTTGTGGGCGCAACGGACTGACATGGAGGGAACCGGCCGGGCACCACGCACGATCGACCAACCCCGACGACCGAACCCGCCTGACGGTTTGCGCCTGCCGTTCACCGCGTCACGCCCGGGCGGTGATCAGGAACACGGGGTAATGGTTCACCCGCCCGTCGTCGGCGGTCTTGGACACTGTGTGCGCGGTGCGCGCGCTGGTCTGGACAAAGCCGGCAGCGCGCAGGTCATCCTGCAGGGCGATGCGATCGAAACCATGATGCATCACGCCGGGCATGTCCTCGCCATGGAAGCTGCCGTCCTCGGTGTCCAGATCCACCAGCGCCAGCCAGCCACCCGGCGTGAGCATGCCGTGGAATGTACGCAGCAGCGCCGGGACGTCCGGAATGTGGTGCATCGTCATGCTGCTGAAGATCAGATCGAAACGTTCCGCCGGCGGCGGCTCGCTGGTGAGATCGAGCACCCGGGTCTGCAGCTGATCGAGCCCGGCCGCGCGTGCCTTCTCGGTCAGCACCGACAGCATGCCGGGCGAAACATCGCAGGCCAGCAAGTGCCCCAGCCGCGGCGCCAGCGCGGCACCCACCAGACCGGTACCGCAACCGTATTCCAGCGCACGCCAGTGTGCCTGCAGCGGCAGCGTCTCGGCGATCGCGGCGGCCACGCCGGTCGCCAGCTCGCGTCGTCTCGGACTGTCGTCCCACTCGGCGGCGATGACATCGAAACGCTGGCGGTTCTGCTGCTGGACGGAGGTCGACATTCGGGTGTCCCTGCGGGGTGGTCTGTTCGATATTGGATGCCAGCGCAACAAATTCAAGTTTCGCCGCAGGCCGCTTGGCGCGTGCCGTGCAATGCGGAACGCAAGCATGGCATTGCAGATGACTTCGCGGTATGGCCCGGCGCGGCGGCGGGGAACGGTTTCCAGCGCACATATCCCCGCACACCCTTGCCGGTGTTACAAGGTGCGCAGGGAAATCCGCAAAGGGGAGAGACCATGTCGATGCAGAATTTTACGCGACGCCTGAGGGTATTGCTCGGCGGCATGCTGCTGGCCTGTGCCGTGGGCACGCCCGCCGCGGCGACCGTCAACAAGCCGGCCGATCACGCCTGGCTGCTCAAGGCCGACCGCGTCTTCGACGCGCGTAGCGAGCAGACGCATGCGGGCTGGGTGCTGCTGGTGCAGGACGGCCATATCGTGGCGGTCGGCCCGCCGACGCAGGTCAAGGCGCCGCCGGGCACGCAGACCATCGAGCTGCCTGGCACGACGCTGTTGCCCGGCCTGATCGACGCGCACTCGCATATCTTTCTGCACCCGTACAACGAAACGCTGTGGAACGATCAGGTACTGAAGGAACCCCTGCCCTATCGCACCATCGAGGCGGTGCTGCACGCGCGCGCCACCCTGATGGCGGGCTTCACCGCAATGCGCGACCTCGGCACCGAAGGCGCCGGCTATGCCGACGTCGACGTGCAGCGCGCGATCGAGCAGGGCCTGATCCCCGGCCCGCATCTTTTCGTGGCCACCCGCGCCACCGTCGCCAGCCATTGCTACGGTCCCGGCCCGATGGGCTTCCGTACCGACATGGACCTGCCGCAGGGCGGCATCCCGGTCAGCGGACGCGCGCAGATGCTGGACGCGGTGCGCGACCAGGCCGGCCACGGCGCAGACTGGATCAAGATCTACGCCGACTACCACTGCGGCAAGAGCCAGGGCGCGGTGCCCACCTTCACCCAGGACGAATTGAACGCCGGCGTCGAGGCCGCGCATTCGCTCGGCCTGCCGGTCTCGGTGCATTCGACCACGCCCGAAGGCATGCGCCGCTCGGTACTGGCCGGCGTCGACACCATCGAACACGGCTTCGCCGGCACGCCTGAAGTATTCGCGCTGATGAAACGGCACCACGTCGCCTACCTGCCCACGCTGGAAGCCGTGGTCGCCTACGCCGAATATTTCCACGGCTGGAAGCCGGGCGATCCGCCCACCGACGAGATGAAGCAGTCCGCGCACGCGTTCAAGCTGGCCATGGACGCGGGTGTCACCATCGGCTGCGGCAGCGATGTCGGCGTGTTCGCCCACGGCACCAACTACAAGGAACTGGAGTGGATGGTGCGCGACGGCATGTCGCCGGCCCGCGCGCTGCTGGCCGCCACCGCGGTCGACGCGACGATCCTGCGCCAGCAGGACCGCTTCGGCCAGCTGAAAGCCGGCCTCGACGCCGACATCATCGCGGTACGCGGCAACCCGACCGCCGACATCAGCGCGATCGAGCACGTGCCATTCGTGATGAAGGGCGGCGTGATCTACAAGCGGACGGAGTGAAGCGAGGGCAGCGACAGCGAGGCGCAGGTGCGGCGAATCCAGTGGTTCCGCCGCATCTGTCCCGCGTCCGTCAAATCGACGCGGCGATGCGGCCCACGTCGGCCAGCACGGCATCGCGCGTGGCCGCGTCGGCAGGCGAGCCGGCGTAATACGCCGTGACCAGCAGCGGCTTGCGCTGCGGTGGCATGAGAATGGCCACGTCGTTGGTTTCATTCCTGAAACCGCTGCCGGTCTTGTCGCCCACCGTCCAGCCGGCCGGGACGCCCGCGCGCAGCTTGTCGGTACCCGTGACGCTGGCGCGCAGCCAGGCGAGCAGCTGCCCGCGCGAGGCCTCGGCAAGCACGTTGCCCAGCAGCACCTTGCGCATGCTGGCCAGCATGGCGTCCGGCGTGGTGGTATCGCGCAAGTCGCCGGGGCCGCCCACGTTGAGCTCGGGCTCGATGCGATCGAACCGGGTCAGCGCATCGCCGATGCCGCGGGCAAACGCGGTCGCTCCAGCCGGCCCGCCGAGGCTGGCCAGCAGCAGATTCGCTGCCGTGTTGTCGCTCAGGGTGATTGCCGCCCGGCACAACTCGGCCACGCTCATCCCCGGCGCGCCCACGTGATGGCGCGTCACCGGCGCATAGCTCAGCACTGCCTCGCGGCCGAACACGATGCGCCGATCCAGCCGCTCCGTGCCGCGATCCACGCGCGCCAGCACGGCGGCCACCGCCAGCAGCTTGTTCGTGCTGCACATCAGGAAGCGCTCGTCGTCCCGATGCGCCACGCGGCGCCCGTTGCCCGTATCGAGGATGGACACGCCCAGTCGCCCGCCATGCCGGCGTTCCAGCGCCGCCAGGCGGGCGGCTGCGCCGTCGATGTTCGCCGTCAACGCGAGCGCGGGGCGAAAGGCGAGTGCGGACGCACCCAGCAAGGCACTGTTCAGCAGAGTTCGGCGCTTCATCGGATCACCGTGGCGGCGGCAGGGAAAGATCGGCGCGTCGGGCACGCCGGCCGATGCATGCTCGCCCTCGCCGCTGGCCGTTCGCTGCCGAAGATGAGGCAACCCCGGGGCACCGGCAAAGAAACGCTCGCGGCCTGCCCGGCAAGCGTCAGCCTTCCACGGTGAACTCCTCCCAGGCGCGCACGGCATCGGCCGCTGCCATCAGCGACGGGCCGCCGCCCATGTAGACCGCCACCGCCAGGGTTTCCATGAACTGTTCACGGCTGGCGCCGAGGCGAACCAGCGCCTTCACGTGAAAGCCCAGGCAGCCGTCGCAGCGGGCGGCGACGCCGATCGCCAGCGCGATCAGCTCCTTGTCGATCCCGGAGAGCACGCCCGGCTCCATCGCGGCCTTGGCCATCGCCGAGAAGCCGCTCATCGTGCCCGACTGTGCGGCGCGCAAGGTAGCGATGGCCTGGTTGAGATCCTGGGTGATCTGCTTGTACGACTCGCTCGACATGGTTGGCTCCGGCAGACGAGTGGAAACAGCCCGACAATTTATGCCCGACACACGCGCACGGTAACCGATGCGGCCATTTGCCGCGCAATGGCGCCCCGCTCGACGACGGCACGACAGCGGCGCGCAGGTTCCGGCAGAACACTTGACGTGCCTCCGGCGCTGCCCCGATGATCGGATGATGCAACGCAGCAGCGACTCCGTTCCGATCAAGCTCGCACTCGAGGGCGGCGGCGCGCATGGCGCCTTTACCTGGGGCGTGCTGGATCGCCTGCTGGAAGTGCCCGGGCTGGAGATCGAATCGATCAGTGCCACCAGCAGCGGTGCGATGAATGCGGTGGCACTGGCGCAGGGATGGCAGCGCGCCGGTGCGCCGGGTGCGCGCGAAACGCTGGATGCGTTCTGGCTGGCCCTCGCCCGTCAGAACGTGGTGGCCGACTGGTGGGCCGCCGCCGCGGGCATCTTCAATCAAGGTCAGAGCTGGCCGTCGGCACCGGGCGCGCCGCTGACCGCCAATCCGTTGCGGCCGCTGGTCGAGGAACTGTTCGACATCGACGCCCTGCGCGCCGGGCCGATCCAGCTGCAGCTGGCGGCGACGCGGGTGCGCGACGGTGCGCTCACGCTGTTTGACAATGCGCGGCTGAGCCATGACGCCTTGCTGGCATCGGCCTGCCTGCCGCAATGGTTCGCGGCGGTGGAAATCGATGGCGAGGCCTACTGGGACGGTGGATTCGCCGGCAATCCCGTGCTGGAGCCGTTGCTCGCGGCCGGCGGCCACGATCTGCTGTGTGTGCTGCTGCAGCCGTTCGACGGTACGCATGTGCCGCGCCTGGCCCGTGACATCGCCGAACTGGCGGCCCAGCTCTCGTTCTCCGGTGCGTTCCGGCGCGAGCTGCGGGATCTCGCGCTGCGGCGCCAGCGCATCGAGGGGCGGCTGGCGACCAGTGTCGAGGAACGCCGTTTGCGCCGCCTGCGCATGCATGTGATCACGCCGAAGGAGGCGCTCACCACACGCGAGGGGTATTCGGCAGCAGACACCCGCCTCAGCCAGTTGCAGGCGTTGCGCGAACTCGGCCGCGATGCCGCCGAAGACTGGTACGGGCGTCATCAGCTCGATCTCGGGGAGCGCGAAAGTTTCTCGCTGCAGGACTGGCTCGCGGCAACCAGCCGTCCGCTTTCCGGCTGATCCTGTGGGCGGCGATCGGCAGGCGGCCGAGCCCCTGCAGCGTTGACCGGCGGGTTTCGCATCACGGCCCCGCTGCACGGCCAAACCGGGCAAAATAGGCGGTTGGCAACCCGCACGGGGTGCCACCCTGACTGCGGGCTGTTATGCCTGCCGACTACGGACCACACTTTTGACGATCACGAACCCTACCCCACCTGCATCCGCTGACGCGGACCATGCCCTGCTGGAGCGGTTGCGCGACGCGATGGAACTGCTCGAATCGGTGGCGGCCGACCCGCAGCTGCTGGAGCGCCTGCCGGCAGCGGAGCGTGGGCGTCTGCACCAGGCGGTGGCACGGATCTACGATCCCGATTCCGCCGCCCGCCGGGTGAAGCTGAAGGCGGCAGCCAAGGCGCGCTACGCATCGAAAATTCGCGCCGACGATGCAGTGCTGGACCGGACCGGCATCCGCGCGCTGCGCCGCAAGCCGGTGTTCACCACGCCGACGGTGTTTGCGCCGGAGGGTTTTCAGGCGCATGACGTCGACGCAGAGCACGCGCCGCGCGAGTCGATCGAGCCGCAGCATTGCTACGTGTGCAAGCAGAAGTATTCGACGATCCACTTCTTCTACGACCAGCTGTGCCCGAGCTGCGCCGCGTTCAATTACGTCAAGCGCACCGAACTGGCCGATCTGCGCGGCCGCGTGGCGCTGCTGACCGGCGGTCGCGTGAAGATCGGCTACCAGGCCGGCCTGAAGCTGTTGCGCGCGGGCGCCGAGCTGATCGTGACCACCCGCTTCCCGCGCGATTCGGCGGCGCGCTACGCCGCCGAAGCGGACTTCGGCGAATGGGGCCATCGCCTGCAGATCTATGGCCTGGACCTGCGCCACACACCCAGCGTCGAGGCGTTCTGCCGGGAGTTGCTCGCCACGCGTGCGCGGCTGGACTTCATCATCAACAACGCCTGCCAGACCGTGCGCCGCCCGCCGGATTTCTACGCGCACATGATGGCCGGCGAAACCGCCGCGCCGCACGAGATGCCGGAAAACATGCGCAAGCTGCTCGGCCGCTACGAGGGCCTGCGTGCCGCGCACATCCTGCCCGAAGGCGACGCATCGGCGATCGCGCCTGCCGGTCAGGAGCCGAACCTGGCTGGCCTGACCCGCGCCGCCGAACTGTCGCAACTGCCGCTGCTGCCCGAGGACCTGCTGGCGCAGCAGCACCTGTTCCCTGAAGGCCGATTGGACCAGGATTTGCAGCAGGTCGATCTGCGCGAACGCAACTCGTGGCGGCTGCTGATGGCCGAGGTGCCGTCGGTCGAGCTGCTGGAAGTGCAACTGGTCAACGCGATCGCGCCGTTCATCATCAATGCGCGCCTGAAGCCGCTGATGCTGCGCACGCCGGAGCGCGACAAGCACATCGTCAACGTGTCGGCGATGGAAGGCCAGTTCTACCGCAGCTTCAAGACTACCCGGCATCCGCATACCAACATGGCCAAGGCCGCGCTCAACATGATGACGCGCACGGCGGCGACCGACTACCACAACGACGGCATCCACATGAACAGCGTCGATACCGGCTGGGTGACCGACGAGGATCCGGCGGAACTGGCGGCGAAGAAAGTGCGGGAGGAACGCTTCCACCCGCCGCTGGACATCGTCGACGGCGCCGCGCGCATCGTCGACCCGATCATCAGCGGCATCCGCAGCGGCGAGCACGTGTGGGGCCAGTTCCTGAAGGACTACCGCCCGACCGACTGGTGAGCCGCACCGGATCGACGCGATTGCCCGGAGCATGCCGGTGCGCTTGATGCAGGCCCCTGCCGCCACCAGTTTGCACGAATACCTGCCGCACGGAGCCATCCCATGCCGACCATGCAAGCGATCGAAATCGTCCGTCCCGGCGGCCCGGACGTGCTGCAACTGACGGCGCGCCCGATCCCGCAGCCCGGCCCGGGCGAGGTGCTGATCAAGGTGGCGGCCGCCGGCGTCAACCGGCCCGACGTGTTCCAGCGCATGGGCAACTATGCGCCGCCACCGGGCGCCTCCGACCTGCCCGGGCTGGAGGTGGCCGGTACCTTGGCTGCTGGCGATCTGGCCGGCGACAACCCGTTCGGATTGAAGCAGGGCGACGCCGTGTGTGCCCTGCTCGCCGGCGGCGGTTATGCCGAATACGCGGTGGCACCGCTGGCGCAGTGCCTGCCGGTACCTGCCGGCTTGTCGATGCTCGAGGCGGCGGCGCTGCCGGAAAATTATTTCACCGTGTGGAGCAATGTGTTCGACCGCGGCCAGCTTGGCCGTGGCGAAGGCGGTACCCACGAGACGCTGCTGGTACAGGGTGGCTCCAGCGGCATCGGCGTGACCGCAATCCAGCTGGCGCATGCACTGGGCCATCGCGTGTTCGCCACCGCCGGCAGTGCGGGAAAGTGCAATGCCTGCGAAAAACTGGGTGCTGTCGCCATCAACTATCGCACGCAGGATTTCGTCGCCGTGCTGAAGCAGGCCACCGCAGGTCGTGGCGTGGATGTGATCCTGGACATGGTCGCAGGCGACTACATTCCGCGCGAGCTCGACGCACTGGCCGAGGGTGGGCGGCTGGTGTTCATCGCCACGCTCGGCGGCAGCAAGGCGCTGATCGACGCATCGCTGATCATGCGCCGGCGTCTCACCCTCACCGGTTCGACGCTGCGTGCGCGTTCGGTTGCGTTCAAGGGCGCACTCGCCCGCCAGTTGCACGCGACGGTCTGGCCCTTGCTGCAGGCCGGCACCGTGCGGCCGCTGATCCACCAGGTGTTTCCCGCCGCCGATGCGGCCGGCGCCCATGCGCTGATGGAGAGCAGCGCGCACATCGGCAAGATCATGCTGCAGTGGTGAACCCGGTGCGCCGCGCGATCGTCGCTGCGGCAGCCCGCGATCGCCGGCCATGACGCGCGAGCGTGGCCCTTGCGGCGACAGTCCGTTTCCCTGATGCGCATGTCGAGAATGCGTGGCGCGCCCCCATGTTTGCGCCAGGCGCCGATGATGGCGCGATCCAGCTACGGAGAACCGCGATGATTGAACGCAGACCCTTCGACAACCTCGGCGGAGCCGACCACGGCTGGCTCAAGGCCAGGCACCATTTCTCGTTCGCCGGCTATCACGACCCCAGGCGCAGGGGCTGGGGCGCGCTGCGGGTGTGGAACGACGATACCATCGCGCCGCAGACCGGTTTTCCGCCGCATCCGCATGCGGACATGGAGATCATCACCTATGTGCGCGAAGGCGCGATCACCCATCGCGACAACCTCGGCAATGCCGGCCGCACCGAGGCCGGCGACGTGCAGGTGATGAGTGCCGGCAGCGGCATCACCCACAGCGAATACAACAGGGAAGCGGGCACCACCCGCATCTTCCAGATCTGGATCATCCCGACCCAGTTCGGCCAGCCGCCGTCGTGGGGCGCCCGGCCATTCCCGGTGGGCGACCGTTCGGGCCGTTTCGTGGCGCTGGCCAGCGGCTTCAAGGACGATGCCGAGGCGCTGCCGCTGCGCACCGATGCGCGCGTGCTCGGCGCCACCCTCAAGGCCGGCGAGATGGCCGAATACACCCTCGGCGCAGGCCGCTACGGTTATCTGGTGCCGGCCACCGGCGCGGTCGAGATCAACGGCATCCGGCTCGATGCACGCGACGGTGCGGCGATCCGCGATGAGCCCGTGCTGCGGGTGACGGCGCTGGACGATGCCGAACTGGTGCTGGTCGACTCGGCCTGAATGCGGCGCGTCGGCTATTGATTCAGCCCACAGGCCAGCACCCCCAGGAAAGCTTACCCGCGTTGTCGACTGGTCAATTCGGCCAGGAGCTGACCTTCGCCAGCGCGAGGCGAGCAACAACATGCGGTTCTTACAAAGGGGCCACGAAACCGGGATAGACCCATAGATCAGCATTGGAAGGAAATTTTCCTCGCGAATGGGTCAGTTTTCGATGGAAATCAACAGTACGGTTCAGAGTCGCCATTCACTGGTGGCTTTAAATGCCCTCGGTTCGAAATAAAATTGGAACCTAACTGAAACAATGCGTTCATGTTATTGAAACAAAAGAAGTAAATCTGAAAATATCACTCAAGTTCGCGGGTTTGATGCCGAAAGTCGGGGTGCCTCTGTCTCACAAAGCAAATCATGTCCCGTCGAATCCTTGCGCCACTCACGTTGAATGTGAGTACCCAGTTAGTACTGCGACTGATCGGATCGGTGCTGCTGCTGATCATCGTTTGCGGCGCCACCGTGCGGCAGCTGACGCGGGCCGATCACCGCATCCGGCTGGTTGTTGTGGATACACTTGCGCCGGTCGCTGACGTCGGTCACATCCAGAATGACTACAACGACATCATGCAGGTCCTTGTGCATGCGGCGCTCATGCAGTTGCCCTCCTCCGTCAACGATGCAAGCGCGATCATCAAGAGCGATCGTGTCGACATCGACCGACACTGGGCTTCACTCGTGCGCAGCGGATTAGCGCAACAGCAGCGACAGCTGTTCGTTCTTGCCGCTGGGCATCGCAAGGATGCCGAGCAGGCCGTCGAAGAGGCCTTGACGATCCTTGAGGCGGGCCGTTTCGATATTGCCCAGCTCAAGCTGGCCAATGACGTGCAGTCATCGTTTGTGCCGCTGAAGAGCGATTTTTCGAACCTCTTTAGCCTGGCCCTCGCTCAAGGCCAGGCGCAGGCTGCCGTTCAACACGTGAGCAACCGTCACGATCTGTTCGCGTTGCTCATTTTGCTGTGTCTTGCGATGGGCCTTGCCGTCTGGGTCGACATCACCATCATTCGCTCGCTGGGAAAGCGCATGAAGTGCGCATCGGAAGTAGCCACCAGAATTGCCGGTGGTGTACTGGGTGAGCCGATCGATATCGGGCGAGGCGACGAGGTGGGGTTGCTGCTGGGCACGCTGTCCCAGATGGACGTGCAACTGGAAAGCGTGGTTGGAGAGGTTCGCGAGCGCGCTTGGATGGTTGAGCAGAGTGCAACCGCCATCGCCCACGGCAATGAAGCGCTGAGCAAGCGAACGCAGACGCAAGCCACTCATCTGGAAAGCACGGCGACATCCATGGCACGCATGTCGGCAGCGATCACGCAAAGTGTGCGACATGCGGATCAGGCCAGTCAGGCCGCCAACGACGTTCAGGGGCAAACTGAACAGGGGCGCGATGCGGTCGCCCAAGCGGTCACCTCGATGAACGAGATCAATCGCACCGGGCGGCGCATGGGCGAGGTACTGGATCTGGTGGATCAGGTGGCCTTTCAGACCCACATGCTGGCGTTGAATGCGGCAGTTGAAGCCGCGCAGGCAGGCGTGCATGGACGCGGATTCGGCGTGATCGCCGCTGAAGTGCGCCAATTGGCGCATCGTTGCGGACAGGCGGCGCGAGACATTCGGCAGATGATTTCAGAAAGCGATGAAGCCGTACGTACCGGCAGCGTTCTGGTCAATCGTACCGGGACGGTGCTTGAAGACGTTGCCATCGGGGTGAACAGGCTTTCGGAGTTGGTCGCTGTCATGGCCTCCACCGGTCGCGGGCACGCCACCGATATCGGTCTGGTCAATGATGCCGTAGTCGAGATGGACGCGATGACCCGGCAAAACGCCACTCTGGTCGAAGAGGCTGCGGTCGCCAGTCGAGCGATGCGCGAGAGCGCTGTCGCGCTGCTGCGCGAAGTTGACTTCTTTACCCTGCAAAATGACCGTGTCGACAGGCATGCCGCGGCGGTGGACTCGCTGGGAAGCGCGATCACGAGCCACTCGCAGCATCCACTCGACAGGTTGCTTGAGTTACCTGCCTGATCCCGTCGCGAAATTCTTCTAATGACGCCCTGCCTACGTGCCGATGACTCTCAAGCCCAGCTTCTCGATCAGGCTGTCGGACGTGGTGGCCTCAGTGCCGTGTTCCAGCCTCTCGTCCGCCTGGATACGTTGGATGTAGTGGCCCATGAGGGGCTGTCGCGACCGACCCACGGTCCGGTGGGGCTTACCATTCTAGATCTGTTGGATCTTGCGCGTGCCAACGGGCGACTAGGCGAATTCGAGCTGCAGGCGGCGCGGAATGTGTGTGCGGCTTTCGCGACGCAGTCTGGCGAAGGGCGGCTACTCATCAACCTCAGCGCTCACGCCATCGTGCAAAGCGGCTTGCGGCCCGAGCAGATCATTGCCTCGTTATCAGCGTCAGGGCTTGACCTGGGTCGCATCACCATCGAGATAACCGAGCGGGATATTGTCGACAACCCGGTTGAGCTCGTCGAGGCGATGAAATTTCTGCGCGCGCGAGGTGTGCGTGTTGCCCTGGACGACTTCGGCAACGGCCACTCCAACTTCCAGATGTGGAATGAGATCCGACCTGACGTCGTCAAGATAGACCGCTATCTGATCCATGGCCTGGCAACCAGTGCCGAGCGTCTGGTGATCGTCCGAGCCCTTTGCCGGGTAGCAGAGACGCTGGGCGCCGATCTGGTGGGTGAAGGTGTCGAGGATCCAGTCGACCTGCGCATGATGCGGGACCTTGGCATCAAGTATGCCCAAGGTTTCTTGCTGGGGAAGCCATCAGCATCGCCCGTCGTGAACGTGAACCCCGAGGCGCGCGAGGCAATTCGTGAGCATGTCGTGCTTGTGCCTCCGCGTCCGCGCGATCCGATCACGCATCGGTCGATGCGTGCCGGACACCTTTTGATTCACGCCCCATCGGTCACGACTCATCGGACCGCCGACGATATAGCCTCCATCTTTTCTCGTCATCCGGAACTGCACGCCATCGCGGTCGTTGAAGAGGATCGGCCAATCGGCCTGATCAACCGCCGTCGATTCACTGAGGACCTCGCCAAACCGTTCATCCGCGAGCTTTTCGGCCGAAAGTCCTGCACAACATTCATGCGAGCAGCACCGCTTCTCTGCGACGAGCTGCAGTCGATGGAGAGCATGGCGGATATTCTCCGCGGTGAGGACCAGCGCTACCTGACTGATGGTTTTATCGTCACACGGGCAGGCCGCTATCTCGGCTTGGGAACGGGTGAGGATCTGGTGCGGAGGGTGACCGAATTTCGTATTGAGGCGGCGCGCCATGCCAACCCGCTGACCTTTCTTCCGGGCAACATCCCGGTGACCGAGCACATCGCGCGGCTGTTGCGTGGCAAACAGCCATTCGTCGCCGCCTATGCTGACCTTAACGACTTCAAGCCCTTCAATGATCGGTACGGCTATTTCCGCGGCGACGAGATGATCCGCTTGATGGCGGACATCCTGACGGCCCAGGCGGAGCCATCACTTGATTTTGTGGGCCATATCGGCGGTGACGATTTCCTGGTGCTCTTCCAGAGCGATGACTGGGAGCTTCGTTGCACGCGTGTGGTTGCTGAATTTAACGACCGGGCACGTGCCCTTTTCGATCCGGACGATGTCGCGCATGGCGGCATTGAGGGTGAGGATCGGCGTGGGTGCCAGCAATTCTTCCCGCTGACCAGGATCGTCATCGGTGCTGTGCTGGTGGAACCACCTTTCCCGCGAAGACCGGAACACATTGCTGCTCTGGCCGCTCGCGCAAAGCACCATGCCAAGCGCGAGCGACTCGGGTTGCACGTTATCGTCCATGCCGCCCAGGATAGATCCAGCTTGCAGATGGATGAAACCGCAGGCCCAGGTGTTGCTCATGGCGTGCTCCGTACGTGACCATCGCCAAGAGCGATGGTCAAATCAACATGGGAAAATTGTCCGTGACATCCGCCTTGCACGAAACCAACATGGGCGAATGGATAGAAGCCAGCCATAGAAGCTGGCTAAGTAGGAAAACCCATCGAACGGCTATGTACGTCTGCACTCGCAAGATCAATGAATTTCTCTACGGTGGGGGCGCGACAAATAGTGGTGCAACCCGTAGGCCATAGTTCCCTCTACTACCTGATAGACCGACCTGGATCGGGTTATATGGCTGGAGCAAACCCCGATTGGGATCGTCCCACCCCGAACCTCATCGTATCGCCACATCTCGGCTCCGCGACCTGCAACAATGGGTCGGCAAGCGACCTTCAGTCGGATGGTCAACTTGCAGGCGACGCCGGTCAAGTGGTCTGGCGAGTATGGTCAGCTGGGTGGCCAAGATGGGTCGACAGGCTGGCGATCCGCCAAAGCCTGTCGGACTGATGCGCGCGGACCCGGCGGCCTGCCGATTTGCTACCCTGCCCGCTTCAACCGAGCACGAGGCGAGCATGGCTTCCACCCATGGTATCCACACCATCGACACCGGTTTCGTGCGGCCGCAGTTCGACGCGGCGTATCTGATTGTCGAGAACGGACGCGCGGCGTTCGTCGATTGCGGCACCAACCATGCGGTGCCGCGCATGCTCGATGCGCTGACTGCCGCCGGACTGGCCGCTACGGACGTGGACTGGCTGATCCTTACCCATGTGCACCTGGATCATGCCGGCGGTGCCGGCGAACTGATCGCGCAATTGCCGAACGCGAAGCTGGTGGTGCATCCGCGTGGTGCGCGGCACATGATCGATCCGTCGAAGCTGTGGGCCGGCGCCAGTGCGGTGTATGGCGAGGCGGTGATGGAACGGACGTATGGACGGCTGCGGCCGATTCCCGCCGCACGGGTGGTCGAGGCGCCGGACGGACATGTGGTCGATCTGACCGGCCGCGCGCTGCGTTGCCTCGATACGCCCGGCCACGCGATGCATCACCTCGCCGTGTACGACGCCCGCGCGAACGTCTGCTTCACCGGCGACGTGTTCGGCCTCTCCTACCGCGATTTCGATACCGCTGCGGGCCCGTTCATCCTGCCCACGACCTCGCCGGTGCAGTTCGATCCGCCGGCCCTGCATGCCTCGATCGACCGCCTGCTGACGCTGCGCCCGGCGGCGATGTATCTCACCCACTACGGTCGTGTCGAACAGGTCGGCAAGCTCGCCGGCGACCTGCACGTGCAAATCGACGCGATGGTCGCCCTCGCCCGCGCCGCGAACGGGCAACCCGACCGTCATGCCGTGCTGGTCGCCTCGCTTGCCGAGCTGTATGCGAGCCGCGCCCAGGCGCATGGCTGGACCCGGGGGCGCGCAGCGCTGTGCCAACTGCTCGACATGGATATCGAGCTCAATGCGCAGGGCCTCGAGGTATGGCTCGACCGGGTGAACGGCTGAGGCCAGCCGGTTTCGCACCAGCTTAGGCCAGACGCGTACCGTTCGGCACCGGACGTTCGACCGCGGTGATCACCACACCGGCATCGGTGGGGAATCCGGTCAGCAGGAACTGCGAGCGGAACGGGCCGATCTGCTTCTCGGGGAAGTTGATCACGCCGACGATCTGCCGGCCGAGCAGGTCCTCGGCCGAATACAACGTGGCGATTTGCGCGCTGGTCTTTTTCTCGCCGTAGGGACCGAAGTCGGCCCAGACTTTCCACGCGGACTTGCGCGCCTCGGGGAACGGCTCGACCCTGGTCACCGTGCCGACGACGATCAGCACCTTCTCGAAATCGGCCCAGCTGATTTCACTGTTGGCCTGCGTCGCGACGTGTTCGCTCATCCTTCCATTCTCGTCTTCAGCCAATCGTTGAATTCCGCACGCCAGTAGCTGGCCTGCGCGGCGAGGTAACCGGCCGGGCGATACGTGCTCGGCAGGGCGTAGTCGGCAAACTGCTTCCAGCGGTCGTCGCCTTCCGCGATCGCCGCGGCCAGCAACTCGCCGGCCGCACAGGTGGAACTGAGCCCGTGACCGCCGAACGCCTGTGCCCACCACAAGCCATCGTCGCTTGTGCCGATTTGCGGCATCTGATGGCGCGCGTAACTCATCAGTCCCGACCACGCGTAATCGACCTTCACATCCTTGAGCTGCGGAAACACCCGCAGCAGGTCCCGCCGCAGCAATCGCTGCACCGCTTGCGGCGAACGATCGCGGATCGAGATGCGCCCCCCCCACAGCAGCCGCGTGTCCGGTAACGGGCGATAGTAGTCGAACGCGAAACGGGTGTCGTAGACCGCTGCGCGGGTCAGCAGGCATTGCGCCAGGCGATCGCCCAGCGGCTCGGTGACCATCACGTAGGTGGCGATCGGCAGGATCGCCCGGTCGATCTGTTTCTGCAGTCCCGCCAGATAACCGCCGCAGGCCAGCACCACCTGGTCGGCATGCAGTTCGCCGTGCGCGGTCTCGATGCGCCAGCGCAGGCCGTCGCGATGCAGGCGGCGCACGCCGCTGTGCTCGTGGATGCGCACGCCCTGCGCGGCTGCCGCAGCCGCCAGTCCGATCGCGTAGTTGAGCGGATGCAGGTGCAGCGCATCGCGCTCGAACAAACCGTCGTGATAACGCTCGCTGCGGATGCGTTCGCGCAGCCCGGCCTGCGCCAGCCACTGCCACTGCACGCCGTAGCGCCCGGCCAGCAGTTGCTGGCGCTGGCGCAGCACGGCGGGATCGCGAAACCAGTTCGCCCAGATCACGCCCTCATCGACCACATCGCAGGGAATGCGGTAATCGGCGACGCGCCGGCGAATGCGCTGTACGCCCTCGATGGTGAGCCTGAACAGCTCCCGTGCCCGCGCTTCCCCGAGTTGCTCCAGCAGGCTCTGCTCGCCCAGCGAATAACCGGCGAACACGAAGCCGCCGTTGCGCCCGGAAGCGCCGAAGCCGACCTGCTCGCGCTCCAGCAGCACCACATCGCGCACCCCGCGCTCGGCCAGGCCCAGCGCCGTGTTCAGCCCGGCATAACCGCCACCGATGACCGCAACGCGCGCATCGCCACGGCCTTGCAGCGGCTCATATGGCGCGTAAGACGTGGCGGTGGCGCAGTAGTACGACATGGCCGCAGGCTGCTTCATGCGGCGACCACGCGCATCGGCTTGCGTTGCCGCAGCGAACACGACGCGGCAGGCATCGGCCATCGCGGCAGGGGCATGATCAAAATTCACCCATCAGAACGCAACCATCAAAGCCGTCAACCATCAAAGCTGGCCGAGGAATTCGCGCACCACCGGGGCAAGTTGCGGATCCTGCATCGCCATGTGCATGGTGGCACGCACCAGGCCGGCCTTGTTGCCGCAATCGAAACGGGTGCCTTCGAAACGGTAGGCGAGCACCTTGCCCTGCTCCTTCAACAACGCGTCGATGGCGTCGGTGAGCTGGATCTCGCCGCCGGCACCGGGCGTGGTCTGCTCCAGCAACTGGAAGATGCGGGCCGGCAGCACGTAGCGGCCGACCACGGCCAGGTTGGACGGCGCGTCGGCGGGCTTGGGTTTCTCCACCATGTGGCTTATCCGCGCGCTGCGCTCGTCGATCGGCGTGGTGGCGACGATGCCGTATTTGTCGGTTTCGTCGTGCGGTACTTCTTCCACCGCGATCACCCCGGCGTGCTCGGCCTCGGCCAGTTCGGCCATCTGCCGCAGGGCGCTTTTCTTCCTGGCGCCGATCGCGCCATTCCAGATCAGGTCGTCCGGCAGAATCACGCCGAACGGCTCGTCGCCGACCACCGCCTTGGCGCACAGTACGGCATGCCCCAAGCCGAGTGCCTCCGGCTGGGTCACGAAGATCGCCCGCACATTGCGCGGCAGCGTGCCCCGCACCAGCGCGAGCAGGTCCCGCTTGCCCTTTTCATGCAGCTTCGACTCCAGTTCGTAGGCCCGGTCGAAGTAATCGGCGATCGCATGCTTGTAGCGATTGGTGACGAAGATCAGCGTGTCGGCGCCGGCATCGACCGCCTCGTCGACGGCGTACTGGATCAGCGGCTTGTCCAGCACCGGCAGCATTTCCTTGGCCACCACCTTGGTCGCGGGCAGAAAGCGCGTGCCCAGCCCGGCCACTGGGAACACCACTTTGCGCAAAGGTTTGCTCACTCATTATTCTCCGAACTGATGCGACGGATCGATACCACGTTGTCCGGTTGCACCTCTTCGCTCCAGCGGAACGAAGGGAGCAAGCTGGATATGCAGCGTCGAAGCTCTTCCTCATTGAAAACCGCATCTGCCTCGGCGGCCTTGTTGAGCAGCGCCAGCAGCAACTCCCACGACACTTCGCGGTGCTGTGCCAGAAAAATCTTCGTGTGTTCCGTTGCGCTGTAGTTTTCCTGCGGGTGGAACAATTCCTCGAACAGCTTTTCGCCGGAACGCAGGCCGGTATAGACGATCGGAATTTCGGTCCCCGGCTTCTTGCCGGCAAGACGAATCATCTGCTCGGCCAGATCGCGGATCTTCACCGGCTGACCCATGTCGAGCGCGAAGATCTCGCCGCCCTTGCCGATACTCGCCGTCTGCAGAATCAGCTGGCAGGCCTCGGGAATCGTCATGAAATAGCGGGTGACTTCGGGGTGGGTCACCGTGACCGGGCCGCCGTCGCGGATCTGCCGCCGGAACAAGGGCACCACGGAGCCGGCCGAATCCAGCACGTTGCCGAAACGCACCGTCATGAAGCGGGTGTCGGTGTGGGCGTTGAGATTCTGGCAATAGATCTCGGCGACCCGTTTGCAGGCACCCATGACGCTGGTCGGGTTGACCGCCTTGTCGGTGGAGATCAGCACGAAACATTGCACGCCGACCTCGCACGCCAGATCGGCCACCACGCGTGTACTCAACACATTGTTGCGAAATGCCGCCCGCAGTTGCGCCTGCAGCATCGGCACATGCTTGTAGGCCGCCGCATGGAATACCACTTGGGGCCTCGCTTCCAGGAACAGCTTGCGCATGGCCGCAACGTCGCCGCAATTGGCAAGGATGCCGTCGAGGATCAGTTCGGGAAAATCCGTGCGCAGCTCGCGGGTGATCCGGTACAGGTTGTATTCGCTCTGTTCGACCACGATCAGCGACTGTGCGCCGAGACGGGCGACCTGCCGGCACAGTTCCGAGCCGATCGAACCGCCGCCGCCGGTCACCAGCACCCGTCGCGTAGTGAGCATTTCGCGGATCGTGGTCCAGTCCAGCTCGACTGTATCGCGGCCGAGCAGATCCTCGATCGCCACTTCCTTGATCTGGTTGAACTGCGCTCGACCGGCGACCACGTCTTCCAGCCGCGGTATCGTTCGATAAGGCAGGCCGGTCTCATCGCATAGCGACACCACCCGGCGGATCTCGATCGTCGATGCCGCCGGCAGCGCAATCAACAGCATGTCGACCGCAGCTTCGCGCGCCACGTCGGGCAATTGCTCGAAACGGCCAAGCACGGGATGACCATTGATGCTGGCGCCCCGCAGGCTGGGCCTGTCATCGACGAAACCGACCACGGAATAGCGACCGTCGCGGCCAAGATCGCGCGAAAGGACCTCACCGGCACGATCGGCACCGACAATCAGAACCCGCTTGACGGCCTGGTTGCGCAACAGATCGCTGCGGCTGTCCTTCCAGTAACGGTAAACCAGCCGAGGCCCCCCGAGCAGCCCCGCCAACACAATCGGATACAACAGAAAGACCGAGCGCGGAACGTCTTCGAGCCGGTCATACATGAACAACGACAGGCCGATGGCGAGTGAGCCAAGCACCACCCCGCGCAGGATGTTCCAAAGATCCGGCAAGCTGGCAAAGCGCCAGACACTCCTGTACAGCCCGGTCCACCGGAAGATCACGCCTTGCACCAGCAGCACGATCGGAAATTCAAGCAGCCGATAGCTGACGATCTCGTCCGGCAGCAGCATGTAACGCAACAGTTTGGCAATCCACCACGCCAGCAAAGTCATCGCCAGATCGTGAGCCACGACCGCGATGCGGGGATGGATGAAACCGACAAGTTTACGCAATGACATGGCGATCCTTGGCCAGCATGTGTCGTAGTGAGCGACGTTTCAGCGCCAGCCACACGGCTGCCGCAACCACATAGACGCCGATAGTAACCGGCAACGCCAGCGGCAGATGACTCCAGGCCAACCAGGCCACCGGTGCGGCAACCAGCAGGTTCCAGGCCAGGTAGGCGGCATCCGTCCGCGCGTGGGTCTGCCCGCATCGTACCAGCCACTGGTACAGGTGTTCACGGTGTGGGCGGTACCAGCGCCGGCCACCCCATATTCGCATCAGCAGGGTCAGGCCGGCATCCGTCACAAAGGCCGACGACAGGGCCAGCGCCGGCCACAACAAGGCATGATCCACCCGCCACAGCATTGCGGTGAAGGCAAACAACAGCAGTCCTGCACTGCCGCTGCCGACGTCTCCCATGAAAATCCGCGCCGGTGGACGGTTGGTGAACCAAAACCCCAGAGCGGCGGCCGCCAATGCGGCGGCGGCAATCGCCAGTGCCGGCTGCGCCGCCCCCCAGGCCAGCAAGGCCAGACCGCTGGCCACGAAGATCGCCTGTTGTGCCAGCAGACCATCGATGCCATCCATGAAGTTGTGCAGATTGATGCTCCAGACACCGGCCCCCAGCAGCAACGGCAGCCACCACCACGATAACCCGGTCGCGATCAGCGACATGGAAAAAGCGATGACCGCCAGCAATTGCACCCCCAGCCGCGGCAGGATCGGCAGCGGCCGGTGATCGTCCATCCAGCCGGCCAGCGCCACCAGCGACAGCGCAGCGACGAGGCCCGCGATCAGGCTGGCCGGCCATGCCGCCGGAAAGCCCCACAACGCGCCAGGCGCACAGACCAGCATCGCCAGCACCAGGCCGATGCCACCACCGCGCGGCGTGGGCTGCTGGTGCGAACGTCGCTGCCCCGGAAGATCGAGCATGCCGCGCCGATGCGCATAGGCGATGGCGCCACGGGCGAGCAACAGCGCGATCAGCATGGCTGCCAGCAAGCATCCAAGGACAGTGAGCGCCATCATCTCATTCGCTGGCAACGCCGTGAATCGGACGGATCGTGCTCCAGCTCTTGCAACTGGGGCATTGCCAGTGATGAGCCTTGGCACCGAACCCGCAGCGACTGCAGCGGTACATCGCCTGTCCTTCCAGCAGCTTGCGGGTGAGATCGCGCAGGATCAGGAAGTTCTCGCGCACCTCGCCTTCGGCCTTGTCCATCGTCGCGTCGATCAGTGCCATCAGGCCGCGCACCGACGGCCGCTGACGCAGTTGCGAAGTCAGAAAATCGATGGACGCACGCTCACCGTCGCGCTGCCGATAGAGATTGGCCAGCGCCAGCACCGGTGAGATACCGTGATAGCGGCCCAGCATATCGCGCAGGAAAACCTCCGCGCGTTCCATCTGCTGCGAACGGGCATAACTGTTGAGCAACGGCGGAAGTATTTCGGGGGTGAAGGCGATGTCGGCATTGATTGCCGCTTCGTAAGCCTCCACCGCTTCGGCATGACGGCCATCTTCGGATTGCAGTCGCGCAGTCAGCATGAAGGCACGGACACAGTCGGCCTGGCACTCGAAGGCCTTGCGCAGGTAATCGCCGGCCTCGGCACTGGCGCCATGCTGGTGTGCACGATCGGCCAGTTCGCAAAAGAACTGGGCGATCATGGGCGTTTCGTCTTCACCGGTCATCACCTCCAACCGCCGGGCGTGCTCGATGGCCTTGTGCCAATCGCGTTCATGCTGATAGATCGCGATCAGATGATGCAGCGCCGATGGCGCATGCGCGTCCATCGCCACGAGGTCGGCAAACAGGGCTTCGGCGCGATCCAGCAAACCGGCTCGCATGTAATCCTCGCCCAGCTCCAGCAGGGCGACCGTCTTCATCGCACCGGACAGGCCCGGCCGCGAAACCAGATGCTGATGCAGCCGGATCGCACGATCCACCTCGCCGCGACGGCGAAACAGATTGCCGAGCGCGAGATGGGTTTCAACGGTATCGCGGTTGTATTCGGCCAGTTTGAGAAAGACCTCGATCGCCTTGTCCTGCTCTTCGTTGAGCAGGTAATTCAGGCCGCGAAAGTAATCCGAGGAAAGTTCGCTGACTTCAGCCCCGGAGCGGTTCGCACCGACCCGGCGCGAGGCCCACCAGCCAAGAACAAAAGCCGCTGGCACCAGCAGCACCAGCTCATACGGAAAGTTCATGGATTGGCCGGCAGCTTCTTGTGGTCGCCGCGCTGTTGCCGACGGCGCAAACGGCGCTGGCGCGATCTCACCCCAACCCACGCCGTCAGCCCACCCAGCAACCAGCCGATCACCAGCGCACCGAGCAGGGCTGCACCCTTGGGCAATCGCAGTTGGACGAACGCGAGGTCGTAGCCGACCAGATCGGCATTGAGTGCCCCCAGCACAACGCCGGCAGCGATGAAGATCAGGAGGGTGGCTATCACGAGCAGTCTCATGGCGAGACTTTACCCGATTGATCGGAACAGGCACAGGCTGTGAGGCCACCCCATGCAGTCATCACGGGCCGGCCCCCGGGCTCCGGGCATCGACGGCTTCGCCATCCGTGCAAAAAGCAAGGCAGGTTCGACTTTCGCCGCCTGCCTTCGGAGACCTGGTTGGCTGTTCCAGCCGGTTGTCAGTTACAGATCAAGATTGACCCGTACTCGCAATTCCTTGCCGGGCTTGAAATGCGGGACGTGCTTGCCGGGCAATGCCACCGCCTCACCCGTCTTCGGGTTGCGTCCCATGCGTGGCGGCCTGTAATGCAGCGCAAAACTGCCGAAACCGCGCACCTCGATGCGTTCACCATGAGCCAGCGCGTGGCTCATCTGTTCGATCACGCTCTTGACTGCCATTTCGACATCGGCAAACGCAAGGTGGGTCTGGCGCCTGGCCAGCGCCTCGATCAATTCGGATTTCGTCATGGGCCCCAATGTCCGTGACATGAAACGACGGGGCGGCGGCGTGCCGCCCCGCGTCAGACGATTGCAACGATCAGTCGACCTTGTTGAACTGCTCCTTGAGCAGTGCGCCAAGCTTGGTCGTGCCGCTGGCTGCGGATGAGTAATCCACCGCCATGTCAGGCGCGTCCTCCTCGTCCTTCGCACGGATCGAGAGTGCCAACTGACGGCCCTTGCGATCCATGCCGGTGAACTTGGCCTCGACCGCGTCACCCACCTTCAAATGCAGGGTGGCGTCGTCGATGCGCTCCTTGGCGATGTCGTTGGCGCGCAGGTAACCCTCGACGCCTTCGCCCAGATCGATCACGGCACCCTTCGCATCGACTTCCTTGACGACGCCGTTGACGATACTGCCGCGTGCATTGGCGGCCATGAACTGACCGAACGGATCCTGCTCCATCTGCTTGATGCCGAGCGAGATGCGCTCGCGCTCCGGATCCACCGCCAGCACCACGGCCTCGATCTCGTCGCCCTTCTTGAAGTTGCGCACGAGGTCTTCGCCGGACACCTGCCAGGAGATGTCGGACAGATGCACCAGACCGTCGATGCCGCCGTCCAGGCCGATGAACACGCCGAAGTCGGTGATCGACTTGATCTGACCGGAGACCTTGTCGCCCTTCTTGTGCATGGCGGCGAAGGCTTCCCACGGGTTCGAGCGGGTCTGCTTGATACCCAGCGAGATGCGGCGACGCTCCTCGTCCACGTCCAGCACGGTGACTTCGGTTTCGTCACCGACCTGAACCACCTTGGCCGGGTTGACGTTCTTGTTGGTCCAGTCCATTTCGGACACGTGCACCAGGCCTTCGACGCCCGGCTCGATCTCGACGAAGCAGCCGTAATCGGTGACGTTGGAGACCTTGCCGAACAAACGGCTGCCGACCGGGTAGCGACGCGCGATGGCGACCCACGGATCGTCGCCCAGCTGCTTCAGGCCCAGCGAAACGCGGTTGCGCTCCTTGTCGTACTTCAGCACGCGCACGTCCAGCTCGTCGCCGACGTTGACCACTTCGGACGGATGACGCACGCGCTTCCACGCCATGTCGGTGATGTGCAGCAGGCCGTCGATGCCGCCCAGATCCACGAATGCGCCGTAATCGGTGAGGTTCTTGACGGTACCCTTGACCACCGCACCCTCGGTCAGGCGCTCCAGCAGCTTCTCGCGCTCCTCGGAGAACTCGGTCTCGACGACGGCGCGGCGGCTGACCACCACGTTGTTGCGCTTGCGGTCGAGCTTGATGATCTTGAACTCGAGTTCCTTGCCCTCGAGGTAAACCGGGTCGCGCACCGGGCGCACGTCGACCAACGAGCCCGGCAGGAATGCGCGGACATCCTTGATGTCGACGGTGAAACCGCCCTTGACCTTGCCGGAAATCATGCCGACGATGGTCTCTTCCTTGTCGAACGCCTGCTCCAGGTCGTCCCACACCATCGAGCGCTTGGCCTTCTCGCGCGACAGCTTGGTCTCGCCGAATCCGTCTTCCAAAGCTTCGAGGGCTACCTTCACCTCGTCGCCTACCTGCACCTCCAGCACGCCCTGCTCGTCGCGGAATTGCTCGATCGGGACGATGCCTTCGCTCTTCAGGCCGGCATTGATCACGACGACGTCATTGCGGATTTCCACAACGATGCCGGTGACGATGGCGCCGGGCTTCAGCTTGGAGATAGCCTGTTGGCTCTGTTCAAACAGTTCGGCAAAACTTTCAGTCATGTTGATTCCATAGTGGGAAAAGACCGTTGCTCATCGCGCTCATCTTGATGTGATACGCACGAACCTTGCGGTCCACCGGTTGAGGGTGTCTTCAGCGGTTCCGCCGGAACCGACCGTTGCCACCGTTGGTCAAAACCCCCTGCCGCGGCAGGGGCACAGAAACCGCCGCACAACCTCGCTCTATGGCTGCACGACGGCAAGTACTTTCGCGACGACGTCGTCGATGCCGACGCCGGTAGTATCCACCAGCAAAGCATCTTCGGCAGGCTTGAGCGGCGCGACCGCGCGAGATGCATCGCGGTTGTCACGCGCCTCAATTTCTCGCTGAAGGCCCGCAAGTGTAACGCTGAGTCCCTTTTCCTTCAACTGCTTATAGCGCCTTTTCGCACGCTCGGCGGCGCTCGCCGTGAGGAAAACCTTGAACGCCGCATCCGGGAAGATCACCGTTCCCATGTCGCGCCCATCGGCCACCAACCCTGGCGACTTGCGAAAACCCAGTTGCAGCGCCACCAGGGCCTCGCGCACCGGCGGCATCGCGGCGATCGCCGAGGCTGCGGCACCGGCCGTTTCGGTGCGCAATTCGTCGGTAGCGTCATGGCCATTGACGATGACGCGTATCTCGCCATCATTGCCGGCAGGACGGAACTTGATGCTGATGCCCCGCGCACAACGGGCTACCGCCTCCACATCCGACAAATCCAGCCCGGCCATCCCGGCGGCGTAGCCCACCGCACGATAAAGTGCGCCGGAATCCAGCAGATGCCAGCCAAGATGCTCGGCCACCAAGGCGCTGACCGTACCCTTGCCGGATCCGGACGGCCCGTCGACGGTGAGCACGGGAACGGACGCAGCACGACTCATGGCAATTCCTGGATGGACGGGGAACGCCGGAGTTTAACGCGTTGACCCCACCTGGAACGCGTGCTATCTAGCCCCTCTGCCTGTCCAAAGGTCTTCAAAATCGCCCATGACTGACCTTCGCCACGAATTCGAACTGGCTGCCAGGGATATCCAGCGACTGGACAGGCGTCCCGACAACGACACGCTGCTGAAGCTCTATGCCTTGTACAAGCAGGGTTCGGAAGGTGATCTGCAACGGACCCAGCCCGGTTTCTTCGACTTTGTCGGTACCGCCAAGCACGAGGCATGGGCACAACTTCATGGCGTACCCGAAGAAGAGGCCATGCGCCGCTATATCGCTTGGGTGCACCAACTGCTGACATGACCGCAGGACAGCTGCACGCGGCGCTTGCTTTTGTGCATCGATAACCGGCACATTCATACGATCGTTTGAGCTGGCTGCGCCCGTATGAATTTTCCGAAATTGTTTACCCCGCTCGATCTGGGTCACGTCACCCTGCCCAATCGCATCCTGATGGGATCGATGCATACCGGGCTGGAGGACAAAGCCGGCGATTACGACAAACTGGCGGCGTACTTCGCCGAACGCGCGCGCGGCGGCGTCGGCCTGATGGTCACCGGCGGCATCGCGCCAAGCATCGAGGGCTGGCTGAAGCCGTTTGGCGGACGCCTGACGATGCCATGGCACAAGCCACGCCATCGCAAACTGACCCGCACCGTGCACGCCGAGGGCGGACGCATCTGCCTGCAGATCCTGCATGCGGGACGCTACGGCTATCACCCATTGTCGGTGGCGCCATCGAGAATCAAGTCGCCGATCACCCCGTTCACCCCCCGTGCGCTCTCATCGCGCGGCGTGGAGCGCACCATCGGCGATTTCGTGCGATGCGCCAGGCTTGCCCAGGATGCCGGGTACGACGGGGTCGAGGTGATGGGTTCGGAAGGCTATCTGATCAACCAGTTCATCGCCGCACGCACCAACCAGCGCAACGATGCCTGGGGGGGCGATGCGACGCGTCGCATGCGCTTTCCCGCGGAGATCGTGCGCCGTACACGCGAAGCCGTTGGCCGCGATTTCATCATCATCTATCGGCTGTCGATGCTCGATCTGGTCGAAGGCGGCCAGGACTGGAACGAGATCGTGACCCTGGCCAGGGCGATCGAGGCGGCCGGTGCGAGCATCATCAACACCGGCATTGGCTGGCATGAGGCGCGTGTGCCGACGATCGTCACCAGCGTACCGCGGGCGGGTTTCGCGTGGGTCACGAAGAAGCTCAAGGGCGAGGTGGCGATTCCGTTGATTGCCACCAACCGCATCAACATGCCGGAAGTGGCCGAGCGCATCCTTGCCGACGGTGAAGCCGACATGGTTTCGATGGCACGTCCGCTGCTCGCTGATCCGGAGTGGGCCAACAAGGCCAGAGCTGGCCACAGCGAGCGCATCAACACATGCATCGCCTGCAATCAGGCCTGCCTCGACCACGTGTTCCAGAACCGCCGCGCCAGCTGCCTGGTCAACCCTCGCGCCTGTCACGAAACCGAGCTGAGGATCGAGCCGGCCAGCACGCGCAAGCGCATCGTCGTGATCGGTGCCGGGCCCGCGGGCATGGCGTGCGCCAGCACACTGGGCCAGCGGGGTCACGCCGTGACATTGATCGACCGGGCCACTGAAATCGGTGGCCAGTTCAACTACGCCAAGCAGATACCCGGCAAAGAGGAGTTCCATGAAACCCTGCGTTATTTTCGCCACCAGCTGAGCGAGCACGGCGTCGATGTGCAACTGGGCCGGACCGCGGATGCGACGTCGCTGCGCGCCGCCGGGTACGACGAAGTGGTGATCGCCACCGGCATCACGCCGCGAACGGTGAGCTTTCCGGGCAGCGATGATCCACGCGTGTTGAGCTACATCGATGTGTTGGCCCGCCACTGCCGGGTCGGCGCCAACGTGGCGATCATCGGCGCTGGCGGCATCGGTTTCGACGTGGCCGAATATCTGGTTGAACACGAGCCCTCACCCACCACCGACATTGCCCGCTGGACCCGCGAATGGGGCGTGGACATGCAGCTTGCGCATCGCGCGGGCCTGCAGCCAGCGCAGCCCGAACCACCGGCCCGGAAGATCTGGCTGTTGCAGCGCAGTGAGGGCCGCCCTGGCGCCCGGCTCAACAAGACGACGGGATGGGTGCATCGGGCCACACTCAAGGGCAAGCAGGTGCAGATGCTCGGCCATGTTGTTTATCAGCGTTTCGATGATCAAGGCCTGCACATCAGCATCGACGGCGCACCGCAGGTCCTGCAGGTCGACCACGTCGTGGTCTGTGCGGGTCAGGAGCCTGACCGGAAGCTGGCCGACGAATTGATCGCGGTGGGACTGAAAGTCCACGTCATCGGTGGCGCCGACCTGGCCGCCGAACTCGATGCCAAACGCGCCATCGCTCAAGGTACCCGGCTGGCCAGCGCGCTTTGAGGCTGGCGCAAGCGCAGCAAGTGCCAGTGCAGCGATGTGGTTTGCGATCGACAGCCAGCCATCGCGAAAAGAAAACGCCCCGCAAGTGCGACGCATCGATATGGGCTCAAGGGGGGACGAAGGCCGGATATCGTATTTAGCGTCGCTGCGGGGCGAGGCCGTCGCCACCAAGGGGATAGTGGCGCGACAGGGGTATTTTATGATCGACGCAATAAAGTATCTAATATATATTTAGCTGTCTATTAATTTGATATCCATATATGTTCGACTTCCGTCAATTGCGCTACTTCGTTGCCGTCGCCGAAGAATTGAGCTTCACGCGGGCGGCGATACGTCTGCACATTTCGCAGCCGCCCTTGTCCCAGCAGATTCAATCGCTGGAACAGGATCTCGGGGTGCGCTTGCTGGAACGCACCAAACGCCAGGTAAGCCTGACCGAGCCCGGCCGGATTTTTCTGGAACAGGCAAGGCAGATCCTGACCAAGGCCGACGAAGCGCGCGGCCAGGTCGTAGCCGCAGCGGCAGGCTGCGGTGGCCAGTTGCGCATGGCCTACACGGCATCTGTCTCATTTCATCCGGCGCTGCCGCAGACCTTGCTGCGCTATCGCCAGATCGCGCCGAACGTCCGTTTGCTGCTCAGTGAGATGTACACCGAGCCCCAGTTTTCGGCGCTTCTGGCGGGCCAGATCGATGTGGGCTTTGTCCGCGGCGAACCGGCCCATGCGCAGGACGCCCGCGCGCTTCGGCTGAGTGTGATCGACCGCGAGCCCTTGCTGCTGGCACTGCCAGTGGGGCATCCAATGGCAGGCCGCAGCAGCCTCCAGCTTGCCGAAGTGGCGGGCGATACGTTCGTGTCGCAGCCGCGCCAACTGGCTGCCACGCTCTATGATCTGCTGGTGAATCTGGCGACCACGGCAGGATTCAAGCCGCTGCTCGGACAACAGGCGCAACAGATCAATGGCTTGCTGGCGTTGGTCGCCGCAGGCCTGGGCCTCGCACTGGTACCTGCATCGGTGCGCGCGGTGCGTCTGTCCGGGGTGAGTTACGTGGCGCTGGAAGACTCCGATGCCTACATGCTTCTGGCCGTGGCCTGCCGCAACAATGATCATTCGCCGGCGCTGCTGAAGTTGCTGTCCACGGTGGCCGGGTCGGCGGTTGCATCAGGCTTGTGATAACCCATGCAAGTCGTTACACTTGCTGGCTTGTATTCCCGTTTAGTGTCAGGAGCTTGCCGTGAAGGTGCTTAACTCTTTGAAATCCGCCAAGGCGCGGCACCGCGACTGCAAGATCGTGCGTCGTCGCGGCAAGGTGTTCGTGATCTGCAAGAGCAACCCCCGTTTCAAGGCTCGTCAACGCTGATCACCGGCGCAACGATCCCGAGCAAAAAGGCCGCGCAAGCGGCCTTTTTTCTTGTGCGCCCGGCAGGGCGCACCTGCTTGGAGGTGAGAGTCCTCTACCCACCCGGCAAGGGGAAGGGTTAGCGGAAGGCAAGGGCGCTTCGGGTGACCGGGCGTCTGGAGGAAGCCGGAAGCAAAACGCTGGCCT
>DATKVA010000048.1:0-7871 GCA_035530315.1 Rhodanobacter sp. | reverse complement strand
TATACATGGTGGCCGGGGACGGAATCGAACCGCCGACACGGGGATTTTCAATCCCCTGCTCTACCAACTGAGCTACCCGGCCGGAAACTGGATTTCCACTGGCGACCGCGTGGGTTGCCGATGTTGCGTGGAGCCGCGCATTAGACCGAATGCGCGGCTTTTCGTCAAGGCTTGGTGTCGGGTGCGGTGAAGCCGGCGGGCTTTGCGAAGTCGCCGCCGAACAGGAATTTCTCCATTTCCTCGGCGAGGTATTTGCGGGTTTTCGGGTCGAGCGGGTTGAGGCGGTACTCGTTGATGAGCGTGGTCTGGTGGCCCAGCCACTGCTGCCAGGCGGGCTTGGAGACCTCGGCATAGATGCGCTGGCCGAGCGGGCCGGGCCAGGGGGCGAAATCCAGCCCTTCGGCGTCGATGCCGAGTTTTGCGCAATGGATGGTGCGGCTCATGGTTTTTCCTCTGTTGTGTTGCCAGTTCGGGTAGGAGCGCGCTGGCGCGCGATGCTCTTCGCGGATGTTCACCGACAAGAGCATCGCGCGCCAGCGCGCTCCTACGCGGGCGGGTCGGTGATGCTCAGCAGCAGGTTGCGGACGGGTGCCGGCAGGCCGAGTGCGGTCAGTTCGCTGGCGGTGCACCAGCGCAGGTGTGGATTATCAGCGATGCCGCCATGCGCTGTCGCGCCGTCGAACAGCAATGGTTCGATGTTCAGCCGGAAATGGCTGAACACGTGGGCGAACGGAGCGATGGTTTGGGCATCGTCGATCTGCGCGTGCTGTCGCGCGATGCGCCATGCGGCGTCGGGGTCGAGTGCTTCGGGCAGGCTCCACAGACCGGGCCACACGCCTTGCGCTCCGCGCCGTTGCAGCAGCACGCGACCCCGCTCGTCGCGCAGGATCAGCATCATGGTGGCGCGGGTGGGGATCGCCCGGGTCGGCTTGCGGCCGGGCAGTTGTGCGGTGAGGCCGTCGCGGTGGGCGATGCAGTCGCCGGACAGCGGGCAGGTTTCGCAACGGGGGCTGGAACGGGTGCAGACGGTTGCGCCCAGATCCATGATCGCCTGGGTGTAATCGGCGATTCGCGTGGCTGGGGTGTGGGCCTCGGCGCGCTGCCACAGCTCTTTCTCGACGGCGCTCTGTCCGGGGTGGCCGTGGATGCCGTGGTAGCGGGTGAGCACGCGCTTGACGTTGCCGTCGAGGATCGCGAAGCGCTGGCCATGCGCCTGTGCCAGGATCGCGCCGGCCGTGGAACGGCCGATGCCCGGCAGTGCGCCGAGTGCGGCGAATTCGCGCGGCAGTTCGCCGTGATGCCGTTCGACGCAAAGCTTTGCGGCGCGGTGCAGGAAGCGCGCGCGGCGGTAGTAGCCGAGCCCGGACCACAGCGCCAGCACGGTGTCCTCGTCGGCCGCGGCGAGATCGCGCAGGGTAGGCAGCGCATCGACGAAGCGCTCGAAATAACCGACGACGGTGCCGACCTGGGTCTGCTGCAGCATCACTTCGGACAACCACACGCGGTAGGCATCGCGCTGACCGTCTTCCGTGGTGCGCTGCCAGGGCAGATCCTTGCGGCCGTGCCGGTCGAACCAGCGCAGCAGGCGCGCTGCCACGGCTTGTGGCATGGCTTGTGTCGTCATGGTTTGCTTGTGGCGGGTTTGGCCGGCACGGCGGTACTGGTGGCTGCCGCAGGCACATCCGTGCCGGCCTGCAGGCTGAGGCCTTCGATCGTCACGCCAGCGGCCTCGATTTTTGCCATGTCCAGATGGCCGCTGCCGGGCGGCACGGTCAGCTGCGGGCCCGCCTCGTCGCCGAGCTGGCTCCACCATTGCGCCAGCGCCAGCGGCGGCAGGTTCAGGTCGGCGTGGTTGTCCGGGCCGTCCAGTTTCAGTGCCAGCAACAGCGGATGGGTCTCATCGGCCGGAGTCAGCTTCAGCGAGATGTCGTATTGCCCGGCATTGCCCTGGTCGAGCTTGCCTGCGAGCGTGGCGGCGGCGTCGGCTGCGCCATGCCAGTGCGCGCTGCCTTTGAGCACAAGCTGCAGCGCGCTGCCTTGCGACAGGTGCAGCGTGATGTTGTCCAGTTGCAGGGTATTGGTCTGCAGGCGCGGCGTGGCGGACAGTTTCAGCTGCAGCGGCATGCCGGCGGCATTGATGGCGGACAGCGCGAGCGGGAACGGCTGGCCCGAAATCAGGCTGCCGGCATCGAGTTCGACGTGGTCGAGCAACAGCTGATTGCCGCGCACCACACTGCCGCGGCTGATGCGCACGCCAGTGTCGATGCGCGGGATATTGGGCGGTGCACTGGCGGGGCGCGGGGGCAGGGCGCTCAACCACGCCTGCAGGGCGTCCAGGTCGACCCTGGGTGCATCGATCTGCAGTTGCGAGATCACCGTGGGTCCGCCCAGCAGCGTGTGCCAGGGCAGCACCAGGCGACCGTTCGCGGCGAGCAGGATCGGTGTGCTGGCACCTTGTGCGTTGAGCGTGATGCCTTGCAGATCCAGTGCCGGGCGCGGAAACAGCGTCGGGCTGGCCGGGCTGACCAGATTCAGTTCCAGCCCGGCGCCACGCGCCTTGGCCTGCAGCATCGCGGTGAAGCGATCCGGTTGCAGCAGCAGATACACCGCAACCACGGCGGCGAGCAGGGCCGCCGACACCAGACCGCCAAGCACCAGCAGGGTCAGGCGGAGCCGTCGCGGCATCGGCATCATTCGGCCTCGTTGTCGCAGGGGTCAGTCATGGCTGCGTTCGTCCCGACCCAGACGGGCGGGCAGCAATCCATCGACGAACGCCTCGGCGTCGAACACGCGCAGGTCGGTGGCGGTTTCGCCCAGCCCGACGTAGCGGATCGGCAGGCCGAACTCGCGCGCCAGCGCGAACACCACGCCGCCCTTGGCGGTGCCGTCGAGCTTGGTCACGACCAGCCCGGTGACGCCGACGATCTGGCGAAACTGGCGTACCTGGCTGATCGCGTTCTGGCCGGTGGTGCCGTCGATCACCATCAATACCTCGTGCGGGGCGTCGGCATCGAGTTTCTTGAGCACGCGGGCGATCTTGCCCAGTTCGCCCATCAGCCCGCCCTGGGTGTGCAGTCGGCCGGCGGTGTCGGCGATCAGCACTTCGGTGCCGCGCGAGCGGGCGGCCTGCAAGGCGTCGAAGATCACGCTGGCAGAATCGGCGTCCTGCCCCTGCGCGATCACCGGCACCTGGTTGCGCTCGCCCCAGGTTTTCAATTGCTCCACCGCGGCGGCGCGGAAGGTGTCGCCGGCAGCCAGCATCACGGTGTGCCGCTGGTCGCACCAGCGCCGCGCAAGCTTGCCGATGGTGGTGGTCTTGCCGGCGCCGTTGATGCCCACCACGAGTACCACGAACGGCTGGCGGTCGGCGATGTCCAGCGGCTTCTCGACCGGCTTGAGCAGGGCGATCAGCTCGCCGCGCAAGGCGGCCAGCAGGGCGTCGGCGTCGGCGAATTCGCGCTTGTGCATGCGCCGGCGCAGGCTTTCGACCAGCATCGTGCTGGCTTCGATGCCGACGTCGGCGGTGATCAGGGTGGTTTCCAGTTCATCGAGCAGGTTGTCGTCGAGCGTGGGATGGCGCACGAACAGCGAGCTCAGGCCGCGCGCGAACGCATTGCCGGAGAGCCGCTCGCGCCAGCTGCGCCTGGTTGACTGTTCCGCCGCCGGCGGTTCCGGCCCAGCGACCGCAGGGGGCGGCACGGCTTGATCGAGAGCGGGCGCGACGAAACGCTCGTGGTCGTGTTGCGTGTCGGCCGGTGCCACGATTTCCGCCATCGCTTCGTTCAAAGCGGGATCGTCGGCTTCCGGGGCGATCGGTACAACCGCGTCAGGGTCGGCGGCGGTGCCCGCGGCCGCCGGCTTCGCGGCGATTTTTTTCTTCCAGAACTTGAGCATTGCGCAGGTGATTCAAAGACAATGGGCGGCATGCTAACACTCCAACCTGTACTGCCCGCTGAGGATGGTGCGCCGCGGTGGTGCGGATGAGCGCCGGACGTGCGGCTACGCCCGGGCGCATCCGCATCATTGCCGGCAGCTTGCGCAATTCCCGGCTGGAGGTGCCCGATCTGCCGGGTTTGCGGCCTACCGCCGAACGGGTACGCGAGACGCTGTTCAACTGGCTGGCACCGGCAATTGCCGGTGCGCGCTGTCTCGATCTGTGTGCCGGTACCGGTGCGCTGGGCATCGAGGCGTTGTCCAGGGGCGCCGCCAGCGTGCAATTCGTCGAGCGCGATGTGCGTGTGGCACAGGCGTTGCGCGGCAATCTTGCGCGGTTGAAGGTTGCGACCGGGCAAGTGGCGGTGCTCGCCGCGGAGGAATTTCTGCGCGGTCCGCCACAGCCGCACGACCTGGTGTTTCTCGATCCGCCGTTCGCGCTGGGCCTGTGGGCGCCGCTGGCGCAACAGCTGGAGCGGGGTGGCTGGCTGGCTGCGCAGGCCATGATCTACGTGGAATCGCCGCGTCGGGAGGTGCCTGTGCTGCCGCAGAACTGGATGCTGCAGCGCGAAGGCCATGCCGGGGAGGTGCGTTTCGCGCTGTATCGGCGCCAGGAGCCTGTGTCACAGAGCCCTCAGCTTCCGTTAAGCTAGCGCTACTCTTGCTGCCGTTTACGTCTTGTGAACAAACCCGCGTGCAATCCGCGCCTGGCCGTCTATCCAGGCACCTTCGATCCGATCACCAATGGCCATGCGGACCTGGTGGCGCGTGCCGCGCCGCTGTTCGACCGGGTGATAGTGGCCGTGGCCGACAGTTCGAGCAAGGGGCCGGGCTTCAGCATCGGCGAGCGGATTGCGCTGGCGCGGCTGGCGCTGGCCGACCTGCCGAACGTGGAGGTGCGTGGTTTTGATTGCCTGTTGGCTGAATTTGTCGAGGAGGTCGGAGCCGGGGTGATCATTCGCGGTCTGCGCGCGGTGTCGGATTTCGAATACGAATTCCAACTGGCCAGCATGAATCGCCATCTGATCCCGCAGGCGGAAACGCTGTTTCTGACGCCGGCGGAGCAATACAGTTTCATTTCCTCGTCGTTGGTGCGCGAGATCGGCCGGCTCGGGGGCAATATCTCGGACTTCGTGCATCCGGCCGTGCAACAGGCCATGCGGCAGCGTTGGCACAAGGACCGGACCAGCTCCAACAAGCAACCCGAAACGGAAGGTGATTACCATGCGTAAATTTGCACTCATTGTTGCCGTCGCCCTGATCGCCGGCCTGACCCTGTCCGCCTGCGGCAAAAAGCAGGGCGATCACCCGGTGGCTCAGCAACAGGCTCAGCAGATACCCAAACCGACCGACCCGACCGATTCCAAGGCGTGGGGTGCCTACCTCGGCCAGATCGTGCAGAAAAACATGCAGGGCATGACGGCCAACCAGCCCTATGCCTACATGGTCACGGCGGGTCTGACCGACGACATGAAGGCCCAGAACGACCGGCAGCTGCAGAGCGTGCAGGACACCGTGGCCCGTGGCGTTCTGCCGGGCAACCTGTTGGCATTCGGCGGTCCGGATTCGGCCAAGACGGCCGATCTGGTCGTGGCCGCGTTCAAGGACGCCAAACCCGGCTCGTTCAAGGACGTGATCGTTCTGTTCATTGGCGACAAGGTCGATGAACAGCGCGTCACCGATGTCCTCAAGCCGACCGGCGCCACGATCCGTTTCGTCGCCATGTAAGGCGCCGCGCTCGGCGCGGCGGCACACTTTCCGGCTCCCTGCCTGCCCGGCAGAGAGCCGGACAGGGTCATCCAGGCGGCGATCTCAATCGACGGTGCCCTGTTTCGCGACACCATCCGCGGGCCTCCGGTCAAGCGGATTCAGCCTGTATGATCGATCATCATGTCACTGAAAATCCTTGATACCTGCGTCAATTGCGACGTCTGCGAGCCGGCATGTCCGAATCGGGCGATCTCGCTGGGCGAGGAGTATTACGTGATCGATCCGTCGTTGTGCACCGAGTGTGTGGGTCACCATGACGAACCGCAATGTGTGGTGGTCTGCCCGGTCGAGTGCATCATCATCGACCCCGAGCACATCGAGTCGCACGAACAGCTCGATCTCAAATATCGTCACTTGATGTCCAAGGAGTCTGCCGCATGACCCTCTCCATGCATTGGCGCCTGCCGGCATTGAGCATGTTGTGGTTGAGCCTGTTGCTGGTGGGCAGCCCGGCGCTGGCCGGCGACGGTGCGCCGAAAGCCATCCGCCCCGCCACCGCACAAGCTGTCAGGACACACCAGCGTCCCGGGCATGCGGCGATCGCCAGTGCGAACTTCCTCGCCACCGATGCCGGCCTCGAAGTGCTGGCCAAGGGCGGCAATGCGTTCGACGCAGCGGTTGCGGTAGCCGCCACGCTGTCGGTGGTGGAGCCGGAGAGCTCGGGGCTCGGTGGCGGCTTCATGGCCGTGCTGCATCGGGCCAAAGATGGCCATGACGTCTTCATCGATGCGCGTGAAGTCGCGCCCGCCGCCGTCGACAGCAAGGCTTATGTCAACCCGGACGGCAGTCCCAATCGCGACGCCGCGCTGAACGGGCCGCTTTCGGCGGGCATTCCCGGCGAGCCGGCCGGTCTGGTCCTGATTGCCAGACGTTACGGCAGGCTGCCACTGAAGCAGTCGCTGGCACCGGCGATCCGGATTGCCCGTGACGGTTTCCAGCCCGACCCGCGCCTGCGTGCCGACATCGCCGATCAGCAGAAGGAGCTGCGGCGCTGGCCGGCCTCGGTCGCGAAATACCTGCCGAACGGCGCGCCGCCGGCGGAGGGGGCGATCTGGCGCGATCCGGAACAGGCCCGCACGCTGGAGTTGCTGGCCGCGCACGGCGACGATGGTTTTTATCGTGGCGATACGGCAAAAAAACTGGTGGCGGCAGTCCGCGCCGCCGGCGGCAACTGGAGCATGGCCGATCTGGCCGGCTATCGGGCGAAGGAGCGCACGCCGATCAGCATCGACTATCGCGGTTACCGCATCATCACTGCGCCGCCGCCGTCGTCCGGTGGTGTGGCGATCGCCGAGATCCTCAACATCCTGTCCGGCTTCGACCTGGACAAGCTCGATCAGGCGCATCGCGTGCATCTGATCGTCGAGGCGATGCGCCGCGCCTTTCGTGATCACAACGACTATCTGGGCGACCCGGATTTCGTGAAGATGCCGCTGGACATGCTGCTGTCGCCGTACTACGCCGACGGCCTGCGCCAGAGCATCCTGGCGGACAAGGCCACGCCCTCGTCGATGCTGCCGGCCGCCGCGGCAGGCGAGCCGGGCATGCATACCACGCATTTCTCGATCATCGATGCCGACGGCAACATGGCCGCCGTCACCTCCACCGTGAACTACATCATGGGGTCCAACTTCGTCGCCGGCGACACCGGCGTGCTGCTGAACGACGAGATGGACGACTTCGCGCTGGTGCCGGGCAAGCCCAACGTCTATGGCCTGCTCGGCAGCGTGGCGAATGCGCCGAAACCGGGCAAGCGGATGTTGTCCTCGATGTCGCCGACGATCGTGATCGGCGCCAGCCGCACCGCGGTGATCGGCTCGCCGGGCGGCTCGACCATCATCACCCAGGTGCTGGAAGGCATCTTGCATTTCATCGATGGCCAGAGCGCGCAGCAGATCGTGGCGCACAAGCGCTTCCACCACCAGTACATGCCGGACGTGGTCGACGTGGAGCCGGGTACCTTCGGCCCGGCCACGACCGCCGAACTGACCGGGATGGGCTACACACTCAAGCAACGCGACCCCTGGGGCTTCATGAACGTGGTGACCTGGGATCGCAGGACCAACCAGCTCGATGCCGCCAGCGACCCGCGCCATCCATCGGGCCTGGGCAAGGTGCAATAAGACAGCGTCATGGAACTGTTCTCGATCCTCGGCAATTCCCAGCAG
>DATKVA010000047.1:0-30353 GCA_035530315.1 Rhodanobacter sp. | reverse complement strand
GCCGTCAATGCGATCTTCATCAACACCTCCAACCAGCTCGGCGAGTTCGAATCGGGCATGCTGGCGGCGTGGCTGGGTGCGGTCGGCTCCACCCTGGCCGGCGGGGTCGGCACGTTGCTGGTGGTCGGGCTGTGGATGGCCATGTTTCCCGGCCTGCGCCGGCGCCAGCGGCTGCACCTGTAGGTACTGACCTGGACGGCCTGACCGGGGATATTCTTCGGCAATCGGTAGGAGCGCACCCTGTGCGCGATGCTCTTCGGTGTGGGCGGCTTCAGCCGCGATTCTCTGGCCAAGCCAAGAGCATCGCGGCTGAAGCCGCTCCCACCCCACAAAAGCCGCTCCTGCGACAGAGCCTGCAAGAGCATCGCGCACAGGGTGCGCTCCTACCCCATCCGCCGAAACTTGAGACCAAATCGTGATCACCACTTCGCCGAGCGAATTCCTCGATGCCCACGCCTCGCTGGCACCGTTGCCTGAAGCCATGGCCACCGCGCGGGCGGCGTATCTGATCGCACCAGTCGGGTTTTCGCTGGCGGCGGAATCGGCACGCGACAACCGCTACATGGACATGGCTGTCGCGGTCGATCCGCTGAAAGCCCTGGCCCAACACGGCACGCTGGCGCAGGCGTTGCGCGCGGACTGCCCGGTGATCACGTTTCCGGGCAACCCGGCGACCCCCGATGCGGTCTTCCCGAACAACGTCTTCGGCACTGCGCCCGGCCGTTTGATCGTCGGCCGCATGCGCCATCCGGTACGCCAACGCGAAGCCGAACGCAGCGACATCCGCGCGTTCTTCGGCGAGCTGCTGGGCTACGACGAGATCGATTTGTCCGGCCGCACCGACCTGGTCGCCGAGCTGACCGGCTCGCTGGTCATCGACCGCGCGCGCGGGATCGGTTATTGCGGCCTCAGCGAGCGCTGCGACGAGGCCGGCGCGGCGGCGATGCACAAGGCATTCGGCTTGCGTCTGACGTTTTGCTTCGAACTGGCCGCATCCGAATACCACACCAACGTTGTGCTGACCCTGCTGGCCGGCCGGGCCGCGATCATCGCCGCGGACGGTTTCCGCGATCCGGCGGTACCCAGGGCGATCGCCCAGGCTTGTGCCGGCCGCGCGATCTGGCTGACGCCGGCCCAGAAACAGGCGTACGCCGGCAATGCGATCACCTTGTCCGAGGAGCGCGTGTGGATGAGTTCCGGCGCCGCCGATGCGTTGACCGCCGATCAGCGCGCGGCACTGGCCGGCCTCGGCTTCGCCATCGGTACCGTCGAGCTGGACGAAATCGAGAAAGCCGGCGGCAGCCTGCGTTGCTGCGTCGGCGAGATCTACTGAGCGCACACCACCCCTCCCGCAGGCGAGGAGAGGTCGGACGCAACGTTGCGTCCCTGGAATCGTTGTCGCATGCTCACCACATGCCACGGTCGATTCATGGCAGCACGACATTTTTTGCGGCGTCACGCACGCATGCATGTGCCGCGGGGCTTGCTGCGCTCGTCGCCAGCGTCATCGCCGCTCCCGTCATGGCGACGTCCGGCCATGCGCGCGGGCGCACCTGGGCGAACCCGGTCGATATCGACTACCGCTACAACTACGAGCAGATGAACAACGGCATCTCGTATCGAACGGGTGCCGATCCCGCGATCGCGCGCTTCGGCGATGCCTACTACCTGTTCCTGACGCTGGCCGACGGTTACTGGCGATCGACCGACCTGGTCCACTGGCAGTTCGTGAAACCGGACCGCTGGCCGTTCGACGGCCCGGTGGCACCGGCCACCCTTGTCGCCGGCGGCAAGTTGTTCCTGATGCAGGCCGCGATGGGACCGCGCCCGCTGCTGTACTCGACCGACCCGGCGCATGGGCACTGGCAATTCTGGACGCGGCTGCTGCCGCCGGTACCCGGCGCGGTGTCGGCCGGACACGAGAGCGCGATGAAACCGGGCGACCTGCCGCCGGGCCCGTGGGATCCGGCCCTGTTCCAGGACCGCGACGGCAAGACGTACCTCTACTGGGGTTCCTCCAACGTGTTCCCGCTCTATGCGGCCGGCATCGACCTGAAGCTCGGCGAAGCGGCGCAAGGCGAAGGCAAGCGGCTGGCCTTCACCAGCAAGCCGCAGGTGCTGCTCAGGCCCGATCCGGCGGACCACGGCTGGGAACGCTTCGGCCGTGACCACCGCGATACCCGCACCGACCCCTACGTCGAGGGTGCCTGGATGAACCGCCACGGCGGCCGCTACTACCTGCAGTACGCCGCGCCGGGCACCGAATACAACGTCTACGCCACTGGCGTCTACGTCGGCGACGGCCCGCTCGGACCGTTCCGTTACGCGCCCTACAACCCGGTCGGCTACAAGCCAGGGGGCTTCGTCACCGGCGCCGGCCACGGCTCGACGTTCCGGGATGCCTGGGGTAACTACTGGAACACCGGCACCGCGTGGATCGGCCTGAACTGGAAGTTCGAGCGGCGCATCGATCTGTTCCCCGCCGGGTTCCACGCCGATGGCCAGATGTGGGTCGACACGCGCTTCGGCGATTTTCCGCAGCGTATGCCCGACCATCCCCTGCGCGCGGGCGAGAGCACGTTCACCGGCTGGATGCTGCTGTCGTACCGCAAGCCGGCGCAGGCGTCCTCGTCGCTGCCGGGCCATCCGCCGGCGGCCGCCACGGACGAGAATCCGCGCACCTTCTGGGTGGCCGCACGCAACGCGCCCGGGCAGACCCTCACGCTGGATCTGGGCGGCGAACGTACCGTACGCGCCGTGCAGGTCAACTATGCCGACTTCCAGTCGGGCCGCTACGGCAATGCGCCGGACATCGTCACGCAGTTCCGCCTCGAAGGCTCGACCGATGGACAGCACTGGACCACCCTGGCCGACCTCTCGCACGAAACGCGCGATCGCGCCAACGCCTATGTCGAACTGGATCGCCCGGCACGCATCCGCTTCGTGCGCTACGTGCATGTCCACGTCGGTGCGCACACGCTGGCGATCGCCGACCTGCGCGTGTTCGGCCATGCCGACGGTCCGCCGCCGCCCGCGCCGACCCTCGTTTCCGCACGGCGCCTGCCCGACGCCCGCGATGCCGAGATCGTCTGGACAGCGGTGCCTGGCGCGGGCGGCTACAACGTGCGCTGGGGGCTTTCCCCCGACCGGCTGCACGAAACCTGGCAGCGCTTCGCCGACCAGCCGACGCGGCTGACGCTGAGCTCGTTGAACAAGGGCGTGAAGTATGTCGTCGCGGTCGAAGCCTTCGACGAACGCGGCGTGTCCCGGCTTTCGCGCACGGTCACGCTTTCGCCCTGACCGCACGGCGCTGTTTACGCCTCGATCACGGCGCTGCTGGCAATCTGCGAAACCAAATGCCAAGGAGAATCCGCATGCGTAACCGTGATATCGAGCAGCAGATCCACGATGCCGGCACGCGTGCCGGCGAACAGGCACGCAAATACGCCAATGGTGCGGCCGACCGTGCCCAAAGCCTTTACGAGCGAAGCAAACGCATCGGTGCACGCCTGGGCAAACGCAGCAATGGCTACAGCCAGCAATTGGCCAATGCGGCCGAGGATTTCGCCGATGAGGCGAATTACCGCTATCGCCGGTTGCGCCGCCAGGTGAATCGCCACCCGGCCGCCACCGTGGCGATCATCGCCGGCACGATCGGTGCGTTCCTGCTGTTGCGCCAGGCTTTCCGCAGCGACGACGAGGATTGATCCCACCGCACCGATCCAGCGCCCCATCCCGGTCGGGGCGAGCGCGACAAAGGCATCGCGTAGGAGCGCGCTTGCGCGCGATGCTCTTACTCAGAGGGTGGAGCAAGAGCATCGCGCGCAAGCGCGCTCCTACCAGGCCAGGCAGCGCGAGGCTCATGGCCGGCAGGCGGCAGCGCCGTCAGACCGTCAGCGGGTTCGGCTTGTCCGGATCGAGCTTGTATTCCTTGATCGCCCGGCTGACGTCCTTGGCGTTGACCTTGCCGTCTTTCGCTAGGGCGGCCAGCGCGGCATGGGCGATCCAGTAGCGATCGACCTCGAAGAATTCGCGCAGGTGCGCACGCGTGTCCGAGCGGCCGAAGCCATCGGTGCCCAGTACCGTATAGCGCATGCCGTCGGGCATGAAGGCGCGGATCTGGTCGGCATATTCGCGCACGTAATCGGTGGCGGCGATCGCCGGCCCCTGGCGCCCGGCGAGCAGGCCGGTGACATACGGCACACGCTGTTCGGCTTCCGGATGCAGCCGGTTCCAGCGCTCGGCGTCGAAACCGTCGCGGCGCAACTCGACGAAGCTGGGCACCGACCAGATGTCGGCCTTCACGCCGAAATCCTTCTCCAGCAACTCGGCCGCGGCGATCGCCTCGCGCAGGATCGTTCCCGAGCCGAGCAGTTGCACGCGCGGCTCGCCTTTCTTCGGCTTGCCGCCATCCTTGAACAGATACATGCCCTTGATGATGCCCTCCTCGCTGCCTGCCGGCAGGTCGGGATGGCTGTAGTTCTCGTTCATCACGGTGATGTAGTAGTAGATGTCCTCCTGCTCCTGCATCATCCGGCGCGTGCCGTCCTGCAGGATCACGGCGACTTCGTACGAGAACGTCGGGTCGTACGACTTCACGTTCGGGATCACGCCGGACATCAGGTGCGACTGGCCGTCCTCGTGCTGCAGGCCCTCGCCGTTGAGCGTGGTGCGCCCCGCCGTGCCGCCGATCAGGAAGCCGCGCGAACGCAGGTCGCCGGCGGCCCAGCACAGGTCGCCGATACGCTGGAAACCGAACATCGAGTAGTAGATGAAGAACGGCAGCATCGCCTGGTTGCTGACCGAATAGCTGCTCGCCGCGGCCATCCACGACGCCATGCCGCCGGCCTCACTAATGCCCTGCTGCAGCACCTGGCCTTTCTGGTCCTCGCGGTAGTACAGCAACTGGTCGGCATCCTGCGGCCGGTATTTCTGGCCGAACGGGGCGTAGATCCCGATCTGCCGGAACATGCCTTCCATACCGAACGTGCGCGCCTCGTCGGCGACGATCGGCACCACACGCTCGCCCAGCTGCTTGTCGCGCAGCAGCAGGTTCATGCCGCGCACCAGTGCCATGGTGGTGGAGATCTCGCGCTCGCCGGTGCCCTTGGTGATCTGCTCGAACGCGGACAACTCCGGCGTCTTCAGTTTCACCTCGGCCTTGCGCCGGCGCTGCGGCAACGCGCCGCCGAGCGCACGGCGGCGCTCGAGCATGTACTGCACTTCCGGCGAATCCTTGCCTGGGTGGTAGTACGGCACGTCCTTGAGCTTGTCGTCCGGCACCGGGATGTTGAAGCGGTCGCGGAAGTGGCGCACCGAGTCGGAGTCCAGCTTCTTCTGCTGGTGGGTCGGGTTCTGCGATTCGCCGGCCGAACCCATGCCGTAGCCCTTGACCGTCTTGGCCAGGATCACCGTGGGCATGCCCTTGGTGCCGGTGGCCGCGTGGTAGGCGGCATAGACCTTGTGCGGGTCGTGGCCGCCGCGGTTCAGGCGCCAGATGTCGTCGTCGGACAGGTTGGCGACCAGCTGCGCAGTCTCCGGGTATTTGCCGAAGAAATGCTCGCGCGTGTACGCGCCGCCGAACGCTTTGCAGGCCTGGTACTCGCCATCGACGGTTTCCATCATCAGCTTGCGCAGCTGCCCGCTGGTATCGCGTGCCAGCAGCGGATCCCAGTAGCTGCCCCAGACCAGCTTGATCGTGTTCCAGCCCGAACCGCGGAATTCGCCTTCCAGCTCCTGGATGATCTTGCCGTTGCCGCGCACCGGCCCGTCCAGCCGCTGCAGATTGCAGTTGATCACGAAGATCAGGTTGTCCAGGCCCTCGCGACCGGCCAGCGAGATCGCGCCGAGCGACTCCGGCTCGTCGCACTCGCCGTCGCCCATGAAGCACCACACCTTGCGGTCGCTCTTGGGAATCAGGCCACGGTGCTCCAGGTATTTGAAGAACTGCGCCTGGTAGATCGCCTGGATCGGGCCCAGTCCCATCGACACCGTGGGCACCTGCCAGTAGTCCGGCATCAGCCACGGATGCGGGTACGACGACAATGCACGGCCCTTGCCGATCACCTCCATGCGGAACAGGTCGAGCTGATCCTCGCCCAGCCGCCCTTCGAGGAACGAGCGCGCATAGATGCCGGGGCTGGAATGGCCCTGATGGAAGACCAGATCCCCGGGATGGTCGGCGCTCGGCGCACGCCAGAAATGGTTGAAGCCCACGTCGTACAGCGTGGCCGACGAAGCGAAGCTGGCGATATGCCCGCCCAGTTCGCCCGGCTTGCGGTTCGCACGCACCACCATCGCCATCGCATTCCAGCGGATCAGCGAGCGGATGCGCCATTCCATCGCTGCATCGCCGGGGCACTTGGCCTCCTGGCTGGGCGGGATGGTGTTGACGTACTCGGTGGTCGGATCGAACGGCAGGTAGCCGCCCGAACGACGGGTCGAGTCGACCATGCGCTCGAGCAGGAAATGCGCGCGCCCGGTGCCGTCGTGATGGATCACCGCATCGAGCGAATCCATCCACTCCCGGGTTTCGGTGGGGTCGATGTCCTGGTTGAGGATATCGTCGAGCTGATCCATGAGGAGTCTCCGCAGTGCCGATCGGCGCAAGCTTGGGGGTGGGTTTCCGCCGCCTGACATGGCGACGGAATCAACGTCCAAGTCTAGCCGCTGCACCGCGTGCCTGCCAATTCAATCATCCATTCGCCGACGCATGGCCGGGCGGACAAAACTCGTCGTGATCAACCGGGCCTGCGGCCACGACCCGGATGCCGTTTCCCGGGTCAACCCAGCCTGCGGTTGGCCGTGCGGATCTGCGCATCGACCGCGGCGACCGCGGTCATGTTGACGACGCGGCGGACACTGGAGGCCGGAGTGAGGATATGCGCCGACTTGTCCAGCCCCATCAGGATCGGTCCGATCGCCACGCCCTCGGTCATCACCCGCACCATGTTGTAGGCGATGTTGGCGGCATCCAGGTTCGGCATCACGAACAGGTTGGCGCGGCCGGAAAGGGTCGTGTGCGGAAACATGCGCTGGCGCAGCAGATCGTCCCACGCGGTGTCGGCCTGCATTTCGCCATCCATCTCCAGCTCGGGTGCGCGGGTGCGCAGGATCTCCCAGACCTTGCGCATCTTCGCGGCGCTGGGGTTGTCATGGCTGCCGTAGTTGGAATGCGACAGCAGCGCCACCTTCGGCGCGATACCAAACTGCTTGAGCCGATAGCTGGCCTCCAGCGTGGCCTCGGCGATCTGCTCGGCGCCGGGATCGACCTGCACGTGGGTGTCGAGGAAGAACCAGGCACCCTTGTCGTTGATCACGCCGGTCATCGCCGAAGTGCACTGCACGCCTGGGTCCAGGTCGAACACGCTGCGCAGATAACCGAGTTTCTTGTGATAGCGGCCGACCAGCCCGCAGATCATCGCATCGGCCTCGCCGCGCTCGACCATCAGCGCGGCAATCAGGGTGGGCCGGGAGCGCATCAGGTTCTTCGCGGCCGCCGGGGTCACGCCGCGGCGCTCGGTCATTGCGTGGTATTGCTGCCAGTATTCGTTGTAGCGCGGGTCGTCGTTGATGTTGGTCAGCTCGAAGTCGACCCCGGCGCGCATGCGCAGGCCCAGCCGCTCGATGCGCGTCTGGATGACATCCGGACGTCCGATCAGCACCGGGTAGGCGAGACGTTCGTCGATCACCGTCTGCACCGATTGCAGCACGACCTCTTCCTCGCCCTCGGCGTAGACGACGCGCTGGCAATCGGCGCGCGCGCGTTCGTACACCGGCTTCATCAGCAGACCGGTGCGGTAGATGAACTGGCCGAGCTTCTCGCGGTAGGCCTGCATGTCGGCGATCGGGCGCGTGGCCACGCCCGAATCCATCGCCGCCTGCGCCACCGCCGGCGCCAGCATCACCAGCAGGCGCGGGTCGAACGGCCGCGGGATCAGGTACTCGGAACCGAACGTGGGCACCTCGCCGCCGTAGGCGCCGCCCAGGTCGGTGGCTTCCATCCGCGCCAGCGCGGCGATCGCGCGCACGCAGGCCAGCTTCATCGCCTCGTTGATGACGGTGGCGCCGACGTCCAGCGCGCCGCGGAAGATGTACGGGAAGCACAGCGCGTTGTTGACCTGGTTCGGGTAGTCCGAACGGCCGGTGGCGATGATGCAGTCCGGCCGCACCCGCTTGGCGTCCTCGGGCATGATCTCCGAGTCGGGGTTGGCCAGCGCCAGGATGACCGGCTTGTCCGCCATCGTGGCGACCATCTCCGGCTTGAGGATGCCGCCGGCGGAAAGGCCCAGGAACACATCCGCGCCCTCGACGATTTCCGCCAGGGTGCGCTTGGCGGTGTCGCGCGCGTAACGCCGCTTGTCCGGGTCCAGCTGGTCGCGGCCGGTGTACAGCACGCCCTCGCGGTCGTAGGCGAGGATGTTTTCCGGCTTCAGTCCCAGCGCCACCAGCATGTCCAGGCAGGCAATGCCGGCCGCACCGGCGCCGGCGGTGGCGAGTTTCACCTCGCCGATCGGCTTGCCGACCACTTCCAGCGCGTTCAGCACTGCCGCACCGACGATGATCGCGGTGCCGTGCTGGTCGTCGTGGAATACCGGGATCTTCATCCGCTCGCGCAGTTTGCGCTCGACGATGAAGCACTCCGGCGCCTTGATGTCCTCCAGGTTGATGCCGCCGAAGGTGGGCTCCATCGAGGCGATGATGTCGACCAGCTTGTCCGGATCGTTCTCGGCGATCTCGATGTCGAACACGTCGATGCCGGCGAATTTCTGGAACAGCACACCCTTGCCTTCCATCACCGGCTTGGCCGCCAGCGGCCCGATGTTGCCCAGGCCCAGCACGGCGGTGCCGTTGCTGATCACCGCGACCAGGTTGGCGCGTGCGGTGTACTCGGCCGCTGCGCGCGGGTCCTCGACGATCGCGTCGCAGACGGCAGCGACCCCGGGCGTATAGGCCAGCGACAGATCGCGCTGGGTCAGCAGCGCCGTGGTCGGGGTGACCTTGATCTTGCCCGGACGCGGCTGGCGGTGATAGTCGAGTGCGGCGAGGCGAAGTTCTTCAGGCTGTGACATCGGCGGCGATTTTATTGAGGGAGGGGCAGCCACCGCCACGGCGGATGACTGCCGGCGATGTTAGCACCGGGACATCACGAACCTGTCCGTTGCCGGGTGACAACGACGCAGCGCTAAACGCCGAGCACCAATTCGTCGCCCTGTACCCGGCCCATCTGGATGCCATTGACGAACACCGAAAACGCCAGCTTGCCGGCCAAGCCGTGCACATGCTGCATCCATGGCGGCAGCCAGCGCGGCGGCAGGATCACTCCGGATGCGAAATGCGGCTGCAGGGTGATCACGTCGCGCAGCGCCAGCTTGCCGGCAAACAGATGCCGCAGAAGATCCATCCGGCGCTCCTTCAGCGCCCAGCGGAAGTAGGTGTGCACGGTGAGCAGGCCGGCCAGATACACATTGTCCTTGGCGAATGCTGCGCCGCCGGTCAACGGCACCCCGCGGAACACCCGCTGGGCCGAGTGGAAACTGTCGGCCGCGGTTTGCCCGAAGGCGCTGAAGAAGCGATAGACCTCGATGAAGTCGGCGCCGTTCAGCGCCATGTCGATCGCCAGGATGCGCAGGCTGATGCGCTTGAGCCGGGCGATGTCGATCGCGCCGGACATCAGCTCGGCAAACACCGCCAGGCCCTCCTGGGTCGCGGTGACCCTTGGCGAGGAACGCCGCAGCGAGGTCAGCAACGGCTGTCGGCGCCCGTTCAGCGCGGTCAGCGAATGCACGAAGGCCTCATGCGCGAGCAACTGGTGGCAATCGTAGTCGCTGAAGCAGGTGCCGCCGCGCAGGCGGATGCGTGTGGCGCCGGCAGCCGCCTTGGCGGTGAGTTCCGGGTCCACTTCCACGCTGATCTGGCCGGCACCGAAAAACGCATCGAGCTTCCCGGCCAGTTCGGTGCGCAACACCTCGGCCGGCATAGTTTCGCAACTGTCGTCGGCCAGCAGGTCGCCACCCAGTTCGTCGGCCAGTTCGACGAAGTAGTGCGCCGCATCGAGGTTGCTGCGCTGACTGCCGGCAATGATGTCGGACGGACGTCCATACAGGGCAATCGACGGTGCGGTGACGCCGACGCTGCCGGCCACCTCCAGCATCTCGGCGGCGATCCGCCAGGACTCGGCGGTGCGGCGCACATAGTCGCCGAGCGGGTCGATATCCCGGGGATCGCTGCCGCCTGCCGCCGCCTCGATGGCTGCCAGCTCGGCACGCGCCGCGGCCAGATCCGGCCGCGTGTAGGTCACCTCGGGCAAGGCGAACTGGCCCCTGCCGTAGGCCGCGATCATGCGGTTTTCCAGCGACGCCGGCCACGCCACCGTGGGCAGGATGTGGATACCGCTCACCGCCGCGAGCAGGCGCTTGTCCAGATCGATGTAGCGCTGCAGCTGCGGCGCCACGTTGACGGCCGGCGTGCTCATCGGCGCCCCTGCCGGATTGCATCGATACGTCCGATCAACTCGGTGGCGATCGGATCCATTCTGAACGCACCGAGGAATCCGCGCCCACTGGCCGACATGAAAGTGATGTTGCGGCCGAAGCGCGAATCCGTGCGCAGCATGAGCGTGATGCGCCGCGGATTGGTCATGATCGTGGCGTTGACATTGACCACGTCGGCCAGCGCAACGCGTGTCTGCTGATGGCGGTTTTTCACCAGCAACTGGTCGCCATCGAGCCAGACTTCGTCCATCAGGTCGAAGACCAACTGCCTGAAGAGGAAAAAGCCGAAGGCCGCCATGAACACCGGGCCGACGAGAAACGGGATGGCCCGCCCGGGATCAATCGGCGCATTCGAGTGCGCGAAGCCCCACGCCCCAACCGTCAGGAAAACGGCCAGAAAGCCGAACCAGAAAGCAGGAAAAATTCGCTTGTAGAACGCGGTGGAAGACGCGGACAACCGGCGCATGATGCAATCCAGGTGGGCATTCGCCACGATGGTAATCCCTGACGCCTGGCCCGGTGCAATTGGCAGGAACCGGCCATCCGGGAGCCTGTCGGGCCGGTGGGTGACAGCACCGTAGGAGCGCACCCTGTGCGCGATGTCTTTGCTTTTGTGGGAGCGACTTCAGTCGCGATGCTCTTGAGGCATGCCGAAAAACATCGCGACTGAAGTCGCTCCCACAAGGTACGCGCCTACTCGCGCTCGCGCTGCCCGCGATGGCCATGCGGCCGTTCGCTCGGACGACCGCCGCGCTGCCGGCGCAGGCGCGCCTCCAGGGTGGCCGCCTGTTCCTCGCGCTCATCGTGCAGCTTGAGGTAATTGCGCCAGCGCCCGGGTGTCAGCTCACCGTTGTCCAGCGCCACCTGCACGGCGCAACCCGGTTCGCTGCCGTGGCTGCAGTCGGCGAACCGGCACTGCTCGGCGAGGGCTTCGATGTCGGCAAACAGGTCGAGGTTTTCCTCGCCGGTGAGCTTGAGCTCGCGCATCCCCGGCGTGTCGATCAGGCAGCCGCCGCTGGGCAATTGCAGCAGCGCGCGATGGGTGGTGGTGTGGCGGCCGCGACTGTCATGGCTGCGCACCGCCGCGGTGGCCATCCGCGCCGTGCCCAGCAAGGTGTTGGTCAAGGTGGATTTGCCCGCGCCGGAGGAGCCGACCAGCACTGCGCTGTCGCCCGGCTGCAGGTACTGCGCGAGCAGTGCCACGCTGGCCGGATCCTTGCTGTTCAACGCATGGATCGGCGTCTTTTCGGGCAGGCGCAGGCGCAGTGCCTCGATCTGTTCGAGCCCATCGTCGCGGGTATCGAGCTTGCCCAGCAGCACCACCGGCTGCGCGCCGGAATCTTCGGTCAGCGACAGGTAGCGCTCGATCCGCGCCGGATTGAAGTCGCCGTCCAGTCCGGTCAGCACGAGCACGTAATCGATGTTGGTGGCGATCAGCTGGCGCTCGTAGCGCTCCCCTGCCGCGGCGCGCGACAGCACCGTGCGCCGCGGTGCCACGCTGACGATATGCGGTGGCGCGCCGCCGGCCACCTCGACAAAATCGCCGACGACCGGCCGCTCGCCGGGGTCGATGCCGCGCTTGAGGAAGCGTCCGTCCGGCTGTGCGCCGAACAGGGTCTCGCCATCGTGCAGCTCATAGCCGGCGCGATGCTGTGCCACCACGCGGGCCAGGCGCAGTCCCGTCGCTGGCAGGACATCGCCGCGCCAGCCGATGCGTCGGAGGCGTTCGATCGTTTCGGCATCACTCATGAGGGCAATCTGCGTGCATGGTTCGCGGATTATGCACCGCCGGCAGCCTGTCGGGCCTTGCCGCCCCACCCACGGTCCGGCGGACTGCCCGGGGATCGCCAGACATCGGCCACGGATTTCGCCCACGGGACGCTCGCGCTGCAGTGCATCACGCTGCTAGCATCGACTGATCGGCGGTGGCGCCGGCTTTTGACGCTAGTGAGGATGCCTGCCTTGGCTTCGATCATACCCAGTACGCACCTGGCGGACGTGCGCTATGAAATCCGCGGTGCACTGACCCGGCGCGCCCGCGAGCTGGAAGCCGCGGGTGTCGACATCATCAAGCTCAACATCGGCAATCCCGGCCGCTACGGCTTCGCGGCGCCGACGCATCTGCGCGAAGCGATCGCCGGCCATCTGCACGAGAGCGAGGCCTATGGTCACGAGCAGGGCCTGGAGATCGCCCGCGAAACGATCGCCGCGCAGCAGCGTGGCCGCGGCGCTCGTGGCATCGATCCCGAGCGCATCTTCATCGGCAACGGCGTCAGCGAGCTGATCGACATCTCCCTGCGCGCCCTGCTGCAACCCGGCGACGAAGTGCTGCTGCCGAGCCCGGACTACCCGTTGTGGAGCGCGGCCACGATCCTGAACGGCGGTCGGCCACGCTATTACCGCTGCCTGGCCCGGCACGGCCACCTGCCCGACCCCGACGAGATCGAGGCACTGATCACCCCGCATACCCGTGCACTGGTGCTGATCAATCCCAACAACCCGACGGGTGCGGTCTATCCGCGTGCGCTGCTGGAACGGCTGGTGGCGATTGCGGCGCGTCATCGGCTGTTGCTGCTTTCCGACGAGATCTACGACGAGATCCTGTACGACGGCGCGACGTTCCAGCCGCTGGCGGAAGTGGCCGGCGAGCTGCCGTGCATCAGCTTCGGTGGCCTGAGCAAGGTGCACCGGGCCTGTGGCTACCGGGTCGGCTGGATGAGTCTTTCCGGCGACCCCGCACGCTCGGCGTCCTATCGCGACGCGCTGCAGCTGCTTGCCGCGCTGCGTCTGTGCGCCAACGTGACCGCGCAATGGGCCGTGCTGCCGGCGTTGCTGGATGCACCGACGATCGGTGCCTTGACTGCCCCCGGCGGCCGTCTGCATGAAGCGCGTCGCGCCGTGCTGGAGGGCGTTGCGGCCAGCGATTTCCTGGATCTGGTGACCCCCTCCGGCGCGCTGTATGCGTTCCCGCAGGTGCGCGGCGATCGCTTCGCCATGTTCGACGACAACGCGTTCGCATTGCGCCTGCTGGAAGAGGAATCGGTGCTGGTGGTGCCCGGCAGCAGCTTCAACGTACCGGGCAGCCATCACATGCGATTGACCCTGCTGCCGCCGCCGCCACAGCTGCGCGAAGTGTTCGCGCGGATCGAACGGGTGCTGGCGCGGATGGCACAGGAACAGGCGCAAGCCCCGCGATCCGTCGCCATGGCCTGATGCTCTTGTCCGCCGATACGCCACACCGCCAACCCGGCGGGCCATCCACGCTCACGGCTTCACCGACGCTGCACTACCTTGCCCTGGGCGACTCGTACACCATCGGCGAAGCCGTGGCCGCGCACGAGCGCTGGCCGGCGCAGTTGATGCGCCGCCTGCGCCGTGCCGGGGCGGCGATCGGCGAGCCGCATATCGTCGCGACTACCGGCTGGACCACCGACGAGCTGGCGCAAGGCATGGATGCGGCGACACTGACCCCGCCGTACGACCTGGTCACCCTGCAGATCGGCGTGAACAACCAGTACCGCGGTCGCTCGGCCGGCGACTATCGCCGGCAGTTCGCCAGCCTGCTGGCGCGTGCCATCGCCATGGCCGGCCATCACGCCGCGCGGGTGGTGGTCGTGTCGATCCCCGACTGGGGCGTCACCCGTTTCGCCCGTGAGCTCGGTCGCGACACTGCCCGCGTCGCCGATGAACTGGACGTCTACAACGCGATCGCACGCGACGAAACGACACGCGCCGGCGCCCGCTTCGTCGATGTCACCGCAAGCTCGCGCAAGCAGCCCGAGCTGGTTGCCGCCGACGGCCTGCACCCCTCGGCGGCGCAGTACGCGTTGTGGGTGGACGCCGTCGCACCGGCGGTGCGCGCGGCCCTGCGTCCACCAGGCTCGTGCGGGAACAACGCGCGCCATCAAGTTTCATAGATGCTAGATTAATTTGGCAAATGGAATGATTATGTTTGCCATACTTATCAAGATAGCAGCAACAAAAAACCTGTATGCGTATGCATTTCCCGCTTTTTGCGGGTATTTTTTGCACTGTCGCGCCATCAAATAGCACAATATTCCAATCAATAGAAAAAGACCACCATTAGCCATGACATACAAATAATCGGGCCTTCCATCAGTTGAAAGAAAAAATCTGAGCGATATGAACGAAAACCCAAGGAATAAAATCGATCTGACGATATTCATGTATTTGATATCCAGGTAAGATGCCGCCGTTTGTGTCGACTTCTCGCAATCATGGCGACACGCTTGCCATGAACAGTGGTGCCTGTCAAAGTTTGCGGACTGACCATTTGATGGTTGACCGAGTAGCCGGCAATCGTTCAACGCCAGAAAGCCAAAGCCCCCAGTGTAAAACTGATTACCGGAACCACAAACCAGATTAGATCGTCGGTAGATTAAGCAACAAGTTCGCCCGAGGAAATCATAGTGGCTGCGCTGTACAGCGCGGAAGCCCACCATTAATGTTACTACATGCCATAATCCAGCCTGATCCATAAACAGTGGTTGGGATATTTATACCCATCTTTTGTAGATTAAGAATCTGTTGCGAACCAGCCTCCAATCCAGCTATTGATGCAGGGAATACATACGTTGTACTTCCGCCATTTGTAACTTCCGACAAATTCTCAGGGATAGGATTTCCGACAGCGTCCTTTGACGATCCCTTTACATATACAAATTTTTCGGAAGTATAGTCCCACTCCACTGTTGAAGTGCTACCGTCAGGAAAATGAATAACTACTTGGATCACCAACGGCACCTTCACGAGCGGTATTAAATTCAGCGCGTTTAACAAGCTACCGATATTTACCCTTACTGCAACAGGCCAATTTTGAGCCTCAGAAGGCTTGGCTATATCATTAATTGCCATCTGCCTATAGACCGGAACCTGCACCATATCGAAAGCAGTCATGCTTCGCATCCCGGATACAGTTGAGCTTGATCGATTCATAACGCGCGCAGATGACTGCGTTGATATATTAATACCCGCTTGATTGGTAGCGATTAAATACATGCTGCCACCATCAACATCATATACATTTTGGGTAGCGTTGAAGACCGCTTGTGTTGCCGGATCAATTGGAACTATTGTGACGTAGGTCGACAGTTGAGACGAATGCCCTCCATGAAACTCCATTTGGGGTGTTCGCCCAGCAATGCTGTAGTGAGTCAGCTTTCTATTTACAAAGTCGTATAGATAGTGGTCTCCATTGCCTTCATCTAGGGCTTCTTGACGTAAAGCTGCCGGACCGCAACCATTACAAACTGTGGCTGTAACGGTTGCCTTCGTTACAGTTGCAAGGGCCAGCAATGAAATGAAACTCGATGACAACAAGATGGCTTTTAACATTCTCCACTCCTTGGGTTGAAGCCGGCCAGAACGGCCTACACACTGCTTAGCCTAAGTTGCAACGACAGTGCTGTCTCTAAGAATTTTTCCTAGACAAACTCCCCGCCGCAACGCTGCTGCAACCTGTTCGCCATCGCCCGGTGACGTTGCACCCGGATACTGATGCCCCGGCAACCACCGGGAATCCGCGCCATGACGACCTACCGCTGCCGCAGCGCCTTCATCTCCGACGTCCATCTGGGCACCCCCGACTGCAAGACGGCTTACCTGCTCGACTTCCTGCGCAGGCTCCGTTGCGAAACGCTTTACCTGGTCGGCGACATCATCGATATGGAGGCACTGGCCAAGCGTGCGTGGTGGGACGCCGCGCACAGTGCGGTGATCGCCGAAATTTTCGCGCTGGCGCGCCGCGGCGTCGACGTCGTCTACATCCCCGGCAATCACGACGCGCCGCTGCGCACCCTGCACGGTCTTCGCTTCGGCGGCGTGCGGATCGAACTGGAAGCCGTGCATGTCGGCGCCGACTGCCGCCGCTACCGGGTCAGCCACGGCGACGAATTCGATCCGGCACGGATCGGCCGCGGCTGGATGCAGCATCTGGGCGAAGCGATGCACCGCCTGATCTGCTGGAGCAATCGCCGCGTGCATGCCGTGCGGCAACGCCTGGAACTGCCGTACCTGCCACTGTCGATCATCGTCAAATCGCGGATCCGCATGGCGCTGGCGTACATCCGCGCCTACGAGCAACGGGTTGCCAACGATGCCCGCGAACGGGGCTTCGACGGCCATATCTGCGGCCATATCCATTTCGGTCACGTGCGCGAATCAGACGGCGTGCTCTACCTCAACGACGGCGACTGGGTCGAACACTGCACGGCACTGGTCGAGGACTACACCGGCGCCATGGAACTGATCCACTGGAGCGAACAACCGACCGCACTGGGGCGCGCCAGTCGCGAGCTGATCTGGCCCTCGCCTGCCAGCGCGCTGGCGCTGATGCCGCTGGCGCAGTGCCGGCGCGACCTGACCGAATTGCGTCCCGCGGCCTGAGTCAGTTGCGCATCAGCCAGCCGGCGACCCATGCCGAAATACGGCGCGGCATCAGCCGGGTCGAGTGCGCCATCAGCGCGTTGAACGCGCCGGTGACGATACCTGTGCGCCCCGCCAGCATCGCGTCGATGCCGCGCCGGGCCACGCCGGGAGCCTGCATCCGGGTCAACCGCTGATACCCGGTGAGACGCTGGCCTGACACCTCCAGGAATTGCGTGGCGGTCACGCCCGGCGAGACCACGGTGCAGCGCACGCCGCTGCCGCGCAGCTCCGCGTCCAGCGCATAGGAGAACTCCAGCACATAACTCTTCGCCGCCGCATAGGCGGCATACATCGGCGTGGGCTGGAACGCGCCGGTGGACGCCACCTGCAGCACGCGACCGAAGCCGCGCGCGCGCATGCCCGGCACGAACAGCCGGGTCAGGTGGGTCAGCGCCACCACGTCGACCGCGAGCATCGCGTCCAGGCGCGACCAGTCGGTGTCGGCAAACGTGCCGAACACGCCGAAGCCCGCGTTGTTGACCAGCACATCGATCGCGATGCCTTCGGCGGCAAAATCCGCCGCCAGCGCCGCACGCGTTGTCGGGTCGGCCAGATCGGCCGGACGCACATGCACGGTCGCCCCGGCCGTACGCAGCTCGGTCGCCAGTTGCTGCATCGGCGCCTCGCTGCGCGCAACCAGTACCAGCGCACAGCCGCGCTGTGCCAGATCGCGCGCGAAGGCCACGCCCAGACCGCTGGACGCGCCGGTGACCAGGGCCGTGCGGCCCGTGAGGGAAGGTCTCATCACGATGTCTCCGTCTTGCCCTGCAGGCCATGTACCACCGCCACCAGCAGGGCGCGCATTTCGGTGGCGAAATCGACCAGCAAACCCGCCAGTTCGGCATCGGCCGCGACCGCCGCACGCAGCGACGCCGTCGGTGCCGCCATCTGTGCCAGCCCGGGCACGATTGCCTGCAGCCACAGCAACAGCCGACTGCCCGTGCCCTCGGGCAGCTGCAATGCCTGCTCCAGCGCGGCGCCGCTGTACTCCACCCGCTGCGCCAGCTGGCGCTTGAAGGCAAGCACTTCCGGCAGCGGCACGTTCTGTTCCAGCACGACATGCAGCAGCGCGACCAGGCGCAGGAACAACGGCCGGGCCGCCAGCTCGCGGGTGATCCAGTCGGCCCAGCCCGGCGCCGTCAGGCGCGGTTCGCGCAACCGTGCATCGAGCGCATCGAACCAGGCGGCGTAATGTTCACCGAGCAGACTCAGGAACAATGCCTCGCGGGTAGGGAAATACAGATAGAGCGTGCCCTTGGCGACACCGGCCGCCGTGGCGACGCCACTCATCGTGATCGTCTCGTAGGGTTGCCGTTCCAGTCGCTGCAGTGCCGCCGCGAGAATCTCGCTGCGACGACGATCCTTCAGATCGGCACTGACCGCGCGTCGGCGCGGTCCCAGCGGCGGTGGCGTTTTATTGACCATTCGTCATTTATAACTGACTAGCGGTCATTTTTCAACGGCAAGCGCGGCGAACGCAGGCTCAGGGTCGCTCGCGGTATCATTCACAGTCTCCCTGCCGATCGATGGAACCCGTCATGTCCCTCAACCCCGCCACCCGCGAACGCATCCAGACCCTGCTCACCGAGCATCGCGTGGTGCTGTTCATGAAGGGCAACCGCCAGCAGCCGATGTGCGGCTTCTCCGCCGCCGCCACCAACACGCTCAACGAGCTGCTGCCCGAGTACCACACAGTGAACGTGCTGGACGATCCGGAAATCCGCGAAGGCATCAAGCTCTACGGCGACTGGCCGACGATTCCGCAGCTCTACGTCGAAGGCGAGCTGGTCGGCGGCTCCGACATCATCCATCAGATGTACGGCAGCGGCGAGCTGCATACGCTGTTCGGCATCGCCCCGCCGGACCGCACGCCGCCGGTGATCACCATCACCGATGCCGCCGCCGAGGCGATTGCCCAGGGCATGGCCAATGCGCAGGACGTGGTGCTGCATCTGGAGATCGGCCCCGATCACAGCGCCGGCTTCCAGCTCGCGCCGGCCGGTGCGCACGATATCGTGACGCACGCCAACGGCCTGGATGTGCATTTCGATCCGGCCAGCGCGCAGCGCGCCCGCGGCATCGTGATCGACTGGGTATCCACCGTGCAGGGCGAAGGCCTGAGCCTGAAGTTTCCCGGCGCGCAGGAGATCAAGTCGCTCAGCGTGCACGAACTGAAATCGCTGCTGGCCGCCGGCAGCATCACCCTGATCGACGTGCGTCCCGCCCAGGGCCGCGCCCTGGCCGCGCCGCTGGCGCAGGCGCGCGTGCTCGAAGACGAAGGCTACGAAAGCCTTGCCACGCTGCCGAAGGACACCCCGCTGGCCTTCATCTGCCACTTCGGCATGTCCAGCCGCGACATTGCCGAGCGCTTTCTCGCACACGGCTTCAGCAACGTGCACAACGTCGAAGGCGGCATGGACGCTTGGGCCACCGAGATCGATCCGGACCTGCCGCGTTACTGAGCATCCGACTTGGATCGTGGAGCGAAAAGCGCCCGCCAATGGCACTTTTCGCTGACCGCCGTTGCAGGGCCGGCATCAGGCCGTGACGGCAGGTAACTCGCAGGCCTGGTTGAAGTCGCCGATCGCTTCGACCAGATCGGTCACGGCTGCACGCTCCGCTTCGCTGAGATCGGGATTCCAGCTGTCGAAGATCAGCACCACCCGCGTCTCGTCGCTGTCGTTCCAGGCCTCGTGCTCGAAGGTGTCATCGAACGTGACGCAGCGCCCTTCCTGCCATGCGTGATCCTCCCCGCCCACGCGTATTGCGCAATCGGCCGGAATGATCAGCGGCAGGTGGGTAACCAGCCGGGTATTGGTCACCCCCCGATGCGGCAGGATGTGCGTGCCGGGTCGCAATACCGAAAACAGCGTCTCTGGTGCGTGATCGCGGATACGCACCAGCGGCATCGCATCGAGCAGGGCGGTGGTCTGCGGACAGCGCGCGCAATGCTCGTCGTAGCGATTCCCGTGGCGGTAGAAGAAATATGCATCCCATGCGGCCTGCCGGTTGCCCGAGGCACGCAACCAGTCCTGCAGATCCCTTGCTGATTGCTGCCCTAGGAACGCCTCCAGCTCCTGCTCCTGCGCCAGCACTGCGAGCAATTCATCCCGCACCGTGGCGGTGGCGGCCTCCAGCGCATCCAGCCAAGGAAAGCGTTCACGCGGGTAGTACGGTTGGCTCGGCACGTCGGGAAAATAGAGAAACTTCGGCAGTTGCCGAGAATCGGGAATGTTCGCCGGCTGCTCGGCGAAATAGATCGCCAGGCAGTGTTCGACCCGCACCAGCTCGGAACTTCCGTAACGTTCGCGTAGCGGCTCGAGCACACCGCGAAACAATTGGTGGCGGCCATCGTTGGCGTAGCGCATCGCATACTTCACCGCGTCGCGAAGCACCGGCGCCGTGGTCTCATCGTTCAGCCAGCGGCCCTGCAACTGGGCACTGCGAACGGCGGTGAAGTAGGCCATCAGGGCTTCGTGGGCCTGTCCGGATTGTTCGAGCGCAATGCCCAGTTGCAAGCGGGCGACGAACATTTGCGGTGCCAGCTCCAGTCCTCGTCGCAAGCTGGCGGCGGCGGCGCCGAAATCCGCCGCGTCCAGCTGCACCGCACCCAGCTGGCCCAGGATGGACGGATCATCCCGCTTCAAGCGGTCCGCAGCTTGTAGCAGTTCAATCGCCCGCCCGTGCTCCCGTCGAGCGAAATGGCGAGCGGCAAGAAACCGCAGTGCCTGGACATCGTCCGGTAGCATACCCAGTAAGCGAGCAAAGCACTCCTCCGCCGAATCGAGTTCCTGTCGACGCATATGTTCCAGCGCCATTGCACGGCATGCAGCAGGGTTTTCGTCTTGCAGCGTGTTCATCGGGGTGCCTTCATCGTCGGGAAAACCCGATACCCCGCCGTAAACGCCCGGGGTGGTCGAGCTGGCATAATAATAGGTCACGGTAAATCGCCAGCGGCAGGATCCTGCTGAAGAGTCCGCACACCTCGCGCAGCGCGAGGCACAAAGTCGGATCTGCCAGATTATTGTTATACCGGGTTATGCCGGTGGCAACTCGGAGGTTGGATGACAGCTCGACTGCAGGGGTTAACCCAAGCCGCCATGCAAGGCGTCACGGCCGCTGCGCAGGCGCTGGATGCGGGCCGGGTGGACGAAGCCAGCCGCCATCTGGCTGGGGTGGCCGCGACGCATCCCGAACATCCTGAGGTACTGCGCATGATGGCCGGCATCCTCGGCCTGCGCGGGCAGCACCAGGATGCTGTCCATGCCATGCGTCGCGCGCTCGCACAGCGCCCGACCGATGCGGCGTACCACAACACCCTGGGCACGCTGCTGGGCCAGGCCGGGCAATTCGACGCCGCCATCGAATCGCTGCGCCGCAGCTGCGAACTGCAGCCAGATAAGGCGGTCGCCTGGTACAACCTCGGTGTGATCCTGACCCGCTGCGTGCGCAACGAGGAGGCCCTCGCCACTCTCCAGCGTGCCGTCGCCCTTGCCCCCGATCATGTGCCTGCACGTGCCCTGCTGGCGGACATGCTGCGCATGCGCGGCAGCACCGACGATGCCGCCGCCGAGTATCGCCGGGTAATCGCCAAGCAGCCGTGGGCCGGCCAAGCCTGGTGGGGGCTGGCCGACCTCAAGACCATGCGCTTCGACGAACAGGACATCGGGCACATGCAGCGTGCGTTGCAGCAACCCGAGGCCGGGGATGACGATCTGATCGCGATCGGATTTGCCCTGGCCAAGGCGCTCGACGATGCCGGGCGATATGCCGATTCCCTCGCTGCGCTGGCGCAGGCCAACGCGATCGCCCGACGGCGGCAGAGTTGGAATCGGGTCGGCTACTCCGCTGCAATCACCGCACTCAATGCGGTATTCACGCCGCCGCCTGCCGGCGCCCCGGAAACGCTCGGCCCGCAACCACTCGGCCAGGAAGTGATCTTCATCGTCGGCCTGCCGCGTTCGGGATCGACCCTAGTCGAACAGATACTCGCTTCGCATTCCTCCGTGGAAGGCGCCGGCGAGCTGCCCGATCTGCCGTTGGTGCTCGCCGAGGAATCGCGGCGGCGCGGGCTGCCGTTTCCGCAATGGGTAAACGTCATGCAGCCGGCGGATTGGGAGCGGCTCGGCCGCCGTTATCTGGAGCGCACCGCACACTGGCGCCGCAAGCGTCCGGTATTCACCGACAAGCTGCCCAGCAACTGGGTGTATACCGGCGCGATCCGTGCCATGTTGCCGGCCGCACGGATCATCGGCTGTCGCCGTGACGCGCTGGAAACCTGCTTCTCGTGCTACCGGCAGCGCCTGGACAACAACGAATACACCCGCAACTTCGACGACCTGGCCAGCTTTTGGCGGGACTTCGACCGCAGCCTGCGCCATTGGAGCGCACTGCATCCGACTCGCGTGCTGGAGCATGACTACGAAGCGCTGCTGGAGGATCCCGCTGGCCGAATACGCCAACTGCTCGATTTCTGCGGCCTTCCGTTCGAGGAGGCGTGCCTGCGCTTTCATGAGAACCAGCGTGAAGTGCGGTCGCCCAGTGCCACCCAGGTGCGGCAACCGTTGCGCAAGGACACCGCGCACACGCCGCACTACGGCGCCTTGCTTGACCCGCTCAGGCATGCGCTGAGCATGCCCTTGTGGAGGGATGCCACTGACTCATGAGCCATTGCCATCACTGCGTCACCGGACATTGCGGGAGTGTCACCAGATGACCACCGTCACATCGCTGCCCCGGCCCGACCAGGCTTCCCTGGCGGCCTTCCTGCAACGCCTCGACGGGCAGCCTCCCGATGTCTGGCTGGCACAGGTGCAGCAACTGGTTCTGCGACGTGAACTGTCCATCGCCCTGGCACTGCTCGACGCCGCGTCCGTGCGACATCCCTGCGCCAACGATGTGCGCGTGGCGAAAGCCGGTTTGTGGATCGAAGCCGGCGACAGGCAAAGGGGCGAAGAACTGCTGCGCGAAGCGCTGGCCCGCGAGCCCCGCGATATCCCGGCGGGTTTCGCGCTGGCGCGCCTGCTGCGTGACCAGGGTCGTGCGCAGGGGGCGGCCGCGGTACTGCTGTCCGTCATTCCCCCCGGCTTGCAGGATCCCGAAACCATCCTGCCTGCACTGGACCTGCTTGGCGAATGCGACCGCAAACGCGAGGCCGCCGAGCTATGCGAACAGCAGATCGCCGCAGGCTCCAGCGACCCGCGTATCCACGTCTATTCCGCCATGCTGCTGGCCCAGCTGGGCGAGTTTGCGCTGGCACGCCAGCGCTACGATTTCGTGCTGGCACACAGCTCTTATGCCTGCGAATGGCACGTGCCGCATGGACTCTCCAGCCTGCAACGCTACCAGAACGATACCCATGCCGATTTCGCGCTTTTCCATGACCTGGTTCCTCGCGACAATCTCAGCCCGGCTGCCCGCGCCAGTCTGCTGTTCGCCATGGGTAAAGCCTTCGACGATATTGGCCATTACGCGCAGGCAGCACACCACCTGCGGCAAGCCAACCAGATCGCAGGCACTCAAGTCAGCTGGTCCAGAAAGCAGTGGAAACGCAGTGTCGAGGCGCGCCTGAGGCGCACGCCACCCGAAGACCGACTGCCTGCATCTCCCGACTGGACTCCCGTGTTCATCGTGGGCCTGCCTCGCTCCGGCTCGACCCTGCTGGGCGAGCTGCTGGGTCGGCATGCACAAGCCTGCAATCGCGGCGAATTGCCATGGCTTCCCACGCTCATGCAGCAACTTGACCACGACGATGCGGAGCAACTTACCCGTGCTGCCGCCGCCTACGCCTCGCGGTTGCGGCAGGATGATTCCGACGCACGCTGGTTCATCGACAAGCAGCCACACAATTACATGCATGTCGACCGGATACTGGCGATGTTCCCGCAGGCAAGAATCCTGCACTGCGATCGCCACGCACGCGACAACGCGCTGTCCATCTGGATGCAGTCGTTCCAGCCAGGCACGCAGGATTTCGCCTGTGATTTCGCGGACATAGGCGCGGTGGTGCGCGGAACGCGTCGCCTGATGCAGCACTGGGCCAGCCAGTATCCGCAAGCTGTCCTTACGGTTCGCTACGAACAGCTGGTGTCGGACCCCGAGGCATGCCTGGACACTGTTGCAACCTGGTTGGGTTTGCCAGCCGCCGACTTGCTGGCAGCCCCGGATTCGGCCAGGCGTGCGATCAGCACCGCCAGCCTGTGGCAAGCCAGGCAACCCATTCACACCGGCTCGATCGGACGCTGGCGCCACTATGCCGCCGTCGTGCCGGAGCTGCTTGATCTGCCCGATGCCTGACAATCAGGACATGTGCGTGTCGGGATCCACGGAGTATCCCCAGTGCTCAAGCATGGGGCGAAGAATCGGCAGCGCGGGTCCCAGTGCGTCGCGATAACGCAACCAGCGGTTCAATCCCTTGCGATTCACCGGCTGGATTACCTGGGTGTAGCTCGGTGTCGCGATATATCCCTTGTCACGTGCATGCTGATCGAAGCGAAGCATGGGGGTGGCGTCCCCAAGCCCCAGGAATTGCGCGATGCGCTGCGTCTGGCCAGGCGTATCGGCCACTAGATCTTCGTAGCGCGAAACAAATACCTTGGGCTGCAGCACACGCACGTGATCCAGCCAGCACTCCATGGCGGTGACATATGCCACCGCCAGCCGCTCGATGCTCGCACATGCAGAGGCAAGCACGGTCGAACGGAAATTCTGCATGTAATTGCTGATCAGCACGTCGCACGGATGACGCAATGCCAGGATATAGCTTGCGTCGGGGAACAGGCGATGGATCATCGGCAGCCAAAGCATGTTCATCGGGTTCTTGTCCACCAGCCGGGTATCCCACTTCCGTGGCACCTTGCTGCAGACCATGCTCACATAAGCCTTGCGCAACTCGTCGCAATCGGCCTGGTCAAGGTTTTCCATGTCCTGCGGAAATCGGAATCCATTCAGGGCCAGCTTGTCGACGAAATTGTTGAAAAAGGGTCGCTCGTCCATCGACTGCAGCCGGGGATGGGCATCCAGCATCTGCTCCAGCAGCGTGGTTCCCGAACGCGGAAACCCCACGATGAAAACTGGAGAGTACTCGGCCTCCGGAGCGATCAGCGTTGGCCACCTGCGGTAGTCCGATTCAGTCACACGCCCCACGGCCGAGCGCAGAACCGGAGCATTCGGATCCACGCGATATGGCACCACCAGCTGCATTTCCTGAACTTGACGCTGATGTGCAACCTGGAGAGCCTGCAGTGCGGCGGGCAAGTCACCGAGCTTGTCGCAGATGCTCCCCAGAAGGAAATAGTGGGCGTAATCCCCCTCATGCCTCGCACCTGCCTGCTCCAGCAATGCCCGGGCCTCGGACAGGTTGCCTTTGCGAAATGCCAGGGTCGCGTATTGATGCTTTATTTCGAGGCTCGTGGCTTCGTCGATGTCGTGCGGGTCCGAGGTAATCTCGGCAAGCAACATCTCTGCGCGGTCAAGTTGATTTATTCGCTCGTACACGCTGGCAAGCAGTAACTTTGCCGGCAGGTACGTTGGCATATCGCGCAGCAGCTCCTCCAACAGCCGCCGCACCAGATTCGCATCTCCCAAGGCCAGCTGAAGCCTCGCCAGTTCGAGCTGCAACTCTGGCTCCAGGGAGGTCCATTCCCGCCAGGGCTCCAACAACTCCTCGATCCGGTGATCATCACGGCAAGCCGAACAGGCGCGCGCGGCGTGGATACGGATGACCGGCGACGCGGGATCAATGTCAAAAGCGTCAAGCAGCTTCTCGCGCGCCTGGATGTAGTCGTGGCGGTCCAGAAGCAACAGCCCGAGATTCATCAGCTGCCCGGAATTGCCGGGATCCAGCGTGAGGCATGTTCCATAAGCCTGCTCCGCCTGTTCCAATTCACCTGCATCGCGCAAGGCCGTGGCGTAATTGCCCCAGTTCACGCCGCTCTGCGGGCACAACCGGGTCAATTCGGCATAAACCTCCACGGCCTCGGTCATTTTCCTCTGCTGATGCAGGCTGATGGCCAGAAACAGCAGCAGATCCTGATCGTCGGGCTGTTGCTCGAGAGCGAGGCGACTCAGCCGCTCGGCTTCCGCGGATCGCCCTTCCTGAAGTGTCAGCATGATGTCTTGCATGGGAAAAAACTTTCGTCGTGATCAAAAAAAAATGAGCCGCGCGAGATGAATCGCGCGGCTCGCCAAGGTAATTCCTTGAATGGTTGCTAAATCAGAACTTCACCGTCACACGAGCCCAGAAGTAGCGGCCCATCAGATCGAAGTCGGTAGGATCCGTATTGGCGTTCAGGGTGTTATTGGCATACAGGAACGGCGGCTGCTTGTTGAACACGTTGTTCACGCCAAAATCGACCCGGGTGTTGTACGGCTCGATGTTGTAGCCGATCGACGCGTCGTTGTACACCGTCGCGCCGTACTTGAACACCACCCCGAACAGCTGATTTGCAGGCGAGAAGTAGGTGACCTGCGAGGGGAAGGTGTCTTGCGTCCGGTCCTTCGAGCCGTTCTGGAAGCGGCCGATGTAGCGCATCCGCCACGAAGCGTCCCAGTTGCCCAGGTTCCAGTTCACGAAAGCCGACCCACGCCACCGCGGGAACAGGCAGATGCCGCCACCGCTCGGGCAGGCACCCGCCTGGGGCGAGCCAAACGGAAGGAAGTGCCCGGCGTCGTGGTAAATGGCGTTGCCGGTCTGGCCAGGTGCCGTCTGCTGATCGTAACGGGTCAGGTAGGTGCCATCCATGCCGAGCACGAAATTGCCAAAGGAGAACTGCGGCAGCCTGTAACGCAGCGAGAAGTCGACACCGCTGGCATCGGTACGACCTAGGTTGCCGGTCGGCTCGATGATCTGCGCGATCTGGCCCGCGTTGGTGCTACCGGCCGGGAAACGCGAGATCAGCGGGCAATACGCGGAGATACCGGCATAGCAGAGATTCAGGACGTTCTGCGCACCGATCGCAGTGATCGTGTTGTTCAGGTAGACACGCCACAGATCAACACTGCCCGACAGGCCCGGCGCCCAGGAGGGTGAATACACTGCGCCGAAGTCAAACGACTTGCCACTCTCCGGGCCCAGCGGGAAATTGGCGTAGTTGGAGCCTGCAATCACGCCCTTGATCTGCTGCCCCAAGGCCACATCGGTGTTGTTGAAGGTGCCGTTAAGCGGGACGCCCACGCAGGCCGGGTTCGCGGTGGTGGCGCCGTTGCAGGGGTCGTTGCTCAGCTTCGGCGCATCACTGATGGGCGCACCGTAGACATTGGATACGGTGGGGGCCCGGAACACGTCCGACACGGTACCGCGCAGCAACAGGTCGTTGATCGGGCGGTATTCAATGGCAAACTTCTTGTTGTTGGTGCTGCCGAACGAGCTGAACTTGGAGTAACGGTCACCGATGGTCACGTTCAGCGCTTTGATGCCAGGGAGATCGCTCAGCACCGGCACGAACAGCTCGGCGTAGCCTTCCTTGACGTTGTAGCCGCCCTGCAGCGGCGAGCTGCACTGGCTGCCCAGCGTGCAGTTGCCGGTCGCCGGATTGATCAGCAGCAACGGGTCGATCGTAGTGCGGGTGTACTCCTTGCGATAGTCACCGCCAAATGCCAGCTGCACGGTACCGGCCGGCAGATCGAACAGACCGCCATTCAAGTCAACCGAGTAGGTCTTCTCGATGGAATACGTGTTGCTGATCGCTGGCACGGCCGCTGCCTGCAGAGCAGCGATCGAGTTCGGGTCGAACAGGTTGAACGGGTTGAACGGGGTGCAGCCGGACGCGCCGGAATCGCACACCACCTTGCCGGTCGCCGCGTCGAGGTGGGACGGTCCCAGATCCGCATTGAGCATGCTCACGTTGGGCAGGCCGCGGGTGATCGTGTTCTGCGAGAAGTGGCCGTAGTCCAGACCAGCGTTCCAGTTCCAGTCCTGACCGAAGACGGTGAAGTCGCCCTTGAGACCAGTCATCAACTGGTCGGTGGTGGTGCCGAAGTTGGCGCTGCGATTGCCGGCTGACACTAGGCGGGCGCGGTACTGCGCTCCGGTATCGGAGAACTGCTGACCGAACGGATTATAGTAGCTGTTGGCCGAGATCGACGCGCCGTAGGGCTGGCCGTACAGGGCCGGTGCCAGTTGGAAGCCCGAAGTGGTCTTGTTGTGGTAGGCATCGAAGTATGCCGTCACGTGCTCACCCAGGTTGTAGGTGCCGTTGACGAACAGGCTGGTGCGCTCCTGCGGGGTCATGATCAGATTGACCGTGGCGTAGTTGTACTTGTCGCTGTTGCCGAAGCAGTGGTAGTCGGTGTTGACGTTCTGGCCGGTGGCACCCTTGTTGACGGCGACGTAGGCGCAGCCATATTGACCTGCCAGGCCACTCGCCGCGATCCCCTTGGCAGGATTCGCCACGGTCCCAGGCAACTGGACGCGCGGGTAGGCCGGGAAGGTCGAGCCGCCGATATAGCTGCTGATCGGAGAGCCGGTGCTGCCGTAGATGGACACCGCATTCTGCGAGAACTTGCGGTTGGCCGCCGACACGGCATCGGTCTTGTTGTAGTCGAGGCCGGCCATGATGCTGCCCTTGTCCGACGTCTGGCCGAACGTGAAGGTGTAACCCCTTGAGGCACCATCACTGTGGTCGGACTCACCGTAGTTCACCGAGACCTGGGCGCCTTGGTAATCCTTCTTCAGGATGAAGTTGACCACGCCGCCGATCGCGTCCGAGCCGTAGACGGACGAGGCGCCGTCAGTCAGCACTTCGATGCGCTCGATCATGTCGGCCGGGATCGAGTTCGGATCCTGGTTGATGATGCGCTTGCCGTCGATCAGGATCAGGGTGCGCTGGCTGCCGAGGCCGCGCAGGCTGATGCTGGTGCCGCCGGTGCCACCACTGTTGTTGACCTGCGGGTTCACCGCGCCGCCGGTTACCGCTGGCAGCTGCTGCAGCAAGTCACCCAAGGTGAGCTTGCCGGTGGCCTTGATCTGCGCTGCATCGATGGTCACCACCGGGTTGGAGGTTTCCAGATCCACGCGGCGAATGTTCGAACCGGTCACCACCACAGTCTGCAGAGTCTGTGCCTTTTTCTGGCTAGCCGCATTGGTGGCGTTCTGATTGCCAGTGTCCTGCGCGAATGCCGTGCTCGAGGCACCCACCGCGATGACGGCACCCAGCGAAAGCGCCAGGCGGACTGCCGTAGAAAGTTTCTTGACCCGGCGAGTTCAATTCTGAAGTGCACCACCCAATGCCGTGGAGCGGCGCAGGTGCGGTAGCCTGCACAGCTTCACCGCCAAGTGGAACTGCACATGAGCTACACACACCTGAGCCAAGACGAACGCTATCAGATTCAACACCTGCATGGGGGCGGTTTTTCGGCTCGCGAAATCAGCGCGGAGTTGAAACGTGCGGCGACGACGATCAGCCGCGAGCTTCGACGCAACCGGGGCGACGCCGCCAAGTATCACGCGCGGAGCGCACAACAGCAGAGCGCGAAGCGTAGACATGCAGCGAGCACGCAAGCTCGGATCGGGCCGGAGCAGTGGGCTGCCGTGGAAGCGCGGCTGACGGCTGAGCAATGGAGCCCCGTACAGATCGCCAGCGAGGCATCCATCAGCCACGAGCGCATCTATCAGCACATCGCCGCCGACCGCCAACGCGGTGGCGAGCTGTGGCGGCATCTGCGCTGCCGCAAGCAACGGCGCCGCCGCCATCGCTGCGGCACACCGCGGCAGCGTCAGCGCTTTCACGGGCGGCGCATCGCCGAGCGGCCGGCCATCGCGGAGAGCCGCAAGCGGGTGGGTGACTGGGAAGGCGACACCATTGTGGGCAAAGGGCTGGCGCGGGTCGTGACGCTGGTCGACCGCAAGTCCGGCCTGCTGCGCATGCGGCTCGTGCCCAACGGCGAGGCCGACACGGTCATGCGCGCCATCATCCATGCCCTGCATCCCCTGCAGGCGCGCGTGCATACCCTGACCTGGGACAACGGTAGCGAGTTCGCCGAGCACGCCTTGGTCGACATCGCCCTGACGGCCCGGAGCTATTTCGCCGAACCGTACTCATCCTGGCAGCGCGGCACCAACGAGAACACCAACGGCTTGATACGGCAGTACCTGCCCAAGAGGTGTGATCTGAGCACTTACTCTGCCGCCGACATTCAAGCGATTGAAGACAAGCTCAACCAACGGCCCAGGAAACGTTTAGACTTCCGTACGCCACAACACGTTTTCGATGTCTCCTTCAACCGTGGTGCACTTCGTAGTTGAATCCGCCCCACCAACTATGCTATCGAAGGTGTCACGGGTGAGTGGTCGCAGTTCGTTTATGAGAGTACAAAGTACAGGGAAAGCTTCGACAAATCTGTAAGGGCTTCCAGTCTGCGCTGGCTCCACCTTCATGCCGACTATGATGACACGCATCCGTGGGAAGCACTGGA
>DATKVA010000046.1:0-23221 GCA_035530315.1 Rhodanobacter sp. | reverse complement strand
TCAAAAACCGAATTCGCTGAGCAGACGGTCGGCATCTTCCTGGCTGGAAACCGTGACCACGCTGGCCGGGGCCTCGCTGCGCGCCAGCGCTCCGGTCAGTCGCACCAGTTCCAGCAGCGACGATTCGACGGCGCCGATGAAGTTGGCGACCTTCTTGATCCGCTGCCCGCTCAGGTCCTGCCACGATTGCGCCATCACCATGTCGGCCAGGCCTTCGCTGCAGTTCACGGCGAAACCGACGGCCTCCCGCGCCAGCACGCCGGCCGCGTCGTTGTCGTTGGACCACTTCAGCATTTCGCCGGCGTTTTGCGCCAGCGACTCCGCCTGGGGGCGCATGCGTTCGGCAAAATCCAGGCTGCGATGCGCCGCCTGGGCGCTCATCTCGAGCGCTTCGTTCAGATGCTGGCGGGCATCGGCCACCGTGCCGGGCACGCCCTCATGCGCCAGTTCGCCGCCTACCCGGCGCACCGCGTCGTGCAGGTCGCGCGCGAGCTGGCCGAGCGCGCGGAACAGCCGCTGTTCGCGCTGGCGTACCATCACGTCCAGCGCCTGCTCGAACGTGGTGCCGTCGGGGCTGTTCAGCAGATCGCGCAATTCGACCGGCAACGCCTCGTCGTTCACGATGGGAAGAATGGCTTTCATGCGTTCGCTCCACTGGCGGCGATCCGTTCGAATATCTTGTTGATTTTTTCCTGCAGGGTGATCGCCGTGAACGGCTTGACGATGTAGCCGTTCACGCCCGCCTGGGCGGCAGCGATGATCTGGTCGCGGTTGTTCTCCGCCGTCACCATCAACACCGGCAACCCCTTCAGCGCCGGCTCTGCGCGGATCGCGCGCAGCAACTCGATGCCGGTCATGTTGGGCATGTTCCAGTCCGTCACCACCAGATCGACCGGCGTCTTGCGCAACATTTCGATCGCATTCTGGCCATCGTCGGCCTCCTGGATCAGCGGATTGCTGAAGCCCAGTTCGACCAGCAGGTTGCGCACGATGCGCCGCATGGTGGAGAAGTCGTCCACCACCAGTATTTTCATGTTCTTGTCCAAACACCTTCTCCACTTGCACTGCATGCACTGTTCAAACCAGTGCGCCAGACCTCGGGAACCCGCATCGCCTGCCCGATCAACCGCGCCAATCGGTCAACCGGGCACGCAGCCGGATCACGGCCTGCCCATGTATCTGGCACACCCGCGACTCACTCACGCCGAGCACGGCGCCGATCTCCTTGAGATTCAACTCCTGCTCGTAATACAGCGACATCACCAGTTGTTCGCGTTCGGGCAAATTGCCGATCGCCTCGGCCAGCGCATCGCGCATGCCGTCGCGCTCGATGCTCTCGTGCGGATTGAGGCCGGCTTCGTCGGCCACGTTCAGCACGACACCTTCCTCGTTGTCATCCGATGCGGTGAGGCTGAGCAAGCGCACACAGGCCGCGTCGGCGAGCACCTGGTGGTATTCGTCCGCGCTGATCCCGAGCCGCCGCATGACCTCGGCATCCTCTGCCTCGGCACCGGTCTCGGTCTCGATCTGGCGCACTACTTCGGCTACTTCGCGGGTCTTGCGATGCACCGAGCGCGGTGTCCAGTCGGTGCGTCGCAACTCGTCGAGCATCGCACCCCGGATGCGGATGCCCGCATAGGTTTCGAAGCTCGCCCCGTGACCGAGCGCGTAATGTCGCGACGCTTCCAGCAAGCCGATCATCCCCGCCTGCACCAGATCGCCCACGTCGACGCTGGCCGGCAACCGCCCCATCAGGTGATAGGCGATGCGCCGTACCAGCGGTGCATGCCGACGCACCATTTCGTCGGCACTCTCGCGGGAATGTTGTAGGTATTGCGATGCCACACTCATTTCAGCACCCTGCCGCCGGGGTCGCCCGGCCACCAAAAAAGGCAATCCGGTCGAGGCCCGAACGTTCGGGTTCTGCCCATTTATCGACCGCACCTGCCAATTGCTTGAATGCCAGCGCCGAACGGCTCGAAGGCCACAGATCGACTACCGCGCGCTGGCGACGGATGGCCTGCCGCAGCCTTTCGTCCTGCGGCACCCACCCTGCGAAATCGATCACCACGTCGAGGAAGCGGTCGCAGACCCGCGACAACTTCTGATGCAGCTGCTGTGCCTCACCCTGGTTGTGCACCATGTTCGCCACCATGCGGAAGCGGCGCACGCCGAAGTCGCGGCTGAGCACCTTGATCAGCGCATAGGCATCGGTCAGCGAGGCCGGCTCGTCGCACACCACCAGCACCACATCGTCGGCGGCGGCGGCAAACATCGCCACGCTGTCGGACAAGCCGGCTGCCGTGTCGATCAGCAGGTAGTGCGGTGGCGGCGCCAGGTCATCGAAGGCGCGGATCACCGCCGCATGTTCGCCACTGCCAAGCTGTGCCAGCCGGCGCGCGCCGGAGCCCGCCGGAACGACCCGCAACCCGTGCGGTGCGCTGAGCAGCAGATCCTCCAGCGCACACTGGCCGTCGAGCATGTGGCCGATGTGCCGCGACGGCGCAAGCCCGAGCAGCACGTCGACATTGGCCAGGCCCATGTCGGCATCCAGCACCATCACGTCGTGGCCGGCCATCGACAGCATCATGCCCAGATTCACCGCCACCGTGCTCTTGCCGACGCCGCCCTTGCCGCCGGCCACGGCGATCGCACGGCAATGGCGGCTCGGCAACGCCGTTTTCGCCAGCAGGCTGCTGGCCTGGTGGCCGGGCGCCGGTGCCGGCTCGCCGATGCCGGCCAGTGTCATCGGGAAATGCTTCAGGCCCCAGGCTTGATCCATCGCAAGTACTCCGTTCATGCGCTGGCCACCGCAAGGCCAAAGCGTTCGGCCATCTGCCCGTCATCCGGCAGCTGGCTTTTCTGCGACTGCGCGGCGCGGCAGACCAGCACCCGCGCATCCGCCGTGGCGATATCCTCGGGCACGCGCTGGCCGTCGGTGGTGAAATCCAGCGGCAGCCGGTGGCGGATCAGCACCGACAGCGCACCGCCCAGGCTCGGCGCCTCGTCCAGCTTGGTCAGGATGCAGGCGGTCGGCTTCAGCGGCAAGTAGGCGCGCACCGCCTCGTCCAGCGACCGCGACTGCGTATTGGCCGCCAGTACCAGGCAGGCACGCACGTCGCCGCTGTCGGCGAACAACTCCAGTTGCTGCGCCAGCCGCGGATCGCTGCCGGCCACACCGGCGGTATCGATCAGCACGGTATGCCTGTCGCGCAACAGCTCGATCACCTTGCGCAGGCTTTGCGCGTCGTAGGCCGGATAGACCCGGATGCCGAGCAGGCGGCCGTAATGTTCCAGCTGCGCGGCGGCACCGATGCGGTAATGATCGGTACTGACCAGCGCGACCTGCTCCACCCCGCGGTGCAATACCGCACGGGCGGCGAGCTTGGCGATGGTGGTGGTCTTGCCCACGCCGGTGGGGCCGACCAGCGCGGTAACGCCCTGGTCATCGGACAGGTTGCGGCCGCTCACCGTCAGGCTGCGGCTGAGCATGCCCAGTGGCAGATAACGCGCCTGTTCGGCGTTGATCTGCGCGGGCAGGGCCGCCACCAGCTGGTTCGCCACGTCCGGCTCGATGCCGAGCCGGGTCATCTCGCGCAGCACGCGCGCGCGCAGCGGCTGGCGCCGTTCCATGTCGTTCCAGGCCAGGCTCGACAACTGCACCTCCAGCATCTCGCGCAGGCTGCCCAGTTCGACGCGCATGCGCGCCGTATCCTGCACGGCGCGCTCCATCATTGGATGCATCGCCACCGGTTCGGCGGGTACCGGCGCGGAGGGAGACGGTGCCGCATCCGGCGCTGGCATCGGCGCACGTGCCGGCGGCGTGCGCGAGGTCGTTTTTGTTGTCGCGACCTTTGAAATCGCCGTCGCTGCCGGCGCCCGCGGTAGCGGCGGCACGTCAGTTGGCGCGGCAGCGGTCGCCATCGCCGCGACCGGTTCACCCGTCGTCGCCGCCAGCGGCGCACCGTGCCGTGCCGCTTCGCGCACCAGCGACTCGTCGTAATCGATGGCGGCGATGACCTCGATCCCTTCATCGAGCCGACGGGTGGACAGGATCACCGCCTCCGGCCCCTGCTCTTCGCGCACCTCGCGCATGGCCTGGCGCATGTCCGCGGCGACGAAACGTTTGATCTTCATGCGTGCTTGCTCCACGCGTTCAATAGGGAAAAACGCAACCGGGCAACGTGCAGGGACCGGAAGGCGCGGAGCGCAAAGCCCGACTCTCGTTTCTCACTTCTCATCACTCGCTCCTCAGCTCAGCGTCCCAATGCCTGCACCAGCCGCACACGCCGGTTGTCGGGCACCTCGTTGTAGGCAAGTACGTGCAGGTTCTGTGCCACATGGCGGGTGAAGCGCGCCAGCCATGGCCGCAACTGCGGCGCCACCAGCAAAACGGCGGGTTCGCCGCTCACTTCCTGGCGTCGCGCGGCCTCGGCCACACTCTGCTGCAGGCGGTCCGCCAGGCCCGGTTCCACCGCCGCGCCGGCCACGCCACCGCCGCCGGCGAGCGAGCTGAGAAGGATCTGTTCGAGCTCCGGGGCGAGCGTAATGACCGGTACCTCGGTGCCCAGTCCGGTGATCTCCTGCACGATCTGCCGGCCCAGCGCGACGCGCACGGCGGCGGTCAAAACGCCGGGATCCTGACTCTGTCCCGCATGCTCCGCCAAGGATTCGACGATGCTGCGGATATTGCGGATCGGCACCCGCTCGGCCAGCAGGTTCTGCAGCACCTTGACCACGGCGCCCAGCGACAGCCGCTTGGGCACCAGGTCCTCGACCAGCTTCGGCGCCGTGCCGGCCAGCCGGTCCAGCAGCTGCTGCACGTCCTGATGGCTGAGCAGCTCGTGCGCGTGGCCCTGCAGGATGTGCGACAGGTGGGTGGCGATCACGGTGGCCGGGTCGACCACGGTATAGCCGTAGCTTTGCGCCAGTTCGCGCTGGCCGCTCTCGATCCACACCGCCTCCAGGCCGAACGCCGGATCCTGCGTGGGAATACCCTGCAGCGTGCCATGCACCTGGCCGGGGTTGATCGCCATCAGCCGGTCGTTGTGCACCTCGGCCTCGCCCATCGGCACGCCCATCAGGGTGATCCGATAGGTGTTCGGGCCCAGGTCCAGGTTGTCGCGGATATGCACCGCCGGCACCAGGAAGCCCAACTCCTGCGACAGTTTGCGGCGCACCGACTTGATCCGCCCCATCAGCTCGCCGCCCTGATGCGTGTCGACCAGCGGGATCAGCCGGTAGCCCACTTCCAGACCCAGCGGATCGACACTGGCCACGTCCTCCCAGCCCAGCTCCAGCCGCTCCGGCGGGGCAGTGGCAGCGGGTGCCTCGGCGACCGACTGCGCCAGTTTTTCGCGGGTTTCGCGCTCGCGCCTGAACAGCAACCACGCCGCGCCGCCACAGCTGGCACCGAGCAGCAGGAAGGCGATGTTCGGCATGCCGGGAATCAGCCCCATCACGGTCAGCACCGTCCCGGCCACCGCCAGCGCGCGCGGCTGGCCGAACACCTGGCTGAACACGTGGCTGCCCATGTCCTGCGACCTGGACACGCGGGTGACGATGATCGCCGCCGCCACCGACAGCATCAGCGCCGGCACCTGCGCCACCAGGCCGTCGCCGATGGTCAGCAGGGTGTAGGTGCGCGCTGCCTCGCCGGCCGACAGGCCGTGTTGCATCACGCCGACGAAGAAGCCGCCGACGATGTTGATGATCAGGATCAGGATGCCGGCGGTGGCATCGCCACGCACGAATTTCGACGCACCATCCATCGAACCGTAGAAGTCCGCTTCCTCGCGCACTTCCTGACGGCGCTCGCGTGCCTGTTCCTGGTTCAGCAGGCCGGCATTGAGGTCGGCGTCGATCGCCATCTGCTTGCCGGGCATCGCATCGAGGGTGAACCGCGCGGTGACTTCCGATACGCGGGTGGCGCCCTTGGTCACCACCACGAAATTGATGATGGTGATGATCGCGAACACCACCAGGCCCACCGCAAAGTTGCCGCCGATGACGAACTCGCCGAAGGCCTGGATCACCTTGCCCGCCGCACCGGGGCCATCGTGGCCGTGCAGCAGCACCACGCGGGCGGACGCGATGTTCAGCGCCAGCCGCAGCAGCGTCGCCATCAGCACCACGGTGGGGAATGCGGCGAATTCCAGCGGCCGCATCACGTAGACCACCGCCAGCAGGATCACCAGCGACAGCGCGATGTTGAAGCTGAAAAGTATGTCCAGCAGAAACGGCGGCAGCGGCAACATCAACATCGCCAGCATGACCAGTACCGCCACCGGTGCACCGGCGCCGCGGCGGACCATCTGCCTGAAATTCGGGAATGCGCTTGCGCCGATCATCTGCCTGGCCTGTCATCAATCACGATAGGGCCCCATCAGGTCCGGATCGACCTCGGGGGAAGGTGCCGGCGGCGGCGTCTCGCCGTGCGCCGCCGCCTGCTTCAACTGGTACACATAGGCCAACACCTGGGCGACCGCGACGTACAGCGCGGCGGGGATTTCCCGGCCCAGCTCGGTGGTGGCGTACAGCGCGCGCGCCAGCGGCGGCGCCTCGACCAACGGGATGCGATGACTGCCGGCCACCAGGCGTATCTGCTGCGCCAGCAGGTCGACGCCCTTGGCGATGACCCGCGGCGCACCCATGCGGCCTTCGTCGTAAGCCAGCGCCACGGCAAAGTGGCTGGGGTTGACCACCACCACGTCCGCCTTCGGCAGTGCTTCCATCATGCGGCGGCGCGACTGCATCTGCTGCACCTGGCGAACGCGCGATTTCAGCTCGGGGTTGCCCTCGGTTTCCTTCGCCTCGTCGCGCACTTCCTGCTTGGTCATGCGCAGGCGCTTGCCGTGATCGAACTTCTGGTACAGCGCATCGATGCCGCCGATCAGCGCCAGGATGGAACCGAACCACAGTGCCGCGCGACCAAGCAGGGTGATCGACAATGCAATGCCGGACAGGACCGTGCCGCTGCCCGTGGCCTGCAGTTCGCCCTGCCAATGCCGCAGCAGCAACAGCAGCGCCAGCCCGATGAACAGCAGCTTGAGCAACGCCTTGGCCAGCTCGACCAGCCCGCGCATGGCGAACACCCGGCCGAGTCCCTTGATCGGGTCGAGCCGTTCGAATTTCGGTTGCAATGCCTCCGCGCTGAAGTTCAACCCGCCCATCAACAGCGGCGATGCCAACGTGGCCAGCAGGGTTGCCACCGCCACCGGCCCGAACAGGGCCAGCGCCTCGCGTACCGCTGCGTGCAATGCCCACCCCGGCAATGCGCCGGAGAACAAGGCCTCGCGCCGGTAGTCGAGACCGATCGAGAAAATCCGTCTGGCATGGCGCAACGCGGCCTCGCCGTTGTTCATCAACACCGCCACGCCGGCCAGGACCACCAGGGCTCCGGACAAGTCGCGCGAACTCGCCACCTCGCCTTTCTCGCGCGATTCGCGCAAGCGTTTTTCGGTAGGTTGTTCGGTTTTTTCCTGGTCGCTGTCTTCGGCCATGGCATCAGCTCCCGGTCAGTTCGCGCATCAGCGACCAGGCATGCCCCTGCAGCGCATCGAAGGCGCCGGGCAAGCTGCGCAGCGACAGCCACAGCGCGATGAAACCCAGCGAAAGGGTGATCGGAAAACCCACCGCGAACAGGTTCATCGAGGGTGCCGAGCGGCTGATCGCGCCAAAACCGATGTTCACCACCAGCAGCGACGTCACCGCCGGCAGCGCCACCCGCACGGCGCCGGCAAACAACTCCGCACCGAAGCCGACCACGGCGTAAAGACCGTTGGCGTTGATCGTCGCCATGCCCGGCGGCAGGCTGTGAAAACTGTCGGCAAGCAGGGCGATCAGGCGCAAATGGCCGTCCATCGCCAGAAACAGCAAGGTCACCAGCAACGTGTAGAACTCGCTCAGCACCGGCGAGCTGGGCCCGCCCTGTGGATTGGCCACCTCGGCAAAACCCAGGCTCATGCCCTGTGCCACCAGCCCGCCGCCGAACGACACCGCCTCGAACACCAGATTCAGCACGAAACCCACGGCCGCGCCGATCAATACCTGGCTGACCATCGTCGCCACGCCGGTCGCGCTCAGCGGGTCGATCGTCGTCGGCGCCAGCGGCGCCAGCACCATCGTCAGCACCACCACCAGGGCGACCTTGATCCGCGCCGGCAGCATCCTGGCGCTGAATACCGGCGCCGTCAGGAACAAGCCGCCGACCCGACCCAGCGCCCACAACAGGCCACCCAGCCACATCGGCAGTTGCGCCAGATCCAGCGCCATCACCGGATCGCCGCCGGCAGTCCGACGATCAGCTGGTGCGTGAACTGCACCAGCACGCGCAGCATCCACGGCCCGGTCAGCAGCGCCACCAGTGCCATCCCGATCAGCTTGGGAATGAAGCTCAAGGTCATTTCGTTGATCTGCGTGGCCGCCTGGATCACGCCGATCAAAAGGCCCACCGCCAGCGCGGTCAGCAGCAACGGTGCGGCCACCAGCATCGCCACATACATCGCGTGCTGGCCGATCGCCATGACGGATTCGGGCGTCATGCGAACGTACCTGCGCTGCGGTTCGCTGAAGGAATGGTGGCGAATTTTCGCCTTCCTGCACCTGCAGGAGCGCACTCCTTGCGCGATGGTCCTGCTGCATTCAAAGCATTCAAAGCGAAGAGCGGTCGATCACCTGCGGCGACCGAGTCACTTTCTCTTTGCGTGCTCAAAGAGAAAGTAACCAAAGAGAAAGAGCACCCCGCTTGGCGCTTGCCGGGCTCCTGCCCGGCAAGTCCGTGAGCCGGGGCCGGGCTTTTCGAACGGGCATCCTTCCCGTGCGAAAAGGCATCGACATCCCTGTCGATGCCCGCTGCGCGGCCTGTCGTCCCCGACTCACCGCCGCACAGGGGCCCCGGGTAGAGCAGCGGGCTATCCTGGCCCGCACTTTTCAGAAGAGCCGGAGCACGAGCAAAGCAACGGCAGGGCGACGCTTCGCTCTTGCTGTTGCTTTTCAGCGTCATCACCGAGTGCGGGCCAGGATAGCCCGCTGCTCTACCGGGGGCCCCTCTGAAGCGGCGGACGGGTGAAGGAAAGCCCGCAGGGTGGTTCGCAGGGATGCGAACCAGTTTGGCGTCAGGGCAGGATGCCCTGTCGACAAACCCCGTAACCCGGCCGCGTACTTTCCGGGCAGGATGCCCGGAAAGCGCGTAAGCGGGGTGGCCTTCTCTTTTGGTTACTTTTCTCTTGGCCACGCAAGAGAAAAGTAACTCGGCTGCCGAAGGCAGGCGAAAGCTTTTGACCATGAAGCTCTTCGTCCAGTACGCAGCAAGAGCATCGCGCACAAGGTGCGCTCCTACAGGTGCAAGCGAACGAGGGCTCTTCGCCCTGCCACCGACAAGACGAAAATCCGCAGCGGCCATCGAGAACATGTTCACGTGTAGAAGCTCCCCGCCAGCGTGCCGAGCAGCAGCGTCCAGCCATCTACCAGCACAAACAACATGATCTTGAACGGCAGCGAGATGATCATCGGCGAGACCATCATCATGCCCATCGACATCAGCACACTGGCCACCACCAGATCGATGATCAGGAACGGAATGAACAGCAGGAAGCCCATCTGGAACGCCGTCTTCAGCTCGCTGGTGAGAAACGCCGGCATCGCCACCTTGAACGGCACATCGGCCTTGCTGGCATACGGCTTGTCCTTCGCCAGCCGGGTGAACAGCTGCAGATCCGCATCGCGCGTCTGATCGAGCATGAAGCGCTTGAACGGCGCCACCGCCGCTGGTATCGCCAGCTCGGCGCTGAGCTGGCCGTCCATATACGGTTTCACGCCGTCGACGTAGGCGCGATTGAGCACCGGCGACATCACGAACAAGGTGAGAAACAACGCCAGTCCCAGCAGCACCTGGTTCGGTGGCGTCGATTGCGTTCCCAGTGCCTGGCGCAGGAAACCGAGCACGATGATGATGCGGGTGAACGAGGTCATCATCAGCACGATCGCCGGCAGCAGCGTCAGTGCCGTCATCAGCGCCAGCACCTGCAGCGACAGCGTCCAGTTCTGACCGCCGCCAGGCACGTTCTGCACGTTCAGTACCGGGATGCCCGGCACCGCGGCCAGCGTCGTCAGTGGTAGCAGCAACAGCAGGGCGGCGAAGATCCAGCGCGCGGTTTTCATGAGCCACGCTTCCAACGCGCCAGCAGCTCGCCGAAGCCGGCGGTCAACGCCTGCGGCGATTGCGGCACGGCCTCGGTTTCCGCCGCGCAGTCATCGTAGACATGCAAGGTGCGCATGCCACCGGGGCCCATGCCGAGCAACAACCGCTTGCCGTCGGCGTCGAGCAGCAGCAGGCGCTCGCGCGCGCCCACCGAAAACGTCTCGATGCAGCGGATGCGGCGGCCGGATGCGCCGGGGCGATGCTGCAGCCGCCGGCTGAGCCAGCCGGCGGCGAGGATCAGCGCGATGATGCCCAGCAGGCTCAGGATCACCCGCACGATCTCGCCACCGACTTCGACGCCGGGAACGGTTGCCGGCGCGGCGGCCAGCATGAAAGCCAGCGTGCTCATCAGCGCAGCTTGCGCACGCGTTCGGTCGGGCTGATCACGTCGGTCAGGCGGATGCCGAACTTCTCGTTGACCACCACCACCTCGCCATGCGCCACCAGGGTGCCGTTGACGAAAACGTCCAGCGGCTCGCCGGCGGCGCGGTCCAGCTCCACCACCGAGCCCTGATTGAGCTGCAACAGGTTGCGGATGCTGATGCGGGTACGCCCCACCTCCATCGCCAGGGTCACCGGGACATCGAGGATCATGTCGAGGCTGACGTCGCCACCATCGGCGGTCGCGCCGTTCAGTGCATCGAATTCGACGCGCTCGGGCTGGGCCGACGCACCATTCACGGATTGGTTCATGCTGGATTCTTCTCGATGGGATGATCGCCCGCCGATCGCCTGTCGCGTCGACCGGCCTGGGCGTGGAAACGCACGGCATTGCTGCCGTTTGACTGGCCGTAATGGCCGCGAAACACCGGCACGTCCTCGGCAAACACGGTGGCCAATTCAGGGAGCTGTATCGGGATCACATCGCCCGGACGCAGATGCAGGAACTCGCCGATGCTCAGCCGGGTTTCGAGCAGCAGAGAGCTGAGGCAGACCTCGGCATCCAGCACTTCCTCCTGCAGGAATTCGGCCCAGCGGTCGTCGCGGTCGACGCGGTCGCTCTGCACGCCGGCATCGAGCAGGGTACGGATCGGCTCGACCATCGCGTACGGCATGGTGAGGTGCACGTCCCCACCGGCGCCATCGAGCTCGACGTGGAAACGCGATACCACGACCGTCTCGGTCGGGCTGACGATGTTGGCGAACTGGGGGTTGATCTCGGAGCTCTGGTATTCGAAATCCAGAGCCAGTACCGGCGCCCATGCCTCCGCCATCGCCTTGAAGAATTCGGCCAGCAGGATCTGGATCACCCGGTTCTCGGTGGCGGTGAAATCGCGACCTTCGATGCGCGCATGAAAACGGCCGTCGCCGCCGAAGAAATTGTCGATCACGGTGAACACCAGCCGCGGCTCCAGCACCACCAGCGCGGTACCCCGCAACGGCTTGATGCGGACCAGGTTGAGGTTGCTCGGTACCGCCAGTCCGTGCACGTACTCGGCGAACTTGACCATCTTCACGCCAAGCACCGACACCTCGCAGGACTTGCGCAGCACGTTGAACACGCCGGTGCGGAAATAGCGCGCGAAGCGGTCGTTGACCATCTCCAGCGTCGGCAGCCGGCCGCGCACGATGCGGTCCTGCTGGGTGAAGTCGTAGGAAATGACGGTACCGGTCGGCAGCGGTTCATCGCCGCCGGTCTCGACCGCACCACCCTCGACACCATTCAGCAGCGCATCGATTTCGTCTTGGGAAAGCAGATCGCTCATGAGTGCGCCATCCTCGTCACTGCACCACGAAACTGGTGAAGTACAGCGCGTCGATGCCGGGACGGCCCTGGCGTGCCCGGACGATCTTGCGCACCACGGCCAGCGCTTGCGCCTGCAGTTTCTGGTGGCCGGCGCTGCCGCTGACATCCGCGTAATTCTGGCTGCTGAACAGCGACAGCAGTGCATCGCGAATGACCGGATCGGCCTGCTTGGCGGCATTGAGCGAATCGGTATCGTGAGACATCAGGGTGATGCCCACCTGCAGGTAGCGCAGCGAATCCTTGTCCTGCACGTTCACCACGAACGCCGGTTCCAGCGGCAGATAGTGTTCGATCCCGACCACCTTCGGCGTACCCGCCTTGGGCCTGCCAGCGGCAACGCTGGTTACGGCGGGGTGCCGTGCCAGCAGCAGGTAGCCACCCACGCCCGCTGCCAGCAGCGCCACGGCGATTGCGATCACCCATGGTGTCCGGCGCTTGCGCGGCACGGGTACATCGACTGCCTCAACTTCCTCGTCGTCAAGCATTGAAACCTCGGTCCGTATGAGCTGCGTGATCCCGCACGGCGGCGGGCTGAACAGTCAAAAGCAAACCGCGTGCCAGCAGCCGCAAACGTTGCGGCAACTGGATCCGTGGACTTCGGAGCGGGAGCCGCCGGCAGCAGCGGCGCTTTCTTGACGCCTGTCGCTCCACCGTCGCGACGTGATCGCGACGAATCTCGGCCAGCCTGGGTCCCGGCCACCTGGATCGCGCCGAAGCGCTGCACAAGCCGCTTTGGTAGGAGCCCGCTCGCGGGCGATGCTCTTGCTCTGATCGGGCCAAGAGCATCGCCCGCGAGCGGGCTCCTACTACTGCGCGTCAAACCAATCAGGGCTAGGAGCGTGGGCGCAGTCAGGCGAAGGCATCGAGCAGGCTGACACTGCCCGGCGACACCGACAGGCTGATGCTGCCAACTTCATCCGGCTCGCCCATGATCGCCGCGGCTTGGGCATCGCCGCCGTGGCCGCGATGCTTGCCGTGATCGTGCTGACCCACCTCGGCATGACCCAGCGCCAGTCCGTGTTGCGCCAGCATGTGCTCCAACTGCGGCAGACTCTGCTGCACCGCATTCACTGCTGCCGGGTGCTGTGCGCTGAACACCACATCGACCCGGCCATGAGTCACATTGATTTTCACGTCAAGCTGGCCCAGTTCCGCCGGATGCAGCCGAATCCGCGCCTGCGTGACGTCCTGGCCGCCGAGCCATGCCACGTGCTGGCCCAGCTCCTGCGCGAATGCTGGGCTACCCACCGGTGCGGACAGGTGCAGCAGTGGCATGCCCAACGGCGCGCTGGCAGCCGGCGGCACCGACAACGCAACCGCCTGCGCCAGGGCGCTGGTCGGGTCGCTGGCCGGCTCGGCCTTCGTCGACGTCAGAGCGTGCGCTGCCAGTGCCACGCTGGCGTCCGGCGGCAAGATACTCGCGGCAGCCGTGGCGTCGCTGCCCGCATCGATCACCTGCTGCAACCCAACTGCAGCGGCACCGGCATGGGCATCGGCCGCCACGCCCTTGCCATCTTTTCCAGCTGCGGCGATACCGGGCGCCGTCGCCACCGTGGCGACGGCGCCCGGTCGCAGCGCGACGGCAAGCGATGGCCCGAGCAACGCCAGCATGGCACCGGCCATCGCCGTGGCCGCCAGATCACCGGCATGATCGCTGGCGTGATCGCCGGTGTGATCGCCGTTCTCCGCGGCCTTCGGTGTCGCCGCAGCCTTCGGTGTCGCCACGGCAGCCTGCACCGCAGCCACGGTCGACGCATCCGTCGCAGGTGGCGATTGATCGCGCTGTTGCCGCGGGTCACTGGATTGACGATCGAGATGGCCCGGAGTTTTCGACGTATCGCGTGCATCCGTCGTGCCCGCGTGCTGCTGCCGGGCGAGATCGAGCTGATGATCGAAGTGATTGGGCGCATCCGCCGCGGCATGCGCATCCGCCGCAGCGGTGGTGCGCGCTGCCGAAGCTGCGGCGGTATTGGATACGACAGTGGGGGCGATGGTCATGGCGAACTGATTCCGTCGTGGGGGCACCCGCATGCGCAGGACAAGGGCATCTCGCATAGCCCCGACTTGTTGTAGGAGCGCACCCTGTGCGCGATGGCTTTTGTGGCGCGTGGAGAAGAGCCTTCGCGCACAAGGTACGCTCCTACGAATGCCGCGAACCTGATTGTTCGGGACTCCCGCAATCTCGCGCATGCTGAAGACAGGCATGGCGAAGTCACGCCCGTCGAAAATCGCGAAAGCAAAACGGGCAACGGTCGAGCCATCAGCGCGACCTCCGGTACTGCATGCGTTCGTCGCTCTCGGCCTGCTCGTTGCGATCTTCCGCCTGGCGCGCTTCGGCACGATAGCGATCGACCACGTTGTCCAGCGCGCTTTCCCGGGCATGCGCCTGATGCCAGCGGTTTTGCGCCTGCCCGTACTGGCGCTTCAGGCGAACGATCTCGACACCCTGCTGAACGATTGCCTGGTCGATGCGGTCGAGAAAGTTCTGCCGGTTGACCAACGACCCGGCCGTCAATGCGCCGGCACCGGCCGTGGCATATTCCTGCCGATAGCGCTGCAGCTCGCTCAGCTGCTGCTCGGCCTTGGCCAGCAGTTGCTGCTGCGCGGCCAGTTGCGTCAGCGCATCCTCGCTGCGTTGCCTGGCCTGCTCGACCGCCGGTTGCAATTGCGTGGCGCGCGAACTCATTCTTTCACCTGATCGGCGAGGATGTTGAGCATCTCGATGGCCGTTTCCATGGTCATCGGTTCGTCGACTTCCTGCTGCAGGAATCCGCGCAACTGCGGCCACAGCTCGATCGCCTGGTCGACCTCGGGATCGGAGCCTTTCTGGTAGGCGCCCACCGCGATCAGGTCGCGCTGCTGCCGGTAGGCCGAATAGACCTGCCGGAAACGCTGCGCCGAACGCTGGTGCTCGCGCGTCGTCACCGCCGGCATCACGCGGCTGATCGACGCCTCGATGTCGATGGCCGGGTAATGCCCGGCCTCGGCCAGGTCGCGCGACAGCACGATATGGCCGTCCAGAATCGCGCGAGCCGCATCGGCGATCGGATCGTGGCGATGGTCGTCGCCCTCGGTCAGCACGGTATAGAACGCGGTGATCGAACCGCGCCCTTCGGCATCGTTGCCGGCGCGTTCGACCAGCGCCGGCATCATCGCGAACACCGACGGCGGATAACCCTTGGTTGCCGGCGGCTCGCCGATCGCCAATGCGATCTCGCGCTGCGCCTGGGCGTAGCGGGTCAGCGAATCCATCAGCAGCAGCACGCGCTGGCCGCGGTCGCGAAACCACTCGGCGATCGCGGTGGCGTACTGCGCGCCGCGCAGCCGCTTCAGCGGCGGGGCATCGGCCGGCGCGGCCACGATCACGGCACGGCGGCGGCCTTCCACGCCAAGCGTCTGCTCGACGAACTCCTTCACCTCGCGGCCGCGCTCGCCGATCAGCCCCACCACTACCACATCGGCATTCGTGTAGCGCGTCATCATGCCGAGCAGGGTCGACTTGCCGACGCCGGAACCGGCGAACAGGCCCAGCCGCTGACCGCGGCCGACGGTGAGCAAGGCATTGATCGCGCGCACGCCGACATCCAGCGGCGCATCGATCGGCTTGCGCGCCATCGGGTTGATCGGCTCGCGCTTGAGTGCCGCGTGTTCGTCCACGCCCAGCGGGCCCAGCCCGTCCAGCGGCACGCCATCGGCGCCGATCACCCGGCCCAGCAACGCATTGCCGACCGGCAACCCACCGCCTGTCCCGCACGGACGCACCCGCGCATTGGGCAACACGCCATGCATGTCGCCCACCGGCATCAGCAGCAGGCGCTCGTCGGCAAAACCGACCACTTCGGTCTCCAGTTGCGCGCCGTCGGCGGTGTCGACCAGGCAGCGTGCGCCCAGCGCCGCCTCGCACCCCTCGGCCTCCATGGTCAACCCGACAACCCGGCGCAAACTGCCTTCCACGGTCAACATGCGCACCGCGGCGGCAGCGGCGCAGCGGCGTGCCAGTTGCTGCTGCCAGCGCGACTGGCGTGCGGCGAGCATCGCGTCAGTGTTCATGCGTCGCTCCCCGAATCCGCTTTCGCGTAGGAGCGCACCCTGTGCGCGAAGCTCTTGTCAGGCATCCCGGTAGAGCATCGCGCACAGGGTGCGCTCCTACGGCAGGCGGGGTGCAGGGTCGACGGCTTTTCATGCGCCGGCCTCGTCGTCGACGCGGTCGTCGCCCAGCACGCTGTCGATCACGGCGGCAAGGCGGGTTTCCACCCGCGCATCCAGTCGCGAGTGTTCGCTGTCCAGCTGGCAGTCGCCTCGCGCCAGCGCCGGATCGGCGAACAGTTGCCAATGGGTTTCGGCGGTGCCCAGTTCGCGCAACAGCAGCAGATCGTCCGGATGCACATGCACGCGCAACTGGCGGGTGGCGGCCGGCAGCGCTTTCGCCGCCTGGCGTACGGCCTGCGCGATCGACCCGGGCGAAAGTTGCAGCTCGTGGACGATCACCCGGCGCGCCACCACCATCGCCAATCGCGCCAGCTCCCGCTCGGTTTGTTCGTCCAGCGCCTGCAGCGGGTACGCCGCCGCCTCGTACAAGGCATCGAGCCGGGTCAGGCGCTCGTCCGTCTGCTGTCGTGCCGCGGCCAGGCCTTCGGCACGACCTGCTGCGAAGCCTTCCTCGCGCGCCTGCTGCTCGAGCGCCTCGAGTTCGCGCACGGTCGGCTGCGGTACCGCATTGGCTGCCTTCGATACCGGCTGCAGGCAGCCGACGTTGGGCAACTCCCAGCGCTGGATGCCTGCCGTGGCATCGCTGCCAGCGGCGATCATCAGACGAACTCCTCACCGCCGGTGGCCAGGGATATCTGTCCGGCATCGGCAAGCCTGCGGGCTGTCGCCATGATCTCTTTCTGGGCCACATCGACTTCGCTCAGGCGTACCGGCCCCTTCACCTCGAGGTCGTCGCGCATCATGTCGGCAGCACGCTTGGACATGTTCGCGAAGATCTTCTCGCGCATCTCGGGCTCGGCTCCCTTGAGCGCGGTGATCAGCACGCCCGAGGGGACTTCGCGCAGCAGCGTCTGCAGGCTGCGGTCGTCGACGTCGGCCAGATCCTCGAACACGAACATCAGATCCTCGATCTTGCCGCCCAGGACCTCGTCATGGCTGCGGATCGCCGTCATCAACTCGGTTTCGCGCGTGCCTTCCATCGCGTTGAGGATGTCGGCGGCCGCTTTCAATCCACCCACGTTGGCCGACTTGAGTTTCTTGCTGCCGCCGGAAAACTGGCGCTCCATGACCTCATCCAGTTCGTTCAGCGCATGCGGCTGCACGCCGTCGAGCGTGGCGATGCGCATCACCGCGTCGCTGCGTACCCGCTCCGGCAGGTAGCCGATGACTTCGGCCGCCTGATCCGGCTCCAGATGCGCCAGCACCAGCGCGATGATCTGCGGATGCTCCTGATTGATCATCTCGGCGATCGCCCGGCTTTCCATCCATTTGAGCGACTCCAGCCCCTTGCTGCTGCGGCCGAGCAGGATGCGGTCGATCAGACCGCCGGCCTTGCTCTCGCCCAACGCATTGACCAGCATCTTGCGGATGTAATCCTCGGTGCCGACGCCCAGCGAGGTCTGTCGCCCCATGTCGTCGTCGAGCCGGTCCAATACCTTCTGGACCTGCTCGCGCGACACGCTGGGCAACGCCGCCATCGCCGAGCCGACGGCCTGGACGTCGCGCGCACCAAGGTGCTTGAGCACCTCGGCGGCATCCTGCTCGCCCAGCGACAACAGCAGGATCGCCGCGTACTGCGCACCACCGATAGGGGAAATTTCAGCTGCCATCCTCGCCCACCCAGTTCTTGACGACTTGCGCCACCTGCTTGGAGTTCTCGCCGACCATCCGTCGGGCCGCGTTGATTCGTTGCTCATATGCGAGCGTCGGCGCCGCATTGAGCCGGGCCGCCGGTTCGACCGACTGCGGATCGTCGCCGACGCGCACGGAAATATTCTGCAGCGGACCCGGCAACGAGCGCGCGGACGTCTCGCCGCGCAGCAGGCTCTTCATGAGCGGACGCAGCAGGCCAAAGGCGACCAGCAGTGCGAACACCACGCCCAGCCCCTGCTTGATCAGGTCCATCGCACCGGGCCGCTGCCACAGCGGTATCTGCGGAAGCGCCTCGGGCATCGGTCCGTGCTCGAACGGCTGATTGATCACGCTGACGCTGTCGCCTCGCGCCGCGTTGAAGCCCACCACGTTCTTGGTCAGCTCGGTCAGATGCTGCAGTTCCTGCGCGGTAAAGGGCACGCTCTTGGGCGGCTGTCCGTCGTCGCCGGAACTGACCAGCTTGTTGTCCAGCACCACCGCCACGGTCAGACGTGTCAGCCGGCCGGCCGGATCGCTGACATGGCTGATCGTGCGGTCCAGTTCGTAATTGCGCGTGGCGCTGTTGCTGGTTTCGGTCGGGCTGGCGGTTGCCACCGCGGCGCTGGCCGCGCCCGGCTTGCCCGCACTCGGCGTGCCGGCGCCCGGCTTGGCCGCCGTCGGTTGCGCCACCACGGCCGGCGGCTGGTTGCTGAGTGCGCCGGGTATGCCGCCTGGAGCACTGGCGGCGTCATGCTGCTCGCTGCTGGTCTGTTCGCTGCGCAGCGCCGGATGAGCCGGATCGAAGGTTTCGGTGGCCTTCTCGGTCTGGCTGAAATCGAGGTCGGCATAGACTTGCGCACGCACCCTGCCGGGGCCGACCAGCGGCGTCAGCAGTTGCTCGATGCGCTGTGCATACGTGTTCTCGATCTGGGTGGCCAGCCGCATGCGATTGTCGCCGATCGCGGCAGGGCTTTCCGGGTCGCTGGTCAGCAACTGGCCCTGCTGGTCGATCACCGAAACGTGGCGCGCGTCGAGATCCGGCACACTGGCCGACACCAGATGCACGATCGCCGCGACCTGACCGGCATCCAGCTGGCGTCCGGGATACAGCGTGACCAGCACCGACGCGCTGGCCGCCCGATTGTCGCGGATGAAGGCCGACGGTTTCGGCAGCGCCAGGTGCACGCGCGCGGCACGTATCGATTGCAGCCCGCTGATGGTGTTGCCCAGATCGGTTTCCAGCAATTGCTGGTAACGGGTGCGCTCGGCCAGGTCGCTCATGCCGAAAGGCGAGTCGCCCGCTCCGCTGGCTTCGCTGCTTGCTGTGCCTTGCGGCAATCCCTGGCCCGCCAGTTTCAGGCGCAGCGCCGCCAGATCCGCGGCCGGCGCCATGATCGACGAGCCGTCGCTGCTGAGTTTGTAGGGCGTATTGCCGGCCTGCAGCACCTGGGTGATCGCCGAGGCGTCCTTCTGTGTCAGCCCCGCGTACAGCAAGCCATAGTTCGGCCCGCGCGACCACAGCACCACCGCCACCCCAAGCGCGACCGCCGCGGCCACCGCCACCAGCAGCAACAACTGGCGAGCCGCCGGGTTGCCGGTGAGTTGCTTGAAGGGATCCAGGCGCGAACCGTTGTTGCCGGTGGTCGCGATGGCGTTGTCGGCCATGCTGCTGCTCGTTGTCTAGTAGAGGGGATGAAGATCGACGCGAAGCGTCGTCAGAAAGTCATGTTCATGATTTGCTTGTACGCATCCACCAGCTTGTTGTTCACCGCGACCATCGTGCTCAGGGAAAGGTCGGCCTTCTGCACCGCGATCATGGTGCGACCCAGATCGGCACCGGGATCGCCGCGCTCGAAACTCGCCGCCATGCGCCCGGCCTCAAGCTGGTTCTGCCCCACGGCGGAAATCGACTGCTTGAGCAAGGCGGAAAAATCGGCCTGTCCACCGACAGGCGCAGCCCTGAATGCGGTTTCGGGCGAATGCACCTGCGCGGTCATCTGGCGCATCTGGGAAAGCAGGTTGTTGACGTCGATCGTGCTCATGTCAATTTTCCAGCGCATGGCGGTTGATGAAGAGGTAAATGCACGAGGCGTGCCATGAAGATCCCATCGTCTCCGTAGGAGCGCACCCTGTGCGCGATGCTTTCCGTCACGTAACGAAGAGCCATCGCGCACAGGGTGCGCTCCTACGGGATGCGTCACGCGGCCATGCTGCCTTGCAGCCCGTACTTGCGCAGTTTTTCCACCAGGGTGGTGCGCTGCATGTGCAGCAGGCGTGCGGCGTGCGCCACCACACCGCCGGTGGCTTCGAGTGCCTGGCGGATCAGGCCTACTTCGATCACGGTCAGATGATCCTTCAGGTCCAGTCCTTCCATTGGCAGCAGTCCCGACGCATCGAGATGCATGTCCTCGTCGGCGACATACGGTGCGGAGCCTTCCATCAATGCCAGCAGCCCCATATCGCGCACTTCATCGCCGGCATGCTGACCGCGATATTTTTCAGGCAAGTCGCTGCAACGCACTTCACCATGCGGGAACAGGATCGCCATGCGTTCGACCAGGTTGGACAACTCGCGCACGTTGCCGGGCCAGGCGTAACCGTGCAGCGAATGCATGGCGCCGGCACTGAAGCGCACGGCGCTCAGCCCACGCCGGGCCAGCCGCTGATTGAACTCGGCCACCAGCACCGGCAGGTCGTCCAACCGCTCGCGCAGCGAGGGCAGTTCCAGCGGAAACACGCTCAAGCGGTAGAACAGATCCTCGCGGAACTGGCCGTTGGCGATCGACTGCTCCAGATTGTGATGGGTCGCGGCGATGATGCGCACGTCGCAGCGCTGGGTGCGGTTGCCGCCGACGCGCTCGAATACGCGCTCCTGCAAAACGCGCAGCAGCTTCACCTGCATCGGCAGGCTCATGTCGCCGATCTCGTCCAGAAAAAGCGTGCCGCCCTCGGCCATCTCGAAACGGCCCTTGCGCGCACTGATCGCGCCGGTGAAAGCGCCCTTCTCGTGGCCGAACAGCTCGCTCTCCAGCAACTCGGCGGGAATCGCGCCGCAGTTGATGGCGACGAACGGCTTGTCGCTGCGCGGCGAATTGTCGTGGATCGCCCGCGCCACCATTTCCTTGCCGGTACCCGATTCGCCGAGCACAAGTACGCTCGAATCGAACGGTGCCACTTGACGAATTAGCGCATTGACGCGGCATATCGGCGCCGAATTGCCGACAAAACGCAGCTTGCCCGAGGGGCCGCCCAGCATGCGCGCATGGATGTTGCGCATGGCCTCGGCCACCTGAACGTAGCGCAGCGGAAATTCCAGGAGGGCCGATCGCGCGGCAAACGGGGATTTTGCCGCACTGAAACGTTCCACCCACGCCGAGTCGCTGGCCAGCAGGATCGGTACGTGTGCCGCCGCCGCGCCGAGCAGCGCGAACTGGCGCTCGCCTTCGGCAACCTCGGCGATACCCCCGACGTACACCGCGCGCCAGGCATGGGTGGACTCATCGACGCTGTCGCAGGTTTCTCCATGCTGGGGCCGGTACCCCAGGAAATACAGCGCCGTCATGACTGACTCCGCCCGCTTCTGATCGGATTCGATGACCAGGAAATCAAATTTCTGCACGATTAAGCCTCCGGTGTACCGCAACTGCATTCCGAACAACGCCGACGACTCCGGTTGGCGTGTTCTGGTTCGTGCCGGCTTTTTGTCGCCGGCTCGAAAAACAGTGAGCAATAACAGGGCCAATCTTGACGGTCGCAGCGGCGACAAAACGTCACCTGACGGTTTCCCAACGCCCCGGCTCGTGCATCTCGGGCGCCGCCGGGATGCATGTCGGCGACCTAACTGCATGAACCGACTTCACTTTGCCGTCACGTCCGGCCTGACGTCTTCGCGCGGGCATAGCGGATGCCAACGCCCAGGGAATCCGGCGCCAATTCTCTCTAGTGTGAGCTGCATCACATGCCGTGCGTGCGCGGCATCACAGGCAATATGCCGACGGGTCGGGACTCAAACTGCCAGCTGGCGCGCATCTGCCACTTTGCGTCGGTGATGGCGAAAAACCAGCCGTTCGATTGCGTCACCCAGCGCGTCGCCAACTGGCGCGAATGCCACGAACACGCGACCTTCGTCCAATGTCCGCTCGACCCGTGCAGCCAGCTCCAGCGGCAGGCTGCGGCAGACATCGAAGCGCAGCCGCAGCAGCAGCGCTTCGCCGGGCGGTAGCAGCACCGCGGGCAACACCGCACCGACGGCATTGAAACGAAGGGACTGGCGCGGCGGCAATGCGCTTGCCGGCACCAGCAGCTGATTGACGATGTCGATCAACGCGGTGAGTTTTGCGTCCAGCCGCTGGATTTCCTGCTGTAGCGGGTTGGCCTCGTCGACAGCGTCGGCACGACGATCTTCGAGCGCGGCGATACTGGCCAGTACCGTGGCGGCACGTTCGACCAGTTGATTGGCCCCGGCTGTCGTCAGCGGCCAGTCGATCGCGACGCAGTCGACATGCCATTGCCCTTCGCAACTCACGCGTTCGGAAAATGCCTGCCAGGCGACATCTTGCATGGAACATCCGTCCTGTCTGAGATCAATGCACCGGCGCCGCGCACGCAGGGATCAGGCTCCGGCAGCCCGGGCCGGTACCGTCACGGCCGGTGCTTCGCCACAATAATGCACCATGGATCGTCGACGCACGGTTGCCGCGCAGGCCGTGCCGGGCTCAACCTGCTCCGGACGAGTCCAGATAGGCACTCAACGCCCGATGGGTTTGCGCATGCCGACCGATCTCCCGGGCAATCCCGTCACGTGCCTGAACGACCAGCTCCGACAGGTTTCGATACTGCGCTTGCAGCGCCAGCAGCGCCTTGCGGGTGGATTCGCCGGCCGGGTACCTGCGCCGCAGCAGGACATCGCATTGCGGTTGCAGGGTGGTGACGCGCGGCCAGTCGCCGGTCCGTGCCGCATCCAGCATCTGCCCGATGAGCTGCAGGGCGCGATCGAGATCGGGAGGGCTGCTGTCACTCATCATCGCGCCGCGGATGCCGTCCGGGCACCCTGCGTGTAGCTGCCGCGTATCGCCTGCCAGCCGTCGCGGATCGGCGTGAGCAGCCGGATCGCTTCATCCAGCGCGACCTGGTCGTCGTTCAACTGAGCGAACAGGAGACGCCGTGCCACATAGTCATACAGCGAGTCCAGCTGCTGGCTCAGCGTGCGATCCGCCTTGTGGTCCAGGCTGCTGCGCAGCTCGCCGACGATGGCCACCGCGCGCGCGATGGCGGTTCCTTTCGCCGCCACGTTGTGGTGGGCCATGTAGCCGCGTGCCTGGATGATCCGGTCGATCGCGCCATTCAGCAACATGCTGACCAGCTGGTGCGGGTCGGCGTTTTCCACCACGCCCTGCACGCTGTTCTGTTGGTAGATCGCGCTGGCGTTGCGC
>DATKVA010000045.1:0-11087 GCA_035530315.1 Rhodanobacter sp. | reverse complement strand
TCCACCTCGGCCTTGCGCAGCACCGCCATCGCCTGCTGCAGGTCGTCGCGCTTCTTGCCGCTGACGCGCAGCTTGTCGCCGTTGATCTGCGCCTCGACCTTGAGCTTGGCCGCCTTCAGTGCGGCGACCAGCTTCTTGGCGACCGGCTGCTCGATGCCCTGCTTGATGGTGATCTTCTGCCGCGAGCCGCCCAGATTGGTTTCCGGGTCGGCCGCGTCGAGCGCGCGGATGTCGATCTTGCGCGCCACCAGCCGCCCGCGCAGGATGTCCAGCATTTGCTGTAGCTGGAACTCGCTGGGCGCGCTCTGCGTGATCACGAAATCGTCCAGCGCATAGGATGCGTCCTGGCCCTTGAAATCGAAGCGGGTGGACAGCTCGCGGTTGGCCTGGTCGACTGCATTGGTCAGCTCGTGCTTGTCGACTTCGGAGATCACGTCAAAGGAAGGCATGGCGGCGACTCGTGGAGAACGGTGGATCAGTGTAAGCGATGCGCCGCGCGATGGCTGAGGGATAATGCCGCGCTGCGACGCGCAGCGGAACGAGCAGGGCAATGGCCGAATGAAGGTGGACGTACTGATCATCGGCGCCGGTGCCGCGGGCCTGATGTGCGCGATCGCCGCCGGCCAGCGCGGCCGGCGGGTGCTGCTGGTCGATCACGCCAACAAGGTCGGCAAGAAGATCCTGATGTCCGGCGGCGGGCGCTGCAACTTCACCAACACCGGCACGACCCCGGCGAACTACCTGTCGGCCAACCCGCACTTCGCCAAGTCCGCGCTGGCGCGCTACACGCCGGGGGATTTCATCGCGCTGGTGGAGAAGCATCGCATCGCGTATCACGAAAAGGAGCTGGGCCAGCTGTTCTGCGATGACAGCTCCAAGCAGATCGTGCGCATGCTGCTGGACGAATGCGCTGCCGCCGGCGTCACGGTGGAGGCGAATTGCGGCGTGCAATGCGTGCGCAAGACACCGGACGGTTTCGGCATCGCCACCGCGCGTGGCGAAGTGCATGCCGAAGCGCTGGTGGTGGCCAGCGGCGGGCTGTCGATTCCCAGCATGGGCGCCAGCGGCTTCGGCTACGAACTGGCGCGGCAGTTCGGCCACAACGTGCTGCCGACCCGCGCCGGCCTGGTACCGCTGACCCTGAGCGGCAAACATCAGGAGCATTACCGGGATCTGGCCGGCGTGGCGCTGCCGATGGTGGAGACGCGCGTCGGCAGGCAGAGCTTCCGCGCCGGCATGCTGTTCACCCATCGCGGCCTCAGCGGGCCGGCCATCCTGCAGATTTCATCGTACTGGCAGCCCGGCGACGATCTGCGCATCGACCTGGCTCCCGATCAGGATGTCGGCGAGTGGCTGATCGACCAGCGCACCGCCCGACCGGCGGCGGAACTGAAAACCGTGCTCGGCGAAGCACTGCCGAAACGGCTGGCGCAGCGGCTATGCGAGCAATGGTTCGAGAGCCGCCCGATGCGCCAGTACCGCGAAGCCGAACTTGCGCAGATCGGCAGCCGGCTCAAGGCCTGGCCGATCGTCGCCAGCGGCACCGAAGGCTACCGCACCGCCGAGGTGACTCTGGGCGGCGTCGATACCGACGGCCTGTCCTCCAGCACCATGCAATCGAAACGGGTGCCGGGGCTGTACTTCATCGGCGAAGTGGTCGACGTCACCGGCTGGTTGGGCGGCTACAACTTCCAGTGGGCGTGGGCGTCGGGGCAGGCGGCGGGCGGGGCGGTTTAGCGTTCAGTTTGTTCATGCACGCAAGCCATGCGTCTACTTGACGCTGTGGTGAGAGGCTCGCACCATCGGGAACTTGGTGACGCAACCACGGAAACTCGCGCATGTTGATCCATGGCCGGTGCCATTGCGGCAACATCGTCTTCGACCTCGGCTGGGAGCCTGATCCCGCCGAGATCCCCGCCCGCGCCTGTACCTGCTCGTTCTGTACCAGACACGGTGGCGTGTGGACGTCCAATCCACACGGCACCCTGAAAGTCACCGTCAGGGATACCTCGCGGGTATCCCGTTATGCCTTCGGTACCCGCACCGCCGAGTTCCACGTCTGTACCCGCTGCGGCGTGGTGCCGGTCGTCACCAGCCGTATCGACGGTCACCTCTACGCCGTGGTCAACGTCAACGCGTTCGAGGGTGTCGCATCGTCACTGCTCCGGCACGCATCGGCCAGCCTGGACAGCGAGGGAAAAGAGGCGCGTCTGGCGCGGAGAAAGCGCGGCTGGATTGCCGATGTCCAGTACATCGAAATGCCACGCTGATCATGGTTCCAGGGCACGATCCGGACCGCGGCCCGAACGGTGTTCGGATGAACAGCTTGCGAGTATGTTCCGGAGCTGTTTCGCGCATCCTGAACATCCTGCATGTTTCACTGCGCGACGGACAATAAACGAGGAAGCCCCCATGAAAGTCGGATTCATCGGCCTTGGCGCGATGGGCAGCGCGATGGCCAGCAACCTGGTTACCGCCGGCCATGCGGTGACGGTGTGGAACCGCTCCGAAGCGGCCACCCGGCCGCTGGCGTCGCTGGGCGCCAAGGTGGCGAAGACGCCCGATCGCGCCGCGCAGGGCGAGGTGCTGTGCAGCATGCTGGCGAACGACCAGGCGGTGCGCGAGGTGATCCTCGACAGCGGGCTGCTGGAGACGATGGATCGCGGCATGGTGCACGTCAACCACGCCACGATCTCGGTGGCACTGGTGCGGGAGCTGGCGGCGGAGCATGCCAGGCGCGGGCTCGGCTACGTTTCCGCGCCGGTGTTCGGCCGTCCGGACATGGCGGCGGCGGCGAAGTTGAACATCCTGGCGGCCGGTGCGCCGGCGGCGATTGCGAAGGTGCGGCCCTTGCTGGAGGCGATGGGCAGCAGGGTGTGGCCGATGGGCGAGGCGCCGGAGCGCGCCAACGTGGCGAAGATCGCGGGCAACTTCATGCTGGCCAGTGCGATCGAGAGCACGGCCGAGGCCACCGCGCTGACTCGCGCCTACGGTGTCAGTGCGGCGGATTTTCTCGAGGTGATGACCAACACCCTGTTCGCATCGCCGGCCTATCAGGGTTACAGCAGACTGATCGCCGAGCAGCGATTCAAGCCGGCCGGCTTCGCGCTGCCGCTGGGCCTGAAGGATGTCGAACTGGCGTTGACCGCCGGCAGCTCGGCGCGAGTGCCCTTGCCGTTCGCCGGCGTGCTGCGCGACGGTTTTCTGGAGGCACTGGCCAGCGGTGACGCGGAGCTGGATTGGTCGGCGCTGGCGCTGGTGGCGGCGCGACGGGCGCACCTGGACGAGCGCGAATCCGCTGAGGATTCCCGCCAACCGTAGGAGCGCACCCTGTGCGCGAATGCTCTTGGCGGGGATCAAAAGCATTCGCGCACAGGGTGCGCTCCTTAGGGGATGGCTCGCGATCTGGTGATGGCCTTCAGGGCACCCAGTCCAGCGTGCCGTCGATCACGGTGTGGCTGCGGCCGCCGGTCCAGATCATGCCGTTGTCGATCTGCACCACCAGCCGGGCGTCGTGACCGATCTCGCGGCCCTGGCTGACGTGATAGCCACGAGCCAGTGGGCCATCCGGTTCGGCGTGGGCGATATAGGCGGCGATCAAACCGTTGGCGGCGCCGGAGGCCGGATCCTCGACGATGCCCACGCCGGCCGGGAATGCGCGCACGACCAGTTGGTACTCGGCATGTGCGGCGCGTGCGAACACGCACAGCCCCATGCTGTCGCTGGCCCTGGCCAGTGCGCCGATCGCCGCGTGATCGGGCTGCCAGGTGCGCAGGCTGGCCTCGTCGGCAATCTCGGCCAGCCACCAGCGACGGCCGCCGTCGACCAGTGCGGGCTGCAGCGCGCCAGGCTCGGTGCCGGCCAGTGTGGCCGGCAGCAGCGGATGCGCGTTGCGGCCGGTATCGAGCACCCGCTCGCCGGGCGATTGCAGCATGAACTCGCGCATGGCGCCGTGGCCCGCGACGCGGATCGGCAGCACGCCGGCGCCGCATTGCTGCCACAGCAAGCCGTCACGCGGCTCGGCCAGGCCGCATTCGAGTGCCGCATGCGCGCTGCCGATGCTGGGGTGGCCGGCGAACGGGATCTCCTTGTGCGGGGTGAAGATGTGCACGCGATAACTGGCGGCGGCATCGGCCGGCGGCAGCACGAAGGTGGTCTCGACCAGTGCGGTCCAGCGCGCGAAGCGCTGCATCTGGACGGCACTCCAGTCATCCGCGCCGATCACCACGCCGAGGTGGTTGCCGCCGCCCAGGGTGGCGGCAAAGACGTCCAGATGCAGATAGCGAAGCAAGCTCATGAATGTCCATCGGAGACGGCAAGAGGCCGCGCGGAATTCCGCATGATAGGCCAGCGCCGCTGGCCCCGGCAGTGCCCGGCCGACCAAAGTCCGACAGGCTGCCAGGTCGACAAGACGGAGCTGGCGCGCCAAGATGCCAAACTTTGCACCGCCGTCACGGAACTGCCCATGCCGATCACCCTGGTCATCATCGCCATCACCTGCATCGTTTCATTCATGGCGTTCAACAACGGCAAGCTGATGAACGACCTGATACTGTGGCCGCCGGCGATCACCCGCCAGCGCGAGTACCACCGGCTGGTGACCTACGGGGTGGTGCATGCCGATTTCGGCCATCTGCTGTTCAACATGTTCACGCTGTTTTTCTTCGGGCGTGCGGTGGAGGGATTCTTCACCGATCGTCTGGGCACGTTCGGGTTCGTGCTGTTCTATATCGGCGGCCTGGTAGTGTCGATCCTGCCGACCTACCTGAAGAACCGTCATAACCCCAATTACCGCAGCCTCGGCGCCTCCGGTGCGGTTTCGGCCGTGCTGTTCACCTACGTGCTGTTTTCGCCGTGGTCCCGGATCATCGTGCTGGTGATACCGATGCCGGCGATCGTCTACGCGGTGCTGTACACCGTCTACTCGATCTACATGGACCGGCGCGGGCAGGGCAACGTCAACCACAGCGCGCATCTGTGGGGCGCGGCATATGGCGTGATCTTCACCCTGCTGGTGGAGCCCCGGGTGCTGCCGTACTTTCTGAATGCGTTGTCGCATCCGGGATAGCGAGAATGGCGATCGCCGCGATTTTTCACCGATGCGGACTGGCCGGTGACCAAGCCATGCTGCGGTCGCAGATGCCCTGCGCAGCCCAGGCGCGCATACTGATCGCGATTTCGTCGACTACTGCAGGAGAACGAGCGCATGGCCATGATCCGCAAGTCGGCCGCGAAGAAGTCCGCGGCAAAGAAGGCGCCTGCCGGCAAGACATCGGCGCGCAGCACCGCCAGGACAGCGGCAGCTGACAGGGCGGCAGTGAAGAAGGTCGCAAAGGTCGCAAAGGTCGCAGCGAATAAAGCTCCCGCGAAGAAAGTCGCAGCGAAGAAAACCACGGCAACAAAACCCGTCGCCCGCAAGAGCGTCGTGAAGAAAGCTGCCGCCAAGTCACCGAACAGCAAAATGCCGGCGCGGAAACGCACCGGCCCGGTGGTCGCCAAACCCATACCGAGCAAGCCCTCGCGCAAGGCCGCCTCTGGCCAGGCGGCGGACGCACCGGTCAGGCACATCAGTCCGGAAGAGGCAGTGGCGCACATTCAGGCACTGCTTGCAGCCAGGCGTTAGCGGGTGCGGCAAGGGTTGATCCCCTTCGGCTGACGGATAAACGTCGACCGGACAGGGGCCGGAGACTCAGTGCGCATTCAAGTCTGCTGGTCTAGCGTGGCATTGCCATTCCTGCCGGAGACGGATCATGAAATACCTGAAACTTGCCCTGGTTGCCGCTGTCGCTGCCGCGGCGTTGTCGGGCTGTTACTACGATCCTGACTACAGCTACGTGCGCGGGACTCCGGGCTACAACGGCAGCGCCTACTATGGCCGGTCGGCTGCGGGGTATGACGATGACTACTACGGCTATTACGGCGCCCCGGCTTATTACGGCGGCGGCTATTACGGCTGTTGCTACGCGCCGGGCGTGAGCGTGGGCGTCAGCAGCGTATGGTACGGCGGCGCGCGGTATCGGGATGACGGACACCGCTACCACCGCGACGATGACCAGTTCCGTCGCCGAGGCCACGACCGCGCACGTGATGGCGACCGTCGCGACCGCGGTCATCGCAGGCATGACGACGATCATGATCGCCGCTAGCAGCCTGTCGGACTTTGCTGGTCGAGGCGAGAATTCGGCTGTGCGAGGACAGATTTTCGACGTTTCGTCGGCCCATAGTGGTTCTATGGGCTGGCGAAGCGGCGGAAATATGGACCGCACAGACGGATTCGCATCCCGGCCGAGTAAAGCCCGACAGGCTGCTAGGCGCTGCTGACGATTCAGGCACAATCGGCGGATGTCCCGATCCCGTTTCGTGCCGCGGCGCACCCGTTTTCCAAGGCTCATCGGCTTCGCGGCGGTGAGCCTTGTGCTATGCGCGTGCAGCAGCCTGCGCTACTACGCGCAGGCGGCCCGCGGGCAGGGTGCGCTGGTCGCGCACCGGCGTGCGGTGAGCGCGGTCGTGCGCGATCCGGCCACGGACCCGAAACTCGCCGCCCGACTGTCGCTGGCGCAGCAGGCACGCCGATTCGCCTCGCGGCACCTGGGCCTGCCGGACAACCGCAGCTACACCGGCTATGTCGACCTGCACCGGCCTTACGTGGTGTGGAACGTGTTTGCCGCGCCGCATTATTCGGTGGAGGCGATTCCGCAGTGTTTTCCGATCGCCGGCTGCGTCGCCTATCGCGGCTACTTTCACGAGGCCGCCGCGCAGGCCGACGCCGCGCGGTTGCAGGCGCGCGGCGACGATGTCTGGGTCGGCGGCGTGCCGGCGTATTCCACCCTCGGCTGGTTTGCCGATCCGATCCTCTCGAGCATGTTGCGCTGGGACGACGACGAGCTGGCCGACACGATCTTTCACGAGTTGGCGCACCAGCTGATCTATGTGAAGGGCGACACCGCGTTCAACGAATCCTTCGCCACCTTCGTGCAGACCGAAGGCTTGCGCGAATGGCGGCAGTCGCGCGGACTGCCCGCGCAGGACGACCGGACGCAGGCGATGGAACGCGGCTTCACCCGGCTCGTGCTGGGGCTGCGCGAGCGCCTGAAGACGCTGTATGCCAGCGGCGCGGACGAGCCGGCCATGGCCGCCGGCAAGCGGCGCGAGATCGCGGCATTCCGCGTGCGCTACCGGCAATGGCAACAACGCGATTGGCCGGACGATCATCGCTACGACGCCTGGGTGGCGAAGCCGATCAACAATGCGCGGCTGCTGCCGTTCGGTCTCTACGACCAGTGGATGCCGGCATTCGCCGTGCTGTTCCGGCGCGCCGGGCGCAACTGGCAGGCGTTCTACGCCAGCGTGCGCGACCTGGCGCGGGAGTCGAAGGCGCCGCGCGGTCAGGCATTGCGGGCGTTGCTGCAGGACGCCCGCTGACGGCCGTCCGCAGGAGATTTCGGCGAGGGATCGGCTGATTTCGCGGCGCTACACTTCCTCGAAGCGGTTGGCGTCGCGGTTCTTGCGCACCTTGGCCGGATCCCACACGCGGCCGTTCATGGCGATGTAGACGCCATCGGGCAGGGTTTGCACGGCGGCCACGGCGCAGCCGATGTTGAACACCGCATCGGAGCCCTGGAAGCGCGCCGGGTTCAGCGCGCCGGTGAGCACGATCACCTTGCCCTTGATGTCCGCCAGCTCGCGGGCGGTCTCGACCATGGTGTCGGTGCCGTGGGTAACCAGCACGTGGCGATGCGGCTGCGCCTCGATCGTCGAGCGCACCAGCGCGCGGTCCTCGGCACTCATGTGCAGGCTGTCCTTGCGCAGGATCGGGATCACGTCGAACTGGAACGCCACGCCGAGCTGGCCGAGGATCTCGTCGATCTGCGGCGCGCCGATCTTGTAATCCGACTTGTCGTCGAAGTAGATCTTGTCGATCGTGCCGCCGGTGGTGACGATGGTCAGATGCTGCATGCTGGTGGCCGTAGGGGGAGTTGCCGCATTTTAGTCCGTTGCAGCGCGGTAGCGGTTGTGGACGCGGCTTTTGTAGGAGCGCGCTTGCGCGCGATGCTCTTGCTGCATGATCCACAAGAGCATCGCGCACAGGGTGCGCTCCGGAAAAACCCGTCAGCCGAGCAGCAGTCGGGTGTCGGCGGCATCCATCGGTGCACCGAGCCGATCCAGGCCGTGGTCGACGAAACGGCGCAGTGCCGCCGCCGGGCGCGGATCGCCGTGCTGCCTCGACCAAGCCGCCTGCCGTGCCAGCAGGGCGGCTGCCGCGCAGCGGGCCAGGGTGAGGGCGAAGCCGCGCGCACCCGCTTCGAGCGATTCGCGGGTTTCCTTGTGCTGGTCGAGATACGCCGCTGCCGCTTCCAGTGCGGCATGGATCGCACGGACAGCCGATGCATCGCCGGTACCGGCCGACCAGGCGTCGATGGTGGTGCGCAGCGCGGCAAGACTGCCGTTTGCCAGCGCGCGCAGGCCGTCCAGCGACAGCACATTGGTGGTGCCTTCCCAGAGCGCGTACACCTGTGCGTCGCGCAGCAGCTGCGGCAGACCGGTGTCCTCGATGTAGCCGGCGCCGCCGAAACACTCCAGCGCCTCGGAGCACAGCTTCACCGCCAGTTTGCCGGTCCACAGCTTGGCCAGCGGAGTGAGCAGGCGCAGCAGGGCGGCTTCGTGCGGCTGCGCACTGTTGTGCTCGACCCGGCCGAGCAGATGCGCGACTTCGAACGTCAGCGCGAACGCGCCCTCGAACTCGGCCTGCATGTCGGCCAGTGTCCGTGCATGCAGCGGTTGTTCGATCAGCAGGTGGCCGAATGCCTGCCGGCGTGCGGCGTAATCGCGGGCCAGGCTGATCGCGCGCGCCATGCTGGCCACCGCGCAGACCGCATTCCAGGTACGCGTGATGTTGAGCATCGGCGCCACCTGGCGCACGCCGTGGGCGAGCTCGCCCAGCGGCCAGGCCGGCAGGCCGTCGAGGTGGATTTCCGCCGTGGGCAGTTCCTGCGTGCCGAGTTTGTCCTTCAGGCGGTCGATCCGCAGTTCGGGTTTGCGCTGCTCACCGTCCATCGTCTCGACGTAGAACAGCGCCAGCGCGCCGGGGCCGGCAGCGGCGCCCTCGGGCCGCGCCAGCGCCAGTGCCACTTCGCCGACCACCGCCGAACTGAACCACTTGCGGCCATGCAGCCGCCACTGGCCGGAAGCATCCTGACGCGCGATGGTTTCGCTCTGGCCGACATCGGAGCCACCGATATTCTCGGTCATCCACTGTCCGCTGAGCCATAGCGTGGCCGCATCGCGGCTGAGGAAATGCGGCAGTGCGCGTTCGATCAGCGCCGCATTGCCGGAAGCCTTGAGCGCGGTGGCGGCACCATCGGTCATGGCCAGTGGGCAGGTATAGAACTCGCTGGCCAGGTGATACAGGTAGACGCGGGCGAATTGCTCCAGACGTGCCTCGGGATGGGCCTCGTGGCCGGCAGCGAGCACCGCGTGCCGGGTGGCCAGCTGCGGCCCTTCCAGCCAGGCGGTGGTGAGTTCGATGCGGTCGACCCGCCGGCCCCAGGCATCCCACTGGGTCAGTATCGGTTTGCGGCGGGCGGTGCGCGCAGCGCGCAGCCAGGCCATCTGCGCGTAATCGCCCAAGGCAGCGAGATCGGTCTCCAGCGCTGCGTGGCGATCCGCCGGCAAGGCGCGGCCGAGCAAGGCATGCAGCAGCCGGTCGCTGTGCCAGGGATGGGCGAGTTGCGGTGCGTCTTGCAGGAATTCCATGAGCGTCCTCCCGGTAGCGCACCAGGTGCGCGGTTCATCTGCCATCCATCCTATTGTGGTCGTTTCGTGCCCGCCCTGCTCAACCGCAGGTTCCCCTGTAGGAGCCCACCCTGTGGGCGAAAGCTCTTCGCCGATGTCCGGACAAGGGCATCGCGCACACGGTGCGCTCCTACGGTTTGCGCTTTACGCCGGCGCCCAGCGTGCCGATCAGCAGCAGGGTCAGGATGATCTCGGCCAATGCCAGCCAACGCGCACCGGCCGAACTCCAGCCTTCGGCAATGCCGTGGCAGAAATAGAACAGGCTGAGGATGCCGACCCACAGCAGGGCCCGGCGTGCATCGCGGATCGCCAGCAGCGGCAGCAACAGCGGAATCACGGTGATTGCCAGCACCAGCCAGATCGGCACGATTTGCGGCGGCAGTAGCCACAGGTGCCAGACCACTTGCAGTACGGTCAATGCGGCCCAAGTCAGCAGACCCAACCGTTGCTCGGGTGCCGTCGGCAGCACGATGCGCGAACTCATGCGCCGGCCGCCAGCTTGCGGGTGGTTTCGGCCAGCCGGCGGCCCAGTGCGCGGGCCAGTTCGCGTTCGTGTTCGCTGATCGGGTTCTCGCCCTGGCTCCCGGCCACATGGCTGGCGCCATAGGGCGTGCCGCCGGTGTGGGTGGCGCTCAACGCCGGCTCGGTATAGGGCAGGCCGAGCAGCAGCATGCCGTGATGGAGCAGGGGCAGAGCCATCGTCAGCAAGGTGGATTCCTGGCCGCCATGCATGGTGCCGGTGGAGGTGAACAGCGCCGCCGGCTTGCCCACCAGGGCGCCGCTGGCCCATTCGGCGCCGGTGGTATCCAGAAAATGTTTCAGCGGCGCCGCCATGTTGCCGAAGCGGGTGGGGCTGCCCATGGCGAGCGCGGCGCAGTCGAGCAGATCCTGCTTGTGCACGTACGGGGCGCCATCCTCGGGCTCCGGCGGCTGCGCGGTTTCGGTAACCGGCGCCACCGGCGGCACCTGGCGCAGGCGCGCGCGCATGCCGGGCACTTCCTCGATGCCGCGGGCGATCAGCCGTGCCAACTGGGCGGTATGGCCGCTGCGGCTGTAGTACAGGACCAGGATTTCTTGATTCAATGCGGCTTGATTCAATGCGGCGTGATTCATGCGGCGTGGCTCATGCGTTTGAGGCATTCACTGCCTATACGTTAGTGTAGTGCTTCACGCTTGGCGGCTCTTTCAGCGAGGCACGGAGGGGCCATCTGCCGCGGTGCGCCCGCTTGAAAGGGCACCACCCTTCCTGCGCGAACGCGCCTTGCAGCTGACCCCTCCGTGCCTCGCTGAAAGAG
>DATKVA010000044.1:0-15627 GCA_035530315.1 Rhodanobacter sp. | reverse complement strand
GCCCCGTCCCGAGATCGAGAACACGTCCTCGACCGGCATCAAAAAGGCACCGTCGATCAGTCGCTCCGGCTGCGGGATATACGAATCCAGCGCCTCGACCAGCTTCACCACTGAAGGCACGCCGATATCACTGGCATCGCCCTCCAGAGCCTTCAGCGCCGAGCCAGTGATGATCGGGGTGTCGTCGCCCGGAAACTCGTACGTCGACAGCAGGTCACGGACCTCCATCTCGACCAGTTCCAGCAGCTCCGCATCGTCAACCATGTCCGCCTTGTTCAGGTACACCACGATGTACGGCACACCGACCTGACGCGACAGCAGGATGTGTTCGCGCGTCTGCGGCATCGGGCCATCCGCGGCCGAGCACACCAGGATCGCGCCGTCCATCTGCGCCGCACCGGTGATCATGTTCTTCACGTAATCGGCATGGCCCGGGCAGTCCACGTGCGCATAGTGCCGCTTCGGCGATTCGTACTCGACGTGCGCCGTCGAGATCGTGATCCCGCGTGCCTTTTCTTCCGGCGCCGCGTCGATCGCGTCATAGGCCTTGAACTCGCCGCCGAATCGCTCCGCACCGACCTTCGTCAGCGCCGCCGTCAGCGTCGTCTTGCCGTGATCCACGTGACCAATCGTGCCGACGTTGACGTGCGGCTTGGTCCGTTCGAATTTTCCCTTTGCCATGCGCGCTAAACCCCGATGGAGTCAATCAGTTGAAAGAAACTGGCCCTTGCGGGACGTTGGCCTTGCGGCCGCAATGATGGTGCTCATGACAGGAATCGAACCTGTGACCTCTTCCTTACCAAGGAAGTGCTCTACCGACTGAGCTACATGAGCGGAATCTGGTGTATTTCAGCCATCCTCCCTGACGGCAAAAGACAGACCGGCATCCTGCCGGACCCTTCAAAAAAACGTCGACTTCTGCATCGCCTGCACCGGTCAACCTGATTGGCAGATGCAGCGCAATGGAGCGGAAGGCGGGAATCGAACCCGCGTAATCAGTTTGGAAAACTGATGTTCTACCATTGAACTACTCCCGCCCTGCGCGGAACTCTTGCTTATCGCGCTGCTTTCGCGTCGCGTGTTGCCACTTGTAACAATTGGTGGAGGGAGGTGGATTCGAACCACCGAAGGCGTAAGCCAGCAGATTTACAGTCTGCCCCCGTTGGCCGCTTGGGTATCCCTCCAGAATCTTTTTTACAAACCTTACTTGTTGCGTGACGCCTGCGTCCGGGAGGTGGATGGCTTCGGGCATCCTGCCCTTCGCCCTTCGGGCCGTACCGCTGCGCGGTACGTTCAAAATTGTTCCAGACAATTTCAGTCGAACCACCGAAGGCGTAAGCCAGCAGATTTACAGTCTGCCCCGTTGGCCGCTTGGGTATCCCTCCAACAAAGAACGCGTATTGTGTGGACCGGGCCTTGAACTGTCAACACCCATATCCGGCGTGATGGGGCATTTCAGCGAGGGTTTGTCGGCTGTCAGACGGTGATGTCAGCCTTTTTGCGTGAAAGGTACATCGACCAATTGCTCCATCCCCCTGGACAGCTCCAGCAGACGTTTGGCTTGCGCCTGCAACTGACGCTCGTTGTCGTCGTGCGGTTCCCAGCGGGGCACCGGCGTGGGCTTGCCGTCCGGGCTGTCGAGCGCCACGAAGACCATCACGCAACTGGTGGCCAGCCGCTGTTCGCCCGAGCGCATGTCGCGCGCCAGCACGTCGACCGCCAGATGCATGCTTGAAGTGCCGGTATGAATCAGCCGCGCCCGCACCGTGACGAGATCGCCGATCAGGATGGGCGCAACGAACTGGATGCCACTCACCGATACGGTGACGCAATACGCTCCGCTCCAGCTCACTGCGCAGGCGTAGCCAGCCTGATCGATCCACTTCATCGCCATTCCGCCATGCACCTTGCCGCCAAAATTGACGTCGGTCGGTTGCGCGAGGAAACGGAACTTCACTTCATGTTGCTTGCCTGGCATGGGAACTCCGGAGGGGACGCGGTTCTATCGGCGCATTATGCCTGCCGGGAATCCCGAATGACCTGATTGTTGGCGCTTGTAGCGCACCCTGTGGGAGCGGCTTCAGCCGCGATGCTCCTGGCTTGGACAGAGCAAAAGCATCGCGGCTGAAGCCCCACAAGGGTATTCGCGCACATGGCGCGCTCCAAATCGGGGTTGTTCCGAGGTGCCCTGCGGCCACCTCCGGACAGGTACGCCCGATCCATCAAATGCCGCGCGAGGTCACACGTTGAAGCGAAAATGCAGGATGTCGGCCTCCCGCACGAGGTAGTCCTTGCCTTCCAGCCGCAGACGACCGGCTTCCTTGGCGCCGGCTTCGCCGCGGTACTTGATGAAATCATCGAACGCGACGGTCTCGGCCCGGATGAATCCGCGCTCGAAGTCGGTATGGATCACCGCGGCGGCCTGCGGCGCGGTGGAACCGGCCTTGACCTGCCACGCCCGCACTTCCTTCACGCCGGCGGTGAAATAGGTCTGCAGGCCAAGCAGCTTGTAGCCGGCACGGATGACCCGGTTCAGCCCCGGTTCGTCCAGGCCCATGTGCTGGAGGAATTCATCGCGGTCGGCGTCTTCGAGTTGGGCCATTTCCTCTTCGATGGCGGCGCACACCGGCACCACTTCGGCGCCTTCGGTGACGGCGCGTGCGCGGACGGCATCCAGCAGCGGATTGTTCTCGAAACCGTCCTCGGCCACGTTGGCGATATACATCAACGGCTTCAGGGTGAGCAGGAACATGTCCCGCACCAGGGCCTGCTCCTCGGCATCGAGGCCCGCTGCACGAGCCGCCTTGCCGGTATCGAGCGCAGCCGCCAGCTTCTGCAGCACCGGCAGCCGGGCCAGGGCCTCCTTGTCGTTGGCCTTGGCCGAACGCTCGGCGCGGTTCAATGCCTTCTCCACTGACTCCAGGTCGGCCAGCGCCAGTTCGGTATCGATGGTTTCGATGTCGGAGATTGGATCGACCTTGCCAGCCACGTGGATCACGTCGCCCTCGAAGCAGCGCACCACATGGGCAATCGCATCGACTTCGCGGATGTGCGCCAGGAACTTGTTGCCCAACCCCTCGCCCTTCGACGCCCCCGCCACCAGACCGGCGATATCGACAAACTCCATCGTGGTGGGAACGACCCGTTGCGGCTTGACGATCTCGGCAAGCTGCGCCAGGCGCAGGTCCGGCACCGGTACGATGCCGACATTCGGCTCGATCGTGCAGAACGGAAAATTGGCCGCGGCGATGCCGGCCTTGGTCAGTGCGTTGAACAGGGTGGACTTGCCCACATTGGGCAGGCCGACGATGCCGCATTTAATGCCCATGAACTAGGAACTCCTGAAATTTGCGGGGGACGGGGACCGGGGACCGGAAAAGGGGCGAACTGCCATCATTCCCGTGCAAGTTGAAAATCATTGAGCTTCGGCGCGGGCGTGGAGCTACACGCCTTTCCGGTCCCCTGCCCCCGGCCCCCGGTCCCTGCTCGTATGCAGTTGTTGCATCGCCTTGTCGAACTGGCCGTCGACGGCCAGCGGCAGCACGTCCATGGCGCGGGCGATACCGTCGAGGATCGCGTCCTCATCCGGTGCACGAGGCCGGCCCAGCACCCAGGGGGTGACCTGGTCGCGATGACCGGGATGACCGATGCCGACCCGCAGCCGGTAAAACTTGCCGTGACCGAGATGCGCCATGATGTCGCGCAGACCGTTCTGACCACCATGGCCGCCATCGAACTTGATGCGCACGTCACCCGCGGGCAGGTCCAGATCGTCATGCACGACCAGACACTGCTCTGGCTCGATCTTGTAGTAGCGCAGCGCCGAAACCACGGCGAGGCCGCTCTTGTTCATGAAAGTGGCCGGCTTGAGCAGCCAGATCGACTCGCCGCCAATGCTTACCTTGCAGGTTTCGCCGTGCAGTTTGCCGTCGAAACCGAAACGCGCGCCCTGCCCGCGGGCAAGCGCATCCACCAGCCAGAACCCCGCATTGTGCCGGGTCCTGAGATATTCGGCACCGGGATTGCCCAGCCCGACAACGAGTCGCAAACCAGCCATGCGGACGAGCAGCAGTAACGCCCCGCGCTCCGTTCGAGCGCGGGGCGTCGCGGCTTACTTCTTGTCGTCCTTTTTCGCCGGTGCCGCGGCGGCGGCCGGCACTGCCGCAGCAGCAGCCTCGGCTTCCTCCGACGCGACATCGACTTCTTCCTGCACGGTATTGGCCGTCACCACGGGGATGTCGTGGCTCTCGCCCAGATGCAGCGCCACGATCTCGACATTCGCCGGCAGCTTCAGCTCCGACAGATGGATGATGTCGCCCTGATTCAACTCGCCCAGATCCAGCTCGATGAACTCCGGCAGATCCTTCGGCAGGCAGGAGATTTCCACTTCGGTCAGGTTGTGCGAGATCACCACGCCGGAGGTCTTGCCGGCCGGCGACTTCTCCTGATTCAGGAAGTGCAGCGGCACGCTGACGCGGATCGCCTCGTTCTCGTTCACGCGCAGGAAATCCATGTGCATCATCAGCTGCTTGAACGGATGCTTCTGCCAGTCGCGCACCAGCACCTTCTGCACCTTGCCGTCGACGTTCAGGTCGAGCAGCGAGGAGAAGAACCACTCGTGCTTGGCGGCGAGCAGGATGGTGTTGTGCTCGATCTGGATGCTCTGCGGAGCCTGGTCGGCGCCGCCGCCGTAAACGACGGCAGGCACGAAGCCGGTGCGACGCAGGCGGCGGCTCGCACCTTTCCCCTCGTCTTTGCGGCTCTGCGCCTTGATTTCATGAGTCTTGGTCATTTCGTTACTACCTTGGTTGGTGTTTGCCGCCTCACGACGGCCAGGTGACTTCCCCGCGACCAGGGAAGTCAGTTACTTCCGCGCGGCGTCCATGCCGCGAAAAGCAGGAGATCAAGACCGTCCATCCTGGACGGACATTTCAATTTCTTTCACGCGGCATCCATGCCGCAAAAAGCTGAACATCAAAGTCGTCCATCCTGGACGGACTTTTCACTATCAATCGACGTACAACGAACTCACCGACTCGCCAAAGGCGATCCGGCGAATGGTTTCAGCCAGCAGTTCGGCCACCGAAAGTTGACGGACCTTGGCACAGGCCTTCACTTCGGGGCGCAGCGGCAAGGTATTGGTCACCACCAGCTGGTCGAGCTGCGACGCTTCGATGTTGCTGATCGCCGCGCCGGACAGCACCGGATGCACGCAATAGGCGACTACCTTGCGGGCGCCGCGCTCCTTCAGCGCAGCGGCTGCCGCACACAGCGTACCGGCGGTGTCGACGATGTCGTCGATCAGCACGCAGGTCTTGCCGTTGACGTCACCGATGATGTTCATCACCGTCGCCACGTTGGCCTTCGGCCGGCGCTTGTCGATGATCGCCAGATCGGCGTCATCCAGCCGCTTGGCCAAGGCGCGGGCGCGTACCACGCCACCGACGTCAGGGCTGACCACGATGATGTCGTCCATGCTGTGGTGTCGCCAGATATCGGCCAGCAGCACCGGCGAGGCATACACGTTGTCGACCGGGATATCGAAGAACCCCTGGATCTGGTCGGCATGCAGATCCACCGTCAGCACCCGATCGACACCCGCGGCACCAATCATCCTGGCGGCCAGCTTGGCGGTGATCGGCACCCGCGCCGAACGCGGCCGACGATCCTGCCTGGCATAACCGAAATACGGAATCACCGCGGTCACGCTTGTCGCCGAGGCACGCTTGAGCGCATCGGTCAGTGCCAGCAACTCGAACAGGTTCACCGCGCTCGGCGCACCCGTCGACTGCAGCACGAACACTTCCTGGCGGCGCACGTTTTCCTCGATCTCGATCTGTACTTCGCCGTCGCTGAACGTGCCGACCAGCGCCTTGCCGAGCGGCACTCCGAGCCGATGGGCGACATCCTCGGCCAAGGTACGGTTCGCATTGCCGCAAAAAAGCATCATCCGGGTGGACGTGTCCACAGATTGTTACCTCGGAATCCAAGTCGACTTCTGATGAATGGCTGGGGCGGCAGGATTCGAACCTGCGTATGCGGGAATCAAAATCCCGTGCCTTAACCAGCTTGGCGACGCCCCAGTAGTATTTTTGTGTTCGCTAGTGCTTGTGTTGGTACCCGTCGATTGCCGCGCGGTAGCCAGGGACCACCATTTTACCGTGTCGCTCAAGACGCATCGCGATGGCGCGCAAGAGCATGCTGCAAGGGTGAAACATCGACGCCCGCGGCGACCGTGGCCGTGAATGCCGCCGGGCATTGTCCGGCAATCTCCATCGCCCGATCACATGATCTCGTTTCCAGAAACACACAACCGCCACTGCCGGAAAGCCGTGCCTGACCAAAACCGCCCAGCCAATCCAGCGCCGCAGCCACCCGCGGGTGGCGCGCGCGCACCACCGGCGCGAAGGCGTTTTCCGTCGTTTCGCCCGAAGCAAAGGATGAAATTGTCGCCCGCGGTGCATTTCGTGTCAATTCAGGCGCTTGAAAAAGTGCCGCGGTCGGTACCGGCTCGTGCGGATCCACCACCACGTAATGCCGCCGCGGCAGGCCGAGCGGCGTGAGCTTTTCGCCGATACCCTCACCCCACGCCGAACGTCCGCGCACGAACACCGGCACATCGGCACCGAGCTGGCGACCCAGGCCGGCCAGCGCATCCTCGTCCAGACCCAGCTTCCACAGCAGATTCAACGCCACCAGCACGGTCGCCGCATCGGAGCTGCCGCCGCCCAGGCCACCGCCCATCGGGATGCGCTTTTCCACCTCGATATCGACACCGGCGGTCGTACCGGCGTGCTGCTGCAACATTTGCGCCGCACGCACCGCCAGATCCAAGTCCGCAGGCACCTCCGGCACATCGCGCAGCCGCCGGATCCGTCCGTCGTCGCGCAACCGCAGGCGGATCTCGTCACCCCAATCGAGCAGACGGAACACAGTCTGCAGCTCGTGATAGCCATCCGCGCGGCGGCCGCAGATGCGCAGGAACAGGTTCAGCTTGGCCGGCGCCGGCCAGACCGTCCATTCGCCGCAAGCAGGAGCCGACAGGTGCCGGCTCATGAACACCCGCAGGTGGTCGGGAAAGCCGTTCTCCCGATCCCGCTGGCGAGCCCACGCGAACGCGGGCTCGCGCTTGTCGACGATCCGGAAGCCATGCCTGGCGTAGAACGGTGCATTCCACCGCACATCGGCCAGCGTGCCCAGATCGACCCGCCGGTACCCGGCCGCGCGAGCCCATTGGCAGGCATGTTCGAGCAAGGCCGCACCGATGCCGCGACGCCCATGTTCGGGCAGCACGTCGATTTCGGCGATGCCGATGGCCGCATGATCGTCCGATTCCGCATCGAGCCAGACAAAGCCGACCGGTTCGCCCGTCTCGTTCGATGCCACCCAGACCAACCCCTGACTGACCGCCCGCTGCAGCAATTCCGGCGGGATCGACATGGCCGAATAGCTTGGCCATGCCGGATGACCGCGGAACAGCTGCACCGCCTTGCGTTCGATCGCGCACAAGGCATCGATCCGGACCCAATCCGCACGTTCGATCGAACAAGGCATCGCAACTCCAGGCATTGCCGTGATGGCCCCACTTTCCAGCTGACCACGAGAGGCCGCAAAGCCTAACCTATCCGGCGTTGCGACGGCTTCACTGAAAATGCCACGATTCGATCGACAGTCGCACCTTGTACGGTAACTTTTCGGCATAGACCTTTTTCGGCAATGGCGGTCGTCGCATGGTGTCCCATTCGCGATAGTCGACCACCCAGCCATCCTGCTGCAGCAGGGAAGGCAGGCGGTTCGTGCCGAACCTCAGCCTGGCCGCACCGCTATCGGCACGCAGGCCCAGCACCCATGCACGCAGATCGTGCAACGGCACTTCCCAGCCCAGCGCCTTGCGCATCAGGGCCTCGGCATCGGGTCCACGCAGCGGGCCGTGCTTCAGGCCTTCCAGCAGGGCACCGTCCGGGCCGCCGCTGAGGCGGAAATTCACGCCGCTGATCGCCGGCCCGCGCAGCACGAACTCGTACTGCTCGCCGTCCTGGGTCCAGCTGAAACTGCCGCTACCGCCATTGCGGCCGTCGGAAACGCCCAGCCGTCCCTGCAGGACCCAGTGATCGGCATGGGCCAATGCCAGCTCGCGCGCCAACTGGTCATGCAGCATGCCGGCATCGCCCTTGACGCGCACCGCAGGCACGCAGGCGGCAAGCAACAGCGGCATGGCCGCCGCGAGGAGCAGGAATCGTCGGTTCATCGGTGCAGACGTTTCAAGGTGTCACGCAGACTGCTGCTGTGCGGGTCGATCTTGCGCACCTCGTCAAAAACACGCTGCGCATCCTGCCGATTCCCCTGTTTCCACAGCACCTCGCCCAGATGCACACCGATATCGGCATCCTTGCGCACCAACCACGCGCCGCGCAAAGTCTGCGCCGCCTGTTCCAGATGGCCCAGGCGGTACTGCAGCCAGCCCCAGGAATCGGCGATCGCCGGATCGTTCGGCTTGGCCGCGCGGGCGGCACCGATCAGCCGCTCGGCCTCGGGCAGGTCGCGATTGGCGTCGGCCAGGGTGAAGCCCAGTGCGTTGCTGGCATCGACGTCGCCCGGCTTGATCTTCAGCAGATGCTCGAAATCCTGCACCGCCAGATCGACCTGACCCGCTTCGGCATAGGCCAGGCCGCGGCCGTACAGCAGACCCGGATCGTTCGGCATCACCTGCAGCGCCCGATTGAATGCCACGATCGCCTGTGTGTACTGGTGTTCCTGCAGATACAGCTCGGCATCGACCTGCCATGCCTGACGCAACTGCGCTGGCTGATCGATGTAGTCCAGTTGCAGCTGGCCGAGCAACCGATGCGCGTCGGCTGTCTTGCCCTGCGCCTGCAGGATCACCGCGCTGCGCAGATCCGCATCGAACGCATGCCCGTCGTCATCGCCCACCTGGCGATACCAGGCCAGCGCCTCGGCCTCGCGATGCTGCATCTCGGCCAGTTGCCCGAGCAGGTAGGCACTCTGCTTTCGCACATCCGGCGCAGCGTGCTGCAGTTGCCGATACAGCGCCTTCAGCGCCTTGACGTCCTTCACGTGAGCGGCCAGCGCCGCGCGCAGTGCATAAGTGTCGGCGTTCTGCGGGCCGTGATCGAGCAGTCGGGAGGCCGCTGCATAGTCACCAGCCTGGCTGAGCATGCCGGCGTAGGCCAAGCGCAGCGGGATATTCTGCGGCGCCTTGGCAATCGCCTTCTGCAACAGCGCGCGCGCACCGTTGTGGTCCCCGTCCTTGAACTTCATCTGCGCCGCCCAAGCGTACGTTTCGGCGCTCTTGAAATGCTGCACGGCCGCTTCGGCGATCCGCATGGCATAGGCGTGCCGGCCGAATTTTTCGCCCAGCTCGCTCATCGCCAGCCACGCCTGGGCATCGGCAGGCAGGCGTTGCGGCACGGCCAGTTGCTCCAGCAGACGGGCGGCCTGGGCCTGGTCGCGGGCACCCAGCAGAACACGACCGAACTGGCGCCAGGCATCCTTGGTTCCACTGCCGGTCAGCAGCAGCAGCTGATGGCGTGCGTCATCGGCATCGCCGCGATCGAGCGCCAGCTCGGCACGCGCCTGGGCCATCTGGGCCGGCTTGGCACCGAGCACCTGCCAGCGGCTGAGCGCCCGCCCGGCGGCGGCGCTGTCATGCACGGCGATGGCAAGCTGGGCAGCACGCTCGGCCACCTGCGGATCCTCGCTCAGAACCATGGCCCTGCCGTAGAAACCCGCCGCGGACTTCAGATCGTTGTGCCCCAGCGCCATTTCGCCCGCCAGCAACTGGGCCAGCAGATCGTGCCGGGTGTCGGGCGTGGCCACCACCAGCTGCGACGGCAGCTGCGGTGTGACGACTGTCGTTTGCGTCTTGCGCAACGACGTGCTGGTGCAGGCACTCAAAACCAGCACCAGCACCGACACTGTCGTAAAATGCCGCAGCTTCTTGTACTTGGCCACGCTGCTCCGCACACTACTCTCCGATAACATGTTTGTTTCGACCGTGTCTGTCACCGCACGGGACGTTGCAGCAAGCTTAGCCTACGCCACCACCACCGCCGTGATATTGCCCACACCATGCCGCTGATCGCCCTCGGACTCAATCACCTCACCGCGCCGGTCAGCCTGCGCGAGCAGGTGGCGTTCGATGCCGATGCCGCGGGCCCGGCCTTGCTTGAGCTGACCCGCGAGCCGGGTGTGGAAGAGGCGTTGATTCTTTCCACCTGCAATCGCACGGAACTGTATGTGGGCGTGAGCGCCGGTGCCGAGGACATTCCACGCGCGTGGTTGAGTCGTCATCACCGTTTGACCCCAGGCAAACTGGATGAGTTCCTGTATCAACACGACGAACAGGACGCCGTGCGCCATATGTTCCGGGTTGCCACCGGTCTGGATTCGATGGTGCTGGGCGAGCCACAGATCCTCGGTCAGGTAAAGGATGCCTATCAGCAGGCGCGCGAGGCCCAGGCGTTGCGTGCGCCGATGGATCGCCTGCTGCAGCAGACCTTCTCGGTTGCCAAGCGGGTGCGCACCGACACGTGCATCGGTGCGCATACGGTATCGGTCGCGTTCACTGCGGTGCGCCTGGCCGAACAGGTATTCGCCGACCTGAAGCAGGCCTGCGTGCTGCTGATCGGCGCCGGCGACACCATCGAACTGGCCGCGCGACACCTGGCCGACAAGCAGGCGCGCCGCCTGATCGTCGCCAATCGCACTCTGGAAACCGCACAGGAACTGGCCGGCCGCTACGGCGGTTATGCGATCGCGCTGGCCGACCTGCCGCAACATCTGGCCGAAGCCGACATCGTGGTCTCCTCCACCGCCGCGCGACAACCGGTGCTGACCCGCGCCATGGTCGAACAGGCGATGGCGACACGTCGGCGCAAACCGATGTTCATGGTCGACATCGCGGTGCCGCGCGACATCGAAGTGGGCGTGGGCGAACTGCCCGACGTCTACCTGTACGGCATCGACGACTTGCGCCAGGTGATCGACGACAACGTGCGATCGCGTGAAGCCGCCGCCCTCGAAGCCGGTGCGATCATCGATCTGCAGGTGGAACGCTACATGGCATGGCGCCACGCGCTCACCCTGAAGAATCCGGCTCTGGACATGCGCCATCATGCGGAAATCTACCGCGACGAGGTGCTGGAAAAGGCCCGTTCGATGCTCAATCGCGGCAAGTCGCCCGATGAAGCACTGGCCTTTCTCGCCAACACGTTGACCAACAAGCTGCTGCACCACCCCAGTGCGCGGTTGCGTGCCGCGGCACTGAGCGGCGACCTGGATCTGCTGCACGCCGCCGGCCAGCTGTATGGGCTGGACGACGACGAGACACCGTCCTCAAGGGACTCCCGGCGGTCGTAGAAGCACGCCCTGAGCGCCAGGACGCTCTGCGCGGTTGACGAGAAAAGCATTCGCGCACAAGGTGCGCTCCTACCCTTACGCCCGCGCATCCAATGACCCCATCGATACGCCGAAAGCTCGAAGCACTGGCCGAACGCCACCAGGAAATCGGCCTGCTGCTGTCGCAGCCCGACGTGCTTGCCGACAACACCCGCTTCCGCGAACTGTCGCAGGAATACGCCAGGCTCGAACCGGTGACTGTCTCGCTACGCGAACATGATCAGGCCGAACACGAACTGGCGCAGACCCACGCCATGCTCGGCGACCCCGAGCTGCGAGAGTTGGCGGCCGACGATGTCCGGCGACTTGAGCAGCGACTGCTCGATCTGGATCGCGAACTGCAACTGCTGTTGCTGCCGACCGATCCGCGCGACGAGGCCAACCTCTATCTCGAAGTGCGTGCCGGCACTGGCGGCGACGAAGCGGCGATCTTTGCCGGCGACCTGTTCCGCATGTACGTGCGTTATGCCGAAAGCCGCCGCTGGCATGTCGAGATTCTCAGCGAACATGCCGGCGAGCATGGCGGCTACCGGGAAATCGTCGCCCGCGTCGAGGGCAAGGGCGCGTACTCGCAGCTGAAGTTCGAATCCGGCACCCACCGTGTGCAGCGCGTGCCGGAAACCGAATCGCAGGGGCGTATCCACACCTCGGCCGCGACCGTGGCGATCCTGCCCGAACTGGACGAGATCGACGAGATCGAGATCAATCCGGCCGACCTGAAGACCGACACCTTCCGCGCCTCCGGCGCCGGCGGCCAGCACGTCAACAAGACCGACTCGGCAATCCGCATCACCCACCTGCCCACCGGCACCGTGGTGGAGTGCCAGGAGGAACGCAGCCAGCACAAGAATCGCGCCCGCGCGATGAGCCTGCTCAAGGCGCGCCTGCTCGACGCCGAGCGCGGCAAACAGAGCGCCGCCCAGGCCGAGTCGCGCCGGCTGCAGGTCGGCTCCGGCGACCGCAGCCAGCGCATCCGCACCTACAACTACCCGCAAGGCCGGATCACCGACCACCGCATCAACCTCACCCTGTATCGCCTGCCCGAAATCCTGCAGGGCAACCTGGACGAATTGATCGACGCACTGACCCGCGAGCACCAGATGGACCAATTGAAATCGCTCACTGCCGGCTGAATCCGGCGCCCGACGTACCGGCAACCCATCCCACGAGGTACGCATGAACGCTCGTTACCGCAAGGCGCTCAAGGATCTGCAGCTTGAGCTGACCCGGCTGCAGCAGACCCTGCACAGCACGGGCAAGCGGCTGGTGGTGATTTTCGAGGGGCGCGATGCGGCCGGCAAGGGCGGCGTGATCAAGCGCATCACCGAAAGCCTGGATACCCGCGGCTACCGCATCGCCGCGCTGCCCAAGCCAAGCGAGCGCGAGACCACGCAGTGGTATTTCCAGCGTTACGTGGCGCACCTGCCGAGCGCCGGCGAGTTCGTGCTGTTCGACCGCAGCTGGTACAACCGTGCCGTGGTGGAGCCGGCGATGGGTTTCTGCAGCAAGGCCGAATACACGGCATTTCTCGACGCGGTACCGGCGTTCGAGAAGCTGCTGACCGACGACGGCATCATCCTGCTCAAATACTGGCTGGCGGTCGATCAGGCGGCCCAGGAGCAGCGCTTTGCCGAACGCGTCGACAACCCGCTGAAGCGCTGGAAAATCTCGCCGGTCGATCTGGCCGCACGGCAGAAGTACAGCGAGATGGGCCGGCTGCGCGACGTGATGATCGAGCGCACGCATACCGAAAAAGCGCCGTGGTTCGTGGTCGATTTCAACGACCAGAAGCGCGGCCAGATCAACCTGATCCGGCATCTGTTGCAGCAGCTGCCGCAGCATGACGGGCCGATCGCCAAACGGAAGCTGCCCAAGCTCAAGGGCAAGCCGAAACTCGAGCACGTTACCGACAGGGCCTTGTGGGTACCTGACACGTTTTGACCCCGGCAGCCGGTCGGACCGTTGGTTGGCCGGGCTCCTAACCGGTATGGAAGCCATGCAGATACTGCTCGGGCAGATCTTCCCGACTCACCGCATCGACGCGTGCCGCGGGCGGCCCCTGCCGCAACCAGCGTTCGAGTGCGTCCAGTGCGTCCGCCGCACCGCTGGCCAGCACCTCGACACTGCCGTCCGGCCGGTTCCAGGCGTGACCGGCCAGACCCAGTTCCAGCGCCTGCGTGCGGGTGCCGCCACGATAGAACACCCCTTGCACCCGGCCGCTGACGATGAACCTCGCGGTGGACATCACTTGCCGCCGATCACCGCGGTCAGCGAAGCGGTCGTCACCGGTCCCAGGAAGCCCTTGGCCACCTTGCCATCGGGATCGATCACCCAGGTGGTGGGCAGGCCGCGCGGCACGTCAAAGTCCTTCACCGGATTGTCCAGCATGACCTGGGCGACCGGATAGACCACCGGATGACGCACGAGGAAGGCCTTGATGTCGGCCAGCTTGCTGTCATCGAACGCCAGCCCGATCGCCGTGACATTGCGGTGGCTGGCGACAAAACGGGAAATGTCCGGCATTTCCTTGACGCACGGTCCGCACCAGGTCGCCCAGTAGTTGACGATCACCCACTTGCCGCGCTGCGCGCCCAGATCGAACGTCTTGCCATCCAGCGTGGTGACATGCAGTGTCGGCCTCACGGGCATGGTGGCATGTGCCGGCACGGCAAACGTCAGCACGGCGGCCAGCGCGAACGCGGATTTGACGACGGCGGATTGCAACACGGTCATGCAGGCAGGTCCACGGCATTGGCCACAGGGAGGGTGGCGGAAGGAGGATAAACCTGGTCGAGTGTGGTACCCAACCGGGTTTCCATGGACTCGGCCAGCGCGGCCAGCAGCGCCAACAGCGTCGGCGGCAGTTCGATGCCGAGCGTTGCCGCCTCCTCCACCGGATGCAGCGGCAAACGGTAACGGGTATGCCGGTAAACACGCAACAGTTCGGTGCTGTCCAGGCTGCGGCTGAGCAACCAGCCGCCGGCTTCGCCACGCTGGATCAGGTCGGCTTGCTGCAGGTCCTCGAAATAGGTGGTAACCGAGGCGCTGCGCAAGTACGGCTCGCGCGCCAGCACGCTGGCCGGATCCACGCTGTCACCCGTACGCTGGGCATCGACAAAATGCCGCAACACCACCAGCAGGCCGAGGAACTCGGCACCTTCCGGCAGCGTGACGGCCGGCGGGCGATATTCGAACGCCGACACCGAGGCCGCGATCGACGCGGCCAGAATCACAATGACCCAGGCCAGGTAGATCCACAGCAGGAAAATCGGGATCGACGCCAGCACGCCGTAAATCTGCTGGTAGGTTTGCGCGCTGTGCACGAACAACGTGAAGCCCCAGCGGACGATCTCGAACAGCACGGCACCGATCAGTGCGCCGATCGCCGCATCGCGCCGGCTTACCTTGCAGTTCGGGACCACCATGTAGGTCAGCCACAGCGTGACCAGGGTCACCACGAACGGCAGCGCGCTCAGCAGGCGCTCGCCATTGCCGAACTGCCCCGCCGCCGCATGCAGCAAGGGTATGGCAGTGACGTACGAAGTCACCGCGATGCCGCCCACCACCAGGATCGGCCCCAGCGTCAACGCCGCCCAGTACAGCAGCAGACGCGACCCCCAGCTTCGCGCCTGGTGCACGCGCCAGATGCGGTTCAGACGATCCTCGATGCTGACCATCATCGACAGCGCGCTGAACAGCATCACCAGGATGCTGATGCTGGTGAGCTTGCTGGCATTGGCGGCGAAGCCGAGCATGGTCTCCTGCACCTTTTCGCCGGTCGCCGGCACGAAGTTCGCGAACACGAAATTGATCAGCGTGTTGCGCGCATCGGCAAACATGGGAAACGCCGAAAACATGGCGAACATCGCCACCGTCAACGGCACCAGCGACACCAGCGTGGTATACGACAACGCGCCGGCCGTCTCGAAGCACTTGTCGTCCAGAAAGCGCCGCCAGCAGAAGTGGCCGAAGCTCAACGTGCGATCGTGTTTGATGCGCCAGGCCATCGTCATCCTCTCGTCCGCCGGACAGGCGGTCGCCGACGTATCGTCGGCATCGACCAGTACATTAGTGTAGTGCTTCACGCTTGGCGGCTCTTTCAGCGAGGCACGGAGGGGCCATCTGCCGCGGTGCGCCCGCTTGAAAGGGCACCACCCTTCCTGCGCGAACGCGCCTTGCAGCTGACCCCTCCGTGCCTCGCTGAAAGAG
>DATKVA010000043.1:0-3170 GCA_035530315.1 Rhodanobacter sp. | reverse complement strand
AGCATCGCGCGCGAGCGCGCTCCTACAACAACCGCTCCCGCACCGGCCGTTCGTTGCGATGCCATCCCGGCGACCAACCCAAGGAACCACGCATGTTCAGCTACTACCTCGAACTGGCCCTGCGCAGCCTCAGGCGCAGCCCCGGACTGACGGCGCTGATGATCCTGATCATCGGCTTCGGTGTGGCCGCCTCGATGACCACCTGGTCGGTATTTCGCGCGGTATCGGGCGATCCGATTCCGTGGAAGTCCTCGAAGCTGTTCATACCGCAGATCGACATGTGGGGACCGTCCGGCAAGGGTGGCAACCCCGCCGATCCGCATTATGGCGATCCACCCGATGCGCTGGATTACACCGACGCGGTGGCCCTGATGCGCGATCACCGCGCGACCTTGCAGTCGGCGCTGTACATGATCGCGCCGTCGGTGGTGCCGCAGCAGGCCGGCAAGCATCCGATCAATGCCGGCGGCCACGCGGTGTACAGCGAGTTCTTTCCGATGGTGGACGCGCCGTTCAAATACGGCAGCGGCTGGAGCGCGGCCGACGATGCGCGTCGCGCCGAAGTCGTGGTGATCAGCGACAAGCTCAACGACAAGGTCTTTGGCGGCGGCAACAGCGTCGGCAAGACGCTGGACATCGAGGGTCGGGATTATCGCGTGGTCGGCGTGCTCGGCGACTGGCACCCGCAACCGATGTTCTATGACGTGGTCAATACCGGCGGCTTCTACATGAGCGGCGAGGACCTGCTGCTGCCGTTCAATACCGCGATCGCGGCGGATATGCCCAACCAGGGCAGCACCAATTGTACCGAAATGCCCCATGAGTCCGGCTTTGTGGGCCTGCAACATTCCAGTTGCATCTGGATTACCTATCTGGCGCAACTCGACAACGCGAGTGCGGTGCAGCATTACAGGAACTATCTGAACGGCTTCGCGCGGCAGCGCTACCCGCAGTGGGCACCCAATACCCGCCTGCAGGATCTGATGAGCTGGCTGGATTACGAGCACGTGGTGCCGAGCGATACCCGGGTGTCGCTGCTGGTCGCGATGGGGCTGCTGATCGTGTGCCTGGTCAATACCGCCGGTTTGCTGTTGGCGAAGTTCCTGCGCCGCAGCGGCGAGATCGGCGTACGCCGCGCATTGGGCGCACCGCGCTTGGCGATCTATGCGCAGTTCCTCACCGAAGCCGGGATGATCGGACTGGCCGGCGGTGTGCTCGGGCTGTTGCTCACCGCCGTCGGCGTGGCCAGCGTCGGGCTGGTGATGCCGAAGTACATCGCTTCGCTGGCGCGCCTGGACATCTCGCTGCTGCTCACCACGCTGTCCGTGGCGGTGATCGCCAGCTTGCTGGCGGCGCTGTATCCGACGTTCCGGGCGTCGCGCGTGCAACCGGCGTGGCAGTTGAAATCGAATTAGAACCCACCGTCATCCCCGCGAAAGCGGGGATCCAGCGACTCTGACGTGAAAAAGACACTGGATGACAGGCTTCGCCGTTGTAAAGCGCCTCCCGCTTTCGCGGGAATGACGAACCAAGAGCAAGAGCCACGATTCCCGCTTGCGCGCGAATGACGAACAAGAGGACATGACATGACCCTGCACCCCATCCTCGCCGCATTGCGTCGCCACAAGGCCGGCGTGGTGCTGATCGCGTTGCAGATCGCGTTGACGCTGGCGATCGTGTGCAACGCGATCTTCATCATCGGTAGCCGCGTCGAGCGCATCCAGCGCCCCACCGGCATGGACGAGAAGAACCTGTTCATGGTCACCCAGATCTGGGTCGGCGCGCCGACCGGCGATGACAAAGCTTCGATCGACAAGCTTGACGCCATGCTGCGCACCGACGTGCAGACACTGCGCAGCCTGCCCGATGTGGAATCGGCGATCGCCATCAACTCGCTGCCGCTGACCAACAACACCTGGAGCGGAGGCATCGGCCTCAAGCCCGCGCAGGAGCATGCGACCGCGCACGCCGCAAACTATTTCGGCGACGATCAGATGATCCATACGCTCGGGTTGCGCCTGATCGCCGGACGCAATTTCAATGCCGGCGACGTGCATCACATGGGCATGCGCGGGCAGAACGTGCCGCCGATCGTGATCGTCACCAAGGCGCTGGCCGACAAGCTGTTTCCGGGCGGCAACGCGGTCGGCAAGACCATTTACATCGATCGCAACACGCCCAGCACCATCGTCGGCGTGATCGCACGCATGCAGGCGCCGAGCGTGGACAGCTGGGCCAACGGTTTCACCTGGAACTCGGTGCTGATTCCGACCCGGCTGGATGCAAACTTTTCGCGCTACGCGGTGCGTGCCAGGCCCGGCCGCATGGATGCCGCGATGAAGGAAGCGCGCGCGGCGCTGTTTGCCGCCGATCCGATGCGCGTGATTGGGGATGCTGCCGACAGCAGCGGCGTCAAGTCGTTTGCCGACATCCGCGCACATGCCTATCGCGCCGACCGCGGCATGGCGATCCTGATGGGCGCGATCTGCCTGATCCTGCTCGCCGTCACCGCCGCCGGCATCGTCGGCCTGACCAGCTTCTGGGTCGGCCAGCGGCACAAGCAGATCGGCGTGCGCCGCGCGCTGGGCGCACGCAAGATCGACATCCTGCGTTACTTCCAGACCGAGAACCTGCTGATCGCCGGCGGCGGCGCGGTGCTCGGCGTCGTGCTGGCGCTCGGCCTCAACCTGCTGCTGATGCGGCACTTCGCGATGGCCCACCTGCCGATCGCCTATGTGCTGGCCGGCGTCGCCGCGGTACTGGCGCTGGGGCAGGGCGCGGTGTTCGTGCCGGCGCGCCGTGCCTCCAACGTGCCGCCGGTGGTGGCGACAAGGTCGGTGTGATGAACGGGTACCCGTAGGAGTGCGCTTGCGCGCGATGCCCTTGTCGATGAACCTTCGCAAAGAGCATCGCGCGCAAGCGCGCTCCTACGGAGGTATATGAGATCAGCGGAGTCATGACATGTTTGCCTATTACCTCGACCTGGCCCTGCGCAGCCTGAAGCGCAACAAGGCGCTCACCGCGCTGATGGTGCTGGCGATCGCGCTGGGCATCGGCGCCAGCATGACCACGTTGACCGTGCTACATGTGCTGTCGGGTGATCCGGTGCCTGGACGTAGCGACACGCTGTATTACCCGCAGATCGATCCGCAGGACGCCAGTGGCTACCT
>DATKVA010000042.1:0-2069 GCA_035530315.1 Rhodanobacter sp. | reverse complement strand
CACAGACGACGTGGCGTATATCCGACAGGCATAAGCGGGAAGGCAGGTGCGTCATACCCGGGGAGATCTCGCCTCGTGCCTGAAAGGGCGACGCCGCAAGGCGGAGCGAGAAGTCAGCCGAGGCCATAGTAGGTGCGGTATGACCTGTTGGCGCCGGGTGAAAACTGACCACCAAAGAGGGGTTCTGCCGGTTCAAATTTGACCAGGGTGTTCAACCTAACCTGCTGAGTTTTTGACCAGCGGGGAAACGAGGTGATCACCATGAGCATGTACGCCAAAGTCCGCCGGATGCACCTTCGCGAGAAGGTGTCGATCAACGAGATAGCCCGCCGCACGAGCCTGTCGCGCAACACGATCAGGAAGTGGCTGAAGGAGCCCGAGCGTAGCGAGTTGAAGTACGCGCGGCCGCGCGGATCGACGAAGCTCGATCCGTATCTGGACGAGGTCCGTCAGGCGCTGGCCACCGATGCCCATCGCCCCAAACGGGACCGGCGCACGCTGCTGCGATTGTTTGCCCAGATCAAGGCCAAGGGCTACGACGGCGGTTACTCGCAGTTGACCGAGCGCATCCGCCGGTGGCGCGCCGAGGCAGGCTCGGTCACCGCGCGCTCGGCCTATGTGCCGCTGACATTCGAGTGGGGCGAGGCGTACCAGTTCGACTGGAGCGAGGAAGGCATCGTGATTGGCGGGGTCTACCGCCGGATACGGCTGGCCCACATGAAGCTCTGTGCGAGCCGGGCGTTCTGGCTGGCGGCGTATCCAGGCGAAGGCCACGAGATGTTGTTCGATGCCCACACGCGCTGCCTGACCGGTTTGGGTGGCGTGGCCCAGCGCGGCATCTACGACAACATGAAGACGGCGGTGGACAAGGTCGGCAAGGGCAAGGAGCGCATCGTCAACGCCCGCTTTGCGGCGATGTGTTCGCACTATTTGATCGACGCTCACTTCTGCAACGTCGCCGCCGGCTGGGAGAAGGGCCGTGTCGAGAAGGACGTGCAGGACAACCGTCGTGGCCTGTGGCAGGAGGCGCTGACCGAGAGCTTCGCCTCGTTCGCCGAGCTCAACGCGTGGCTGGCTGCACGCTGCCCGAAGGCATGGGCTGCCGCCTCCCACCCGGACTATCCCGGCATGAGCGTGGCCGAGGCGCACGAGCACGAGCAACCGCACCTGATGCCGATGCCAAGCCCCTTCGATGGCTATGTGGAGATCGTCGTGCGGGTCTCCAGCACCTGCCTGGTCACGGTCAAGCGCAACCGCTACTCCGTGCCGTGTCACCTGGCCGGGCACCGCGTCAGCGTGCGGCTGTATCCCGAGCGGATCGTGATCTATGCCGAGCAGCAGGCGGTCGCGGACCACCGGCGCGCACTGGATCGTGATCAGGTTGTCTACGACTGGCTGCACTATGTGCCGCTGATCGAGCGCAAGCCCGGCGCGCTGCGCAACGGTGCGCCGTTCGGCGGCTTGCCGGATGCACTGCGTACACTGCAGCTCGCCCTGCTGCGTCGCCCCGGCGGGGATCGCGTCATGGCCGACGTCTTGGCCTGTGTACCGGCCTTCGGGCTGGAGGCGGTGCTGGTGGCCGTTGAGCTGGTCATCGCTTCCGGTGCGATCAGCGTCGACCATGTGCGCAACGTGCTTGCGCGGCTGCGCGAGACGCCCACCCTCACCGTGGACACCGCGCTGCGCTTGCAGGAAGAGCCCATCGCCGATCCGGACCGCTACGACCAGCTGCGTTGCGTGGAGGTGAGCCATGACTGACGTCATCGCCGATCTGAAGGCGCTCAAGCTGCATGGCATGGCACAGGCCTATGCCGAGTTGCTGGAGCAAGGCGGCAGCGCCGCCCTGCAGGCATCGCACTGGCTGATCGAGCACCTGCTGCAGGCGGAGCACACCTATCAGGCTATGCGCACCATCGCCTATCAGATGCATACCGCACGTTTCCCGATCCACCGGGACCTGGCCAGCTTCGACTTCGCCAGCGCCAAGGTCGACGAAGCGATCATCCAGCAGCTTGCCACGCTGGCCTTCACTGACACTGCCCACAACGTCGTGCTGGTCGGCGGTACCG
>DATKVA010000041.1:0-17897 GCA_035530315.1 Rhodanobacter sp. | reverse complement strand
ACATCGACCTGGAAAACGATCTCGGCTTCAACGACCACAAGACCATTCCCCGCGTGCGCCTCGACGTGCTGCTTGGCGACAGCCAGGGCCTTTCGCTGGACTACTACGGCGTCAGCCGTTCCGGCAGCAGGAGCCTGGCTCGCGACATCAGTTACGGCGGCAGCAATTTCAGTACCGCCCAGACGGTGCGCGGCAGGCTCGACCTGGATGTCGGCAGCATCGCCGATCGCTGGTGGTTCGGTCGCGGCAACGACGCGTTCGGCCTGGGTCTGGGCGCGGCCTACTACCGGTTGCGTGCGGACATCCGCGGCGAGGCAGCGGTCAACGGGGTGCCGCTTGCCCCGGCATCAAGCGCCACCCGCGTCCACGCCTGGGCGCCGATGCTGCAGCTCGGCTGGCGGCATGCCTTCAGCGGCCGGTGGCGCGTGTACTTCGATGCATCGGGAGTGAAGAAGAACGGCGGCCGGCTCAGCGGGCACATCTACAACGCTGCGCTGGGCACCGAATGGTTCCCGCGGCCCAAGCTCGGCCTGGGTGCCGAGTATGGCTATACGCGAATCGTGCTTCACCAGCACCGCGATACCTACGACGCCGACCTCGACATGAAGCTTCATGGGCCGTCGCTGTTCCTGCGGATGCGCTTCTGACCCTCGGGCGTCGTCGATGCACGATGCCGGCGCTCCGGGTCACCCGGTGCCTTCCGGAGATCTACTGCGACGGCTGAGGGATCGATGGCGAAGTGCACCGGATGGAGCGTCATCCGAACGCCGGGAATGGGGCGGGTGCGGTTGATCGGCTCGCCGCTGGCGCAGTGACGCCTTCAACTCATGATCACGTCGGGTGCCTCGCGCATCGCGTTATTCTCGACAGCCATGCGCGGACATCCCTTGACTGGCGCGTGACCGGCACGCCCATGCCATGGCCTTGCGGATGGCCACGTGGCAGATCTTGTCATGAATGACGAGAGTGCCCGGGTTGTGACCATGCGCGGTCGGCGGGCCTGTCCGGTACGGCATGCCGCCCCGCCGTCACCTGGGCTTGCCAATGGAAGTCATGGCCGCCGGACGCATCGGCGCGACCCGGGTCAGCGGGACGATGTCCCGCTCCTGGCAACTGCCGCGGCCTCCATCTGCGATTCCAGCCACGCCACGGACGTCGTGTCCACGGGGGCTTCGGGCGCGGGCTCGTCTTCGCCAACCCGGGCTGGCATCGCCGTCTGCCGTGTACGCTCCTCCACGAGCTGGGTGTTGGCACAATCGAGCATGCGGCGAACCACGAAAGACACCATCGTCGTCGATGCGTCGCAGCCCAGGCGCCTGGCCATCGCTGCGATGGCCTGCTTCTGCTGGGGACTGTGCTGCTGTCCGGGCGTGCATGCCGCCAAGATGGCGGGATCGTCCAGCGGCACCGCCATGCCGTCATTCAGGCCGATGGCCAGGCTCGCCGGCGCGGCCGATTGGCTGATATCGCCGAAATAGATGATGGATCTGACGGCAACCGCGACTTCCATCACTTCATCGGGTGCTTCGATGATCTTGATCATGAGGGTGTACCTGCGAGGCCTTCGATGGTGGGCTGTGCCGGTGCTGCTCGAATAGAGGCAGGGTGCTCAACACACTATATCGGCGGGACTGCGGATAACTGAAGCTGCCGGTGGCCATCGCCGACACCGGGAAGGACGCATGCTCTGCTGTTTTCGCAGGGCGTTCCGGCACGTTGCGGCGGCGGGAGTTCCATGCCGGCGATGGCATGGCACCGGCCTTTGCGGGCACGCGCCGATGCGGCATTCCGTCATGTTGTGCAACGCACAATAAGGCGTAACCTTCGCCTCGGCGGGGCCGACCTGAAGTTGCATCGGCTACCGGGAAGATTTCATCAATGGAAAGGCTAGGTACGATATGCAGAACCAAGAAAGCAGCTCACGCTATGTTTTTCGTGACGGCGATTGCTACTGGGTGAGGCCGCAGGACATCAAGCCGACGGACGTCGATTGCACGGACATGGACAGTGCCGGGTTCATGGCGTTTTTCTTCAGTCAGCGCAAGGCCGGGAACCCGGGCCGTCGCAACGCGCCCCCTGTCCGGTCCGAACCGCAGACGGCGGCGTAACCGCTTTCCACCGTGGACACATGGGGCGGTCGTGTGCCCCTGCCGTTGAGAACAAAAAAAAAAGCCCGACTTGCGCGTCGGGCTCGCGGTGGAATCACAGTCGGAGAGGTACCGCTTCCACTGCCGGTGTGTTGCTGTCGGGTACGAACCGGCGAACCCCGTATTGCCTGGCAATATTGTAAGCGAGGTTGCCAGTCGGCAGAACGGCAAAAAGTGCGGCATAACGCCCATTTGCAGGGATTCAGGCCGGCTGCGCGGCGTCATTTCGCCGCAGTTGCCCGCGGCGCGGTCGATGACCGCCGGACGGCTTCTTTACCTGTTGGCGAAATGCCGGACGAACCAAGCCGGAGGAAGACCGGCGTCCGCGCATCTCGCCGTTGTGTGGCGCGACGCCATTGCGCGCTGCCGATCGCGCACTGCAGATCGGCTGCCGATCGCTCCGCACCATGGCGGGCCGTCCCGTCGATGGCCTCACTGGCAGGTCGCCATGAGTTGCCCCTCTTTCCGCTGCAGCACGGCCTGGTGGCCATCACCGTTGCATCGGGCAACGAAATTGCCGAGGTCCCCTTCAACCGTCGCCAGATGGGCGGATGGGCTGGTTGTCGTGGGGGCTGCGGACGGCACCATGCGCGTATCCGGGCGGCCGCAAGCGGGTCGATGCGTATTCACGAGGTTCGTGTTGCCGCTCGCGGAGCCATCACCGGGCGGGGGAAGCAGAGGATCTTCACCATGACGCCGACCGCGACCAGCAATACCGCGATCAGCAGATGCGAAAGCTTCATGGCAGATCCTCGGCGCGGCGTCACTCGTGCGACGCTAGCAAGGATCGAGTCGATCAGTGAGTTGCCCGTCGATCCGCCTGGTTCGCCACGGATCCCGGCTCCTGCTTGAGCCACGTTTCGCACACAGACAGCGCCGCTGCCGAGGCGGCGTATTCCTTACCGCCGGTCAGCTTCCAGCCGTGCCATCACCGCTTCGGTCACCCGGGCGCAACGCAGGCCCATGAAGGGGAAAGCCTCGGTCATGGTGCTTGCCAGCGTCCCCTGCAGCGACGTGCGCAGCAGCCGGCGCGCGCGATGCAGGCGCGTCTTCACCGTCTCCGGGCGAAGCGCCAGCTGGACGGCGGTTTCCTCCACCGTGCACTGCTCGATCTCGCGCATCACATAGACGGTGCGGAATACTTGCGGCAGCTCGTCGATGGCACGTTCGAGCAGATGGCGGATCTGCGCGCGTGCGGCCGAGACGGCCGGATCCTCGCTGCCGAACTTCGAAGGAAACTGGATCACGCGGTGGGTATCCTGCAACGAGGCGTCGATCTGCTCCAACCCCACCATGCTGTGGCGCTTGCGCAGCCGGCCGCGCGCCTCGTTCAGCACGATGCTGGTCAGCCAGGTCAGCAACGTCGAGTCGCCGCGAAACGAGTCCAGCCTGCGATAGGCGCGCAGGTACGACTCCTGCAGCACGTCCTCAGCTTCCGCATCCTCGCCGACCACGCTGCGCGCGACGCGGAACAGGCGCTGGTTGCAGCGCTGCATGATGTGCCGGAACGCTTCGTGCTGGCCGTCGCGGACCAGTGTTACCAGCGCGTTGTCGTCCAGCGCGGTGTAATCGACGGGTGCTGCATGGGCATGGGGTGACATGGTTTTCTCCTTGTACACCTGATCGGATGCAACCGCATGGCTTGAGGTTCCCGGATCAGTCGGCGAGCGCTGCCAGAATTTCCCGCCGTTGCGGTTCCAGCGCAAACTCGCCGAGCAGGCGCCGGGTCAGCATGCTCACCCCATGCAGGCGCACGCCGCGCGAAGACAGGCATTCGTGGCTGGCCCGCACGATCACCGCCACGCCGCGCGGCTGCAGCACGTGGGCGAGCGTGTCGGCGATCTCGACAGTCAATCGCTCCTGGATCTGCAGGCGCCGGCCAAACGCCTCGACCAGCCGCGCCAGCTTGGAAATGCCGACGACGCGCCGGTTCGGCAGATAGGCGACATGCACCACGCCGCGGATCGCCGCCATATGATGTTCGCAGGTCGACTGCAGCGGGATGTCGCGCAGCATGACTCGATCGTCGTAGCCGCCGACTTCCTCGAACGTGCGGCTGAGCAGGCTGGCCGGATCCTGCCGGTAACCGCAGAACCACTCCTCGTAGGCGCGCGTGACACGGGCCGGCGTGGCCCGCAGGCCCTCGCGCGACGGCTCGTCGCCGGCCCAGCGGATCAGCGTGCGTACCGCCGCTTCCGCCTCGGCGCGCGACGGGCGCGGTGTCTCGGTGATCCGCGCCGGTGCGGCGGCAACGGACGGGGGGATGGCTGGATCGCATTCGAGCATGCTGGCGGACTCATTGGGGCAACGCGTCATTCGACGCAACAGCGTCTCTCGAGGTTCCCGCCAGGCACGACGGTCAGCCCGGCCACGTGCCGGCGGGAACCGGTGCGCCACTGTTGCATCTCATCGGTGACGGCAAGCATGGCGATCGTTCGCTTGCCCCTTTCGCCCATCCCATGGAGACAAATGCTCATGAACAAGACCTTCGTTACTCTCGCCCTCGCCCTCGGTGTCGGCTTTATCGCCAGTGCGCATGCCCGGCAAACCACGGCTGCGCCGGCCCTCAACGACGCGCAGATCGCACACATCGCCTACACCGCCGGCGAGATCGACATCGCCGCCGCGAAGCAGGCGCTGAAAAAGTCCCGCAACAAGGACGTGCGCGCGTTCGCCGAGGAAATGGCGCGCGACCATGCGGCGGTCAACGTGCAGGCGCTGGCGCTGGTCAAGAAGCTCGGCGTGACGCCCGAGAACAACCCGACCAGCGAGTCGCTGTCGAAAGGTGCTGCCGATGAACGCAAGAAACTGGCGGCGCTCAAGGGCAGGGCGTTCGACACGGCTTATGTCGATAACGAAGTGGCGTATCACCAGACCGTCAACAGCGCGTTGAGCGGCACGCTGATCCCGTCGGCGCGGAACGTGGAACTCAAGTCGCTGCTGGAAACCGGCCTGAAACTGTTCCAGTCGCACCAGATGCACGCCGAGCATCTCGCCCAGAGCCTGAAGTAGGGAGCACCCCATGCGCCGCATGATGGTTCCGATCATCGGTGGCTTGCTGGCGGTGATCGGCGTGTCGACGCCGATCGCTGCCGCCACCGCGAAGCCGCAGGCCACGGTACATGCGCACCGGGTGCATGTGATCGTGATCGACAAGATGCAGTACGGCCCGATGCCGGCCGGCCTGCACGCCGGCGACAGCATCGAATGGGTCAATCGCGACATCTTCGAGCACAGCGTCACCGCACGCGACGGCCGTTTCGACATCGACCTGAAACCGGGCGCCAGCATGCGCACGACGGCCGTGGCGGGTACCACCGCATTCTTCTGCAAGTTCCACCCGGGCATGACCGGCACGCTGGTGGTCAAATAATCCTGCAACAAATATTTGCCTGCGGCGTCGTACCCTGCACTCGGTTCTCCTGTGCCGGTGGGTTTCATGCAGGGACGATCAAGCCCGCACCTGTGTCTTTCCTATTTCAAGGAGGGTGATTCCATGACTTTCCGCACCATGCTTTTGATGAAGCAATTCGTGACGCACGATGTCCTGCGCTTCATCGTCGCGCGCCCTGAAGGGTTCGCCTTCGAGCCCGGCCAAGGCGTCGATCTCGCCATCGACGCCGATGGCTGGCGCGAGCAGATCCGCCCCTTCACGCCAACCTCGCTGGCGCGCGACAAGGTCCTGGAGTTCACGATCAAAATCTATGCCGAACACCCGGGGGTGACCGATGCGCTGGCGCATCTGCAACCGGGCGCGGCGTTGACAATCTCCGAGCCATGGGGCTCGATCCGTTACGCCGGCCCTGGCGTGTTCATTGCCGGCGGAGCCGGCATCACGCCCTTCCTGGCGATCGTGCGCCACTTGCGCAGAGAAAATCTCCTGCCGGGTCACGGCCTGATCTTTGCCAACAAGACGCCCGCCGACGTCATCTGCGAGAAAGAACTTCGCACGACCTTCGGCACGCGCGCAATTTTTCTCGTCGATGGCGGTGCCAGCCCCGGCTTCGAGGCCGGCCGCGTGGACGAGGCGTTGTTGAAACGCCTCATCGTGGACTGGGATCAGCATTTCTATGTTTGCGGCCCGCCACCGTTCAACGACGCTGTGATGCGGGCCCTGCGGCAGCTGGGCGCACAACCGGAAGCGCTGATCTTCGAGCAATAGGCGCCGGGTCAATCCTGGTTTCCGGCGTGATCAGTTGTCCGCAGCGACACCCTTCACCGGCTTCACGTACGTATTGAACAGCTCGTCGATGCGGCGGTATTCGTCGTACCAGGAGTCGGCATGGACAAAGCCATGACGCTCCAGCGGATACAGCGAGATCCAGAAGTTCTTCTTGTGCAGTTCGATGAAGCGCTGGTAGAGGCGGATCGAGTCGCTGGTCATCACGTTGTCGTCGATCAGGCCGTGTTCGATCAGCAGCGGGTCGCGCAGGTTGGCCGCGTATTCGATCGGCGAGCTGATCCGGTAGGCCGCGGGATCGAGCTGCGGGTCGTTGAGGATGTTGGAGGTGTATTCATCGTTGTAGCTGGTCCAGTCCGACGGTGCGCGCAGCGCGGCGCCGGCGGCGAATTCGCCCGGTGCGCGCAGCAGTGCCATCTCGGTCATGAAGCCGCCGTAGCTGCCGCCGTAGATGCCCACGCGCTTCGGGTCGACGCCGTGGTTTTTCACCAGCCATGCCTTGCCGTCGAGCAGGTCTTCCAGTTCCGGGTGGCCCATCTGCTGGTAGATCGCGGTGCGCCAGGCGCGGCCGTAGCCTTCGGAGGCTCGGTAGTCCATGTCCAGCACCACGTAGCCCTGCTGCACCAGCAGGTTGTCGAACATCTGCTCGCGGAAGTAGAAAGTCGACGACAGCGTGACGTCCTGCAGGTAACCGGCGCCGTGCACGAACAGCACGCCCGGGCGCTTCACTGCATCGTTTTCGTCGGCCGGGCCGTAGTACTTCGCGTAGATCACGCCGGCGCCGTGCGACGACGGTACCTGCACGATCTTCGGTACGATCCAGTGGTGCGCGGTGTAGGCCGCCTTCATGGTGTCGGTCAGCTCCTTCGCGCTGCCGCCGGCAGCCGGTTGCACCGCGAGCTGCGCGAACGTGTACGGTCCGGAATGCAGCACGGCGAGCTGGCTGCCGTCGGGCGACAGCTTGAAGTCGTCCATGCCCTCGTAGTGCGTGATGCGGGTCAGCGCACCGCCGCCGACCGGCAGGCGATAGACATCGTAGCTGTAGGGAGCGAGCAGGTTGGTGCGCACGTAGAACCATCGGCCGTCAGCGCTGAGCAGCGGATGGCTGACCTCGAAGCGCCCGCGGGTGAGTGCTCTCGCCTTGCCGGCGAGCGGCTTGGTATACAGCTGCGACCAGCCAGTCTGTTCGCTCAGGTACCACAGCGTGCGGTTGTCCTTGAGCCAGCCGAAATCGTTGAAGTTCCAGTTGATCCAGGCCGGATCGGTGAGCCGTTGCTGATCGACCAGTACGTGACGGCGGAAGTCGACGCTGGCGATCCAGCGGTCCTTGTTGTCGATCGCGCGCAGCTGGATCGCCAGCTCGCTGCCGTCGTCGCTCCACGCGATGCCGCCGCCACCGCCGTCCTCGGCGCTGGCGATGATGCGTACCGGGCGCACCTCGGGTGCCTTCAGCGCCTTGGCTTCGTCGCTCTTGCCGGCCTTCTCCAGCGCGGCAACGGCCTGGCGGCGCAGGGCCTTGAGCGGATCGTCCTTGATCCCCGGCAACACGTCGGTGCGCAAGGGGTAGGACTGATGGTTGGCCAGATCCAGCAGCAGCAGCGACTGCGGCGCCGGGTCCGTGCGGCCGACGTAGGTGCGCGCATTCTGCGACTCGGTGTAGCCGCTGTCGGTGACGTAGTGATTGACCAGCGGTGCCTTGCCGGCGGCATAGTCCTTCGGCACGGTGACCAGCAGCATCCAGCGGCCATCCGGCGACAGTTCGGTGTCCACCGGCTTGGTCTTGTCGCCGAGCCAGAACGGCGCTGGCGCACGACCCGGGTCGGCCGCCTGCAGCACGTTGTTCTCGTCGCGGATCGCCTGCTGGTCGGCCTTGATGTGGCGCAGCGTCTTGAACAGTTTCAGCTGCAGCTCGCCCAGTTGATCGGGCTGTTTTGCCTGCGGGTCGTCGGCGAACTTCAGCACCGCCGCCGGTGCGGTGACGGCGCTGGCGATGTCGTAGCTGTACCAGTCGTTGCCGTCGCGGAACTGCAGCGCGCGGCCATCGGCGGAAAACTGCGGCGCGGATTCGGCCTGCGGCGTGCGCGTCACCTGCACGCGCCGGCCACTGGCCAGATCCACCAGAAACACATCGCCGTGCAGGATGAAGGCCGCATGCCGGTGTGTGCGGTCGAACACCGCCGGCCCCTCGGCCTGCGCCATCGCGGCTGGATCGAGTTTCACGCTGACGCCACTGACCGGATCGACCCGGTACAGGTCGCGCACCGGGCTGCCGTCGCGCTTCACCTGGTAATAGAGGCTGTGCCCATCCACGCTCCAGTACGGCGATTCCACCGCCTGCCCGATCCAGTCGGGGTTGGCCATGATCGTTTCCAGGTCGAGCGGACGGCTGGCCGGCGGCGTGGCCGCCATCGTCGGCAGGACCAGACAGGCAGCGAGAGCGGCAAGCAGAAGTCGGCGCATGGGTCGGGTTTCCGGACAAAAAAACAGCATAACCGAGCAGGCCGACAACGCACCGCAACCCGTGCCGAAAGTCAGGGGTGGTTGCGCGTGTCGCGGCGTCGACGGGTGGCTCCGCTGACCCGCAAGATCGCAGGCGCACCCGGCGACGCGTTAAGCTGTGAGGACTTCCATTCGTTCCGAGTGCTGCATGACGCTGCCCACTGTCGAACACGAAACCGCCGCCCACCCCACGCACAGCGTGATCTGGCTGCATGGCCTGGGTGCCGACGGCAATGACTTCGCGCCGATCGTGCCCGAACTGGTGGCGCCGGGCTGGCCGGCATTGCGCTTCGTGTTTCCGCATGCGCCGGTGCGGCCGGTGACGATCAACAACGGCATGTCGATGCGCGCCTGGTACGACATCGCCGGATTCGATCTGCACGCACGCCAGGATGTCGCCGGCATTCGCGCCTCGATGGGCGAGGTGGAAACCCTGATCGCCCGCGAGCATGCCCGCGGCGTGCCCAGCGAGCGGATCGTGCTGGCCGGTTTCTCGCAGGGCGGGGCGATCGCCCTGGCGGCCGGCCTGTGCCATGCCGAACAACTCGCCGGCATCATCGCGCTGTCGACCTATCTGCCGATGTCCGCCACGCTCGTCGCCGAACGCGGCACGGCCAATGCCGCCACGCCGATTTTCTGGGGCCACGGCACGGCCGATCCGGTAGTGGTGCTGCAACGCGGCGTCGATTCGCGCGATCGGCTGCAGTCGCTGGGCTACCCGCTGGATTGGCACACCTACCCGATGGCGCACGCGGTCTGCACCGAGGAAATCGCCGACCTGCGTGCGTGGCTTGGCCAGCGCGTGATCCCGTAGGAGCCCACCCTGTGGGCGAATGCTCTTGCCCTATGCCCGGGGCAAAAAGCATTCGCCCACAGGGTGGGCTCCTACGGCCGCTCGCCGCGCATGCGGCATACTTGCCCGCATGCCCGCATCCATCCCCGCCAGCCGCGGTCCGCGCGACCGCATCGAATACAGCCCGCTGCCGGATTTCTGCCAGCTGCCGGCCCTGTTTGCACTGTTCGTGGTGGGCGCGCTGACGGTGACGGTGATGTGGCTGGCGCGCGACAACCAGCGCGACTGGCCCGCCTACAGCGTCAGCATGCTGTTCGTGACGTGGCTGACCCTGGTGATCGCGGTAACCGTGTGCAAGCTGCGGCCGTTGCTGCAGCGGCTGCCCGGGCACACCCCGTATTTCGGCGTGTGGCTGCTGATCGTATTGATCGTGGCGGTCGCCAGCGCGCTGGCGCACTGGTTCGACGGTGCCTTGCAGATGCGGATGATCGGCAGCGGCGCGCTTGTCTTCGTGCGCGACAACGTGCTGATCGCCGCTCTGTTGGGTGCCGCGATGCTGCGCTACTTCTACGTGCTGACGCAGTGGCAGACCCGACTGGCCGCGGCCACCCGGGCGCAGGTCGAGGCGCTGCAGGCACGCATCCGGCCGCACTTCCTGTTCAACAGCATGAACACGGTGGCCGCCTTGATCCGGGTCGATCCGGTGGCCGCCGAGCGTACGGTGGAGGATCTGTCCGAACTGTTTCGCGCCGCGCTGGGCCAGCACGACACCGGCGATGGCACCCTGGGCGAGGAGCTGGCGCTGATCGAGCGTTATCTGGCGATCGAGCAGCTGCGCCTGGGCGGGCGCCTGCGCGTGCGCCGCGAGCTGGACGAGTTGCCGGTGGATTTCCCGCTGCCGCGATTGCTGCTGCAGCCGCTGGTGGAGAACGCGGTGCGGCATGGTATCCAGCCGCTGCGCGCCGGTGGCGAAGTGGTGCTTCGCGGCCAGCGCGACGGTGACGGCATCCGCATCGAGATCGTCAACCCGTTGCCGGCCACGCCCGCCGAACCCGGCAACGGTCACGGCCTGGACAGCGTGCGCCAGCGCGTCGCCTTTCGCTACGGACCGCGCTCCAGGGTGACCGCCGGCGCGCAGGGCGAGCGCTTCGTGGTGCTGCTGCAGTTGCCGGGGCCGTCCGCGTGATGCGCGTGCTGATCGTCGACGACGAACCGCTGGCGCGCGCACGGCTGGCCGCGCTGCTCGGCGAATGCGCCGCGGTGGAGGTCGTCGGCAGCGTCGGCGATGGCGAAACCGCACTCGGCGCGATCAACCAGCTGCAACCGGATCTGCTGCTGCTGGACGTCAACATGCCCGGCCTCGACGGCACCGCGCTGGCGCAGCGGCTGGGCGATCGCGCACGGCCACAGGTGATTTTCTGCACTGCCTACGAAGCGCACGCGCTCAAGGCGTTCGAGCTGGGCGCGGTCGACTACCTGCTCAAGCCGGTGCGGCTGGAACGGCTGCGAGAGGCATTGCAGCGCGCGCAGCAGCGGCTCGCCGAGGTGCCGCGCGAAGCGGTCGCCTGGCTGCACGGCCGGCTGCATGGGGAACAGGTCCGCATTGCGCTGGATGAAGTGATCTGCCTGCTCGCCGAGGAAAAATACGTGGTCGTGCAGCACCGTCGCGGCGAGCTGTTGATCGAGGAATCGCTGCGTCAGCTGGAAGAGGCTTACCCCGATCAGCTGATCCGCCTGCACCGCAACTGCCTGGTACCGCCGGCGCGCCTGCTTGGCATCAGGCCCCTCACCGACGGCCGCGTGCTGGCCCGCCTCGACGGCACCGAAGTCAGCCCGGAAATCAGCCGGCGCAACCTGCCGGCCGTGCGCAAGCTGTTGCGGCTGGGGTGAGCGGCACTGCCGGTTCCGACGGCTTGAAGGCATCCGGCGAAGGGTAAGGTTGGGGTATCGTCTGGGCGCAACGTCGGAACCCGCCATGCGCATGCTGCAATCCATCGAACTGAAAATCCCGCCGCCCGTCGCGGCGCTCGTGCTGGCGCTCGGCATGTGGGGCGTGGCCCATTTCGCTGCCGCGCGGGAGCCGGTGACGCTGGTGCGCCTGATCCTGGCGAGCGTACTGGCCGTTTGCGGGGTGGCGTTCGATCTGTCGGGGATGATCGCATTTCGGCGGGTGAGGACCACCGTCAATCCGATGCGGCCGCGGGCCACTTCCGCCATCGTCACGCACGGCGTGTATGCCATGACGCGCAACCCTATGTATGCGGGCCTGGCCTGCCTGCTGGGTGGCTGGGCCGTCTACCTGGGTTCGCTGTGGGCAGGGTTGGGGCCGATCGTGCTGGTGGCGTGGCTGACCCGCTTCCAGATCATGCCCGAGGAGAAAGTGCTCGCCGACCTGTTCGGCGCGGATTATGCGGCGTACAGGGCGAAGGTTCGACGGTGGATTTGAGCTGCGCCTGCAGGCGGGCACGGGCAGCCAGCAAGCGGCACGCTTCCCGGCAGTGCCGGGGCACGCGCGAGCAGGGCGGGGCCTGAGGCCGACCGAACCGATCAGGCCGGCGTCGCGGGATTTGCCTCGGCGGCTTCCAGCGTGTTTTCCATCAAGGTGGCCACGGTCATCGGGCCGACGCCGCCGGGTACCGGGGTGATCCAGCTGGCATGCAAGGCCGCCGCGTCGAAATCCACGTCGCCGACCAGCCGGCCGTCATCGAGCCGGTTGATGCCGACATCGATCACCACCGCGCCCGGCTTGATCCATTCGCCGCTGACCAGGCCCGGCTTGCCGACGGCCACGATCAGGATATCGGCCTGCCGCACGTAGTGCTCCAGATTCCGCGTGAAGCGATGGCAGCAGGTGGTGGTGCAGCCGGCGATCATCAGCTCCAGCACCAGCGGCCGCCCCACATGGTTGGATACCCCCACCACCACCGCATGCTGGCCGCGCACCGGCCGGTCGGTGTGGCCGAGCAAGGTCATCACGCCCCTGGGCGTGCACGGACGCAGGCCGAAGCGGCGCAGCGCGAGACGGCCCACGTTCACTGCCTGGAAGCCGTCCACGTCCTTGTCCGGATCGATGCGATCGACCAGCGCATCCTCGTCGATATGATCGGGCAGCGGCGACTGCACCAGGATGCCATGCACTTGCGGGTCGGCATTGAGCCGGTCGATCAGCGCGAACAGTTCGTCCTGGCGGGCGTTGGACGGAAAGTCGTAATCGAACGATCGAAAGCCGACCTGATGGCAGGCCTTGCGCTTGTTGCGCACGTATACCGACGAGGCGGCATCGTCGCCCACCAGGATCACCGCCAGTCCGGGGGCTGCCAGCCCCTGCGCCAGCCGCTCGGTGACGCGCCGGCCAACACGCTCCAGCACCTCCTGCGCGATGCGTTTGCCGTCGAGGATGCGTGCGCTCATGCGGATGCCTGATCGTAAAGTTCCTCATTATCGCGGCTCTGCCGGATGCGCACAAACGGCGCGCCGCGCAATCGCCGCCCGCTGCGGCCGGGCAGGGGGCTGCACGGCGGGCGCAGTTCTCTGTATGTTGGCGCATCCCACTTGGCGAAGGTGCGTGGCATGACTGACCTCCTGGAGCATCCGGATCATCTCAGGCGCAGCCTGTCCAACCGGCATCTGCAGCTGATCGCACTGGGCGGCGCGATCGGCACCGGCCTGTTCATGGGCTCGGGCAAGACGATCAGCCTGGCCGGGCCGTCGATCGTGCTGGTCTACCTGATCATCGGCGTGATGCTGTTCTTCGTGATGCGGGCGATGGGCGAGCTGCTGCTGTCCAACCTGGCGTACAAATCGTTCATCGACTTCTCCACCGACCTGCTCGGCCCCTGGGTCGGTTTCTTCTGCGGCTGGACCTACTGGTTCTGCTGGATCATCACCGCGATTGCCGAGGTGATCGCGATCGCGGCGTATGCCCAGTTCTGGTTTCCGGGGCTGGCGCCGTGGATCCCGGCGCTGCTGTGCGTGCTGTTGCTGCTGGCCCTGAACCTGGCGACGGTGCGGCTGTTCGGCGAGATGGAATTCTGGTTCGCGCTGATCAAGATCGTCGCCATCTGCGCGCTGATCGTGACCGGCCTCGCATTGGTCGTCTGGGGCTTCCGTTCGCCGTCGGGGCATCAGGCGTCGCTGGCCAATCTGTGGAACGACGGCGGCTTTTTCCCCAAGGGGGTGGGCGGCTTCTTCGCCGGGTTCCAGATCGCGGTGTTCGCCTTCGTCGGCATCGAGCTGGTCGGCACCACCGCCGCCGAGACGGCCGACCCCGAGCGCAACCTGCCCAAGGCGATCAACTCGATCCCGGTGCGCATCATCATCTTCTACATGCTGGCGTTGATCGCGATCATGGCGGTGACGCCGTGGCACATGGTCGAGCCGGGCAAGAGCCCGTTCGTGGAACTTTTCGTGCTGGCCGGCATCCCGGCCGCCGCCAGCCTGATCAACTTCGTGGTGCTGACCTCGGCCACGTCCTCGGCCAACAGCGGCATCTTTTCCACCAGCCGCATGCTCTACGGCCTGGCCGAGGAGAACCATGCGCCGAAGGCGTTCGCGCGGCTGTCGCGCGCGGCGGTGCCGTCGACCGGTTTGCTGTTCTCGTGTTTCTGCCTGCTGCTGGGGGCGATGCTGGTCTACCTGATCCCGAACCTGATCACCGCCTTCACCCTGGTCACCACGCTGGCCGCGGTGCTTTTCATGTTCGTGTGGTCGCTGATCCTGTGCGCCTACATCGCCTATCGCCGCCAGCGTCCGCAGCTGCACCTGGCATCGAAGTACAAGATGCCCGGCGGCGTCTTCATGTGCTGGGTGTGCCTGGCCTTCTTCGTGTTCGTGCTTGGCCTGCTGGCGTTGCAGCCCGATACCCGCGAGGCGCTGCTGGCCAGCCCCGCATGGTTCGTGCTGCTGGCGCTGGGCTATGCCTGGAAGGGGCGCAGCAAGGCCCGGCGCTGACCGAAAACGGCACGTGTCTGCTTGTAGGAGCGCACCCTGTGCGCGAATGCTTTTGTCACGGTTGCTGCAAAGAGCATTTGCGCACAGGGTGCGCTCTACAAAATCGGGTTATTCGAGGTGCCTGCCGGTACATGATGGAATCCGCGTGCCCGACGGCAACCGCGGGATTTACCCGATTTCGCTTGCTTGCAAATTTTTGTCGCGGTCCCCAGCTGGCTTGGACGGTCTCGTCCGGTCCGGTTGTGTCTGAAGTCGAATCCAGGTGAGCAAGAAACCGGCCACACAATAAAAAGGAGTGCAAGGCATGCCTGAGCCGATGGCTCAACCCGGGCGTCCTCGCGTGGTGGTGGTGGGCGCCGGTTTCGGCGGCCTGTCCGCCGTGCGCGCACTGCGCGACGTGCCGGTCGACATCACCGTGATCGACCGCCGCAATTTCCACCTGTTCCAGCCACACGTGGCTGAAAAATAGACCGGCGGCATCGGGAAAAATGAGGATGCACGGCGGCCGGCATCACGGATCACGGGCAGCCAGGTGCCGCCTGGCGCCGCCATGCGGCGTGTTCCTCATCGGTCAGGGGCAGGGTGACGGCATGGCCAGCGCGATTCGACGCGATCGCCGCCTGCAGCACGGCCATTGCCGCCAACGCCTGAATGGGCGTCACCGGGTTGGTCGCGATGCCTGCAAGGGCATCGCGGATACCGGTGTAGTAGCGGCGATAGTCGCCGGCGGGTGCAGGAATGTGGCGTGGCATGCCATGGCCGTCGAACGCGGTCAGGGTATCGGGATCCGCTCCCCAGCCGACCGCGCCCGGTGGCATGCCGGCGAGCAGTTGGGCCTCCTGTCGGTCGGGCATCTGCTTGACCACGCTGCCCTGATCGCCGTGTACGGTGAAGCGGGAAACGCCGCCCGCCACCAGCATGCTGGCGTGCAGGACGACCAGCGGCGTGCCGTAATCCAGCAGCACATGCGCCCAGTCGTCGACCTCGCCGCCGGCTCGCTGGATGGACAGGCGGGCGCCGATGCGTTCGGGCAGGCCGAACAACTGCAAGGTCTGGTCGACCAGATGCGGGCCAAGGTCGTACCAGATGCCGGCCCCGGGGACGGCCTGCTCGCGCCAGCGCGCACGCACTGCGGGACGGTAGCGGTCGATGTGCGATTCGAAATGCGTCACGGTGCCCACCAGTCCATGCTCGATCGCATGGCTTACCGCCAGGAAATCGCTGTCCCAGCGGCGATTCTGGAAGACCGACAGCAGCAGGCCGCAGGTCTCGGCGAGGCTGACCAGCGCCCGTGCTTCGGCGAGGTCGAGTGCCAGTGGCTTGTCCACCACCACGTGCTTGCCGGCGCGCAGCGCGGCACTCGCCAGCGGCGCATGCGTGGCGTTGGGCGTGGCGATGACGACCAGGTCGATCTCCTCGTGCGCGATCAGCCGCGACGGTTCGGCGACGACCTCGACTTGCGGTAAATCGCGTCGCACCTTGACGGCATCGCTGGAGGCGATCGCCCTCAGCTCGAGGCCGGGTGTCGCCCGCAGCAACGGCGCATGGAACGTTCTGCCGGCATATCCGTAGCCGATCAGGCCCACGCGTATGGGCGATCGTGCGCTCATGGCGGGGTCGTGCCGTTGGGCCCGAGTCGCCACCGCCGGAAGATGCAGGTTGTTGTCGGTTTCATAGGCCTCATGCTGGTGGTCCGGCCCGCAAATGGCGTTACTTCCACGTCAGTCGCCGAGCGTGGCGCAGCGTAGTCGAACGACAAGTCTCCGCGGTGTGTCGGGCCGGATCAACAAGCCGGTGCACGGAATGGTCCGTCATGGGGGCAAGGGAGGCCGCATGACGCTTCGGCAGGATCGGCGGGCGGAACCGCAAACACTCGCCGACGACGCGGAAAGTCGGGCCCCGATATTCCGGGCATTGCCGTCGCGGCAACGTCGGTGGCCGATGGCCGGTGTCACGGCTTGCCGTCACCGCTGGGTTCATCTCGCTGGCGTTATGCTTGCGGGCATCTTCCGATTGGCATGTGCGGAGACTTCGATGGCTACAGGTTGGGCAGGCGATGGCGCCGTGCAGGACCAGATCGACGCCACGATCAGCGACGCGGTCACCAAGGCCCGGCGGCAATTGCGGCAGGGGCCGGGCCTGAGCCGTTGCGAGGAATGCGATGCGGCGATCCCCGCGGCGCGGCGCAAGGCGGTGCCGGGCGTGCGCCTGTGCGTGACCTGCCAGCAGGCGCACGACGCGGAGCAGCGCGCCGCCGGCACCTACAACCGGCGCGGCAGCAAGGACAGCCAGCTGCGCTGAGCGGCAACGCCGATGTCGAGTCCGTGAGTCGAGCCCGTGACCGGTCGCGGTTTCGCCGACCCGGTAAACCGTGTGCTCAATCGCTCCCGTTTCCCGTGGTGGGCCGGACCGGCCGCTGCTGCGTCTCCCGCTGCGGCTGATCGCGCCGGCCACTGCGTCCGCCAGCCACCGCGCCGGGATGACCGCGGGTTGCGGCCGAGCAGTTCGATGAAGGCCCTTCAGAAATCCCGCAAGCGGCCGATGAATGATCAGATCCCCCAAAAACCGGAGAGTCCATACGCCATCCAGCGCACCCACTACCCCCTCCAGCGCACCCACTACCCCCTCATCGGCCGTATGCCAGCCGGTTTTGAGGGACCTGCCTTGGCGCATTCCGGCGCGCGCGAGCATCGAGGGTATCGATCCCGGAGGTCGGCCCGAGGTCCACGCGGTGCTGAATCGCACTGGCTTCAAGGAAATACGCACATGAAACCTGACCAACATCAGCAATGGAGGGTGCCGACCAACCAGGTCGACTGGGACGATCCGCATCTGGGGTCGCTGCTGCAGAAGACCGAAGGCTGGCAACTCGACAATCGCGGCTGTTACCCGCCGCAGGACATCCAGATCCACCTTGGGTGGGGGGCCGGCATCTGCCGGCCAGCCGTACTGGTGTGGCAGCGTGAGGACGTGATGGTCTTCAAGACGGATTTTCCGATCAGCCGTGGCGAGCATGTGCGTGTGGACAAGCCTTGCGGCAACGGTTTCCGGACCCTGTGGGGCGTGGTCGCCGAGAGCCGGGCCGGCCACCGCGCCGGCGATGTGGAAAACAGCGTCCACCTGCATTGGCTGAGCATGGTCTGATTGCCTTGCCGGACCTTGGTGCGAATCGGTTCCTAGCGAGAAAGCCGAGCGGCAAGCCTGTGTTGCGGGCGTGCGTTGAGCGCGTCTTCGATGCTGGCCGGGCCCTCTTTTGGCCCGCGCAGGTTTGGCGTAACGTGTGCGGCATCGGGTGGAGGGCCTGCCAGATACATCGCCAGTCGGCCAG
>DATKVA010000040.1:0-7112 GCA_035530315.1 Rhodanobacter sp. | reverse complement strand
TCCGTTGCAACTCACGGTGGTGTAGAAGGCGTTGACATAGCCGCTGATGTCCACCTTCCAGCTGTCGCCACTGATCTCGGTGGCGCCGGCCGTCAACGGACACGCGGCCAGACCCAGCAGCACGATCCCCGCCGACAGGCTTGCCTGCACTATGCCGGCACGCTGTCGTGTCCCCTTGCTTTGTGTGTCTTTCTTCATGCCTCTCTCCCCGTGGATGGCGCTTGGCACCGCTGATTCGATCGGTGCGTCGCGTTTGGTTGCCTGAAATTGCGTATCGGCGTGCGCGCCGAACGACCCGTGCGAAGGCTGAGCGCCAGCCCCCCGCATGGCGCCACCCTGCACAGGCAAGACGCGGGCCAAATGTCGATGGCCAGTCAACTCGCGGCGTGGCGCGGCATACCGGGCACGCCGCCGCGCACTGTTGCTTTTATGGCGCAGCACAGCCGTGACATACCGTGCCAAATGCCGCACGCGGCGCGGGAACGAATGTTGCAGTGCAGTTTGCAGCCGGCGTTGCGCAGCGCAATGCTTGAAGTCCGCCCACGCCAGGTTGCGAATCCTCGCGGCCTCGGTACGTTGATTTGTACTGTGGTGTGCTGGTGACGAGGGAGAACCGCTCATGAGCAATGCCCTGTCGGCCCGACAGCCGTCCTCGCAGATCGCCAATCTGCTTCGAGCACGTATGGGAACGATCCAGGTCGCGCCCCACGTCACCAAGTCCTGGGATCGCTGCTTCAACCGCTACAGCATGGAACCGGACGCCAAGCGCAACACGGTCGTGCTCGATGCCGAATCCGTGCGCGACCGTCAGCAAAGGCTTGGCGAGTTGCTGCATGTGGCGCGCGCCGAAATGGAGAATCTTTATGAGCAGATTGCCGGCTCCGGCTATGCGGTGATCCTCAGCGATGCCGACGCCGTCGTGCTGGGCGCCGTCACCGACCCCAATGTCAAACGCGAATTCCGCAACGCCGGGCTATGGGTTGGCGCAGTCTGGAGCGAGCAGAACGAAGGCACCAACGGCCTGGGCACGGCGATCGCCGAGCGCATGCCGGTGACGGTGCATTGCGGCGAGCACTTCCGCCGCTACAACGCCGGCCTGTCCTGCTGCGGCGCACCGGTTCTCGATGTCAATGGCGAGGTGCTGGCGGTGCTGGATGCCTCGGCGGCACGCACGGTCGATACCAGGCAGGTACAGAGCCATACCATGGCGCTGGTCAACATGTCGGCCAACCTCATCTCGCGATGCCATTTCCTCAGCCAGTTCCAGGACGCATGGATCCTGCGCTTCCACAGCCGTGCGGAGTTTGTCGGCCTCCTGCATGAGGCACTTGTTGCGGTCGACGGCGACGGCCGCATCGTGGCGGTCAACGAGAGCGCTCTCGTGCAGTTGGGCATGAACTCCCGTGAGCAATTGGTTGGGCGGTTGCTGCAGGAGATCGTACCGCTGGACTTCAACACGCTGGAGCAGCGCGCCACCAGCGAGCCGACGACCCTGTGGCCGATGCGCGACATTGCCTACGGCCGCCGCTTCTTCGCCACCGCGCGTGCCCCGCTCGGGGGCCGGCGGACACTGGCGCCCAAAGCGTTTCTGGTTGCGTCGGCGGAGACAGTGCCGCCTCGCCAGCACCTCGGCAGCGATCCACGCCTGCAACGCAATCTGAATTGCGGGCGGCAGTTGTTCGGTCGGCGCGTACCGATACTGCTGCAAGGCGCCACGGGCACCGGCAAGGAGGTATTCGCCAAGGCGCTGCACCAGGCCAGCAGCTGGGCCAACCGCCCGTTCGTGGCGGTCAACTGTGCGGCGATCCCCGAATCGCTGATCGAAAGCGAACTGTTCGGCTACACCCGCGGCGCCTTTACCGATGCCGCTCGCGAGGGACATGTCGGCAAGATTCGCCAGTCCAGCGGAGGCACGCTGTTCCTCGACGAGATCGGCGACATGCCGCTGATGCTGCAGACGCGCCTGCTGCGCGTGCTGGAAGAACATGAAATCGTGCCACTCGGTGGCGACACCCCGATTCCGGTGGACCTGCACGTGATCAGCGCCACCCACCAGGACCTGCTGCAGATGATGCAGCAGGGTACGTTCCGCGAGGATCTGTACTACCGCCTCAACGGCATCACCCTCGAACTGCCACTGCTGCGCGAACGCACCGACAAGCTCGAGCTGATCCAGACGCTGTTGCGCGAGGAGACGCCCCACGGGCCGCTGCCGGAGATCGAGGATGCAGCCATGGAACTGTTGCTTGCCCATCCATGGCCCGGCAACATCCGCCAGTTGCGCAACGTGCTGCGAACCGCTGCCGCGCTCTTCTGCGGCAGCCCTGGCCGCATCGGCGTCGTGCACCTGGGGCGGGAAATCACCGGCACAGCCCGCCCGCCAGGCGCCACCATATCGTCCCTCAGCACCGACGAGCCCGGTCCGCTGTACACCGCCGAGCGCGACGCCTTGCTGCGCGAACTTGAGCGCATGCGCTGGAACATCAGCCGCACTGCCGCGACACTCGGAATCAGCCGCAATACCTTGTATCGCAAGATCCGCAAGCACGACATCGTGCTGCCCGAATGATCGGCCGTCACCCTGCCCGGGCCGGCAGCTGAATGCACCGGGGGCGGGACAACGGCACCCGTCACGTTGTCCCGCTTTCGACACGGCATCTGGGCCGGTGACCGGGCAAGGCCCGCCGCGACCGGATCCAGCCGCTGGCACGGTGATTGCTGGCTTCACGCTACCGTCTGCATGGGTGGGGACCTCACCGATGCAGTGCCCCGTGGCCAAGCGAAAGGGCTTCCATGCATCTATCCCCAGTGACGAGACGCTTGCTTGCTGCCATTTCGCTGATTGCGCTGCCGTTGACGGCCAGTGCGTTCCAGCCATCGGCGACCAACCCGAAGGAGCTGTCGCCCGTCGTGGTTACCGCCACCCGCACGGCGCAGTCGCCTTTTGATGTCGCCGCCTCGATCGACGTGGTCGCGGTACCGCCCAGCGGCAATCTCGACGTCAATGCCTCGGAGCTGCTCGTCGGTATCCCCGGCGTGATCGCTCGCGACCGCCAGAATTACGCGCAGGACGAACAGATCTCGATTCGCGGCTTTGGCGCGCGCTCGACCTTCGGCATCCGTGGCATACGCCTGTACACCGACGGCATTCCGGCCACGATGCCCGATGGCCAGGGACAGGTCTCGCACTTCAATCTCGATTCGGCCGATCGTATCGAAGTGCTGCGCGGCCCGTTCTCCGCGCTCTACGGCAATGCCGCGGGCGGCGTGATACAGCTGTTCACCGCTGACGGCACCGAGCCGCCACAGCTGCGCTTGGGCCTCGCCGGGGGAAGCGACGGACTGCTGCGTGCCGAAGCCAATGCACGCGGCGTCACCGGTGCGCTCGATTACAACGTCGACTTCACCCACTTTCAGACCGACGGCTATCGCGATCACAGCCACGCCCAGCGCGAGTCGGGCAATGCCAAGCTCAACTGGAAGCTCGGCGAAGATCGCAAGCTGACGCTGGTGCTCAATACCTTCAACCTGCCCGGCGCGCAGGATCCCCAGGGCCTGACCCCGGCACAATATCTCCAGGATCCGCGCCAGGCCTCGGTACCGTCCGGCCCCTACAACACGCGCAAGAGCGCTTCGCAGCAGCAGGGCGGCCTGATCTACGAGGACCGGTTGACCGCGAACGGCACGCTGCGGCTGATGGGGTATTACGGCGAGCGCCACGTCGAGCAGTTCCTGTCCATACCGACCTTCGCCCAGGCCAGTCCGCTCGCCTCGGGCGGCGTGGTGGACCTCAACAATGCCTACGGCGGCGCCGACGCCCGCTGGACCTGGGCCGGCAGCCTGGCCGGAAGACCGCTGCAGATGACGCTGGGCCTGAACTACGACAACCAGCACCAGCATCGGCTGGGCTACGACAATTTCGTCGGCACCCGGCTGGGCGTGCTCGGTGCGCTGCGCCGCGACGAGGAAGATCGCGTCTACAATCTCGATCAGTACGCGCAGGCCACCTGGCGGGTCAGCGACGACTGGACCGTGATGACGGGCGTGCGCCACAGCCGCGTCAATTTCCAGTCCAACGATGCCTACATCACCGCCACCAACCCGAACGACAGCGGGCAGGTGCATTACTCGGCGACCACGCCGGTGGCCGGGGTGATGTTTCGCCTGTCACCGACGGCCCACCTGTATGCCGACTGGGGCAAGGGCTTCGAGACACCGACCTTCTCCGAACTGAGTTATCGCCATGACGGCATCAGCGGCCTCGCGCTTTACCTGAAGCCGGCACGCACGCGCAGCGGCGAAGTCGGCCTGAAACTTGAGCCCACGCCGCAATCGCACCTCGAACTGGCCCTGTTCCGTGCCGACAGCCGCAACGAACTGGCCGTTGCCACCAATCTCGGTGGCCGCACTACCTACCAGAACATCGACCGGGCGCGCCGCCAGGGCGTGGAGGCCTCGTTCAACACGCGCTTTGCGGACGTCTGGAAAGCCAGCATCGCCTACACCTGGCTCGATGCCACGTTCCGCTCGCCATTCCTGACCTGCGTGTCGTCCGGCTGCAGCACACCCGACACGCCCGTGGCCGCAGGCACGCGAATCCCCGGCGTGCCACGCTCGAATGCCTACGCAGCGCTGCATTACGGTACCGGCACCGGTTGGCAATTCGATCTGGATGGCAGCTACATGGACTCGGTGCCGACCAACGACCTCAATACGGTGAGCGCGCCAACCTACGCCCTGCTCGGTCTCGGTGCCGGTTACATCGCGCAGCTGGGGCAATGGCGCGCGCATGTGTTCGGGCGCATCGATAACGCTCTCGATCGTCGCTACGTGGGTTCGGTGATCGTCAACGACGGCAACGGCCGTTACTTCGAGCCCGGCCCCGGACGAACCTTCCTGCTCGGCATCGACCTGCGCTGGCAGCCTCACGACTGAGCCCTTCGACGATATCGGGGCAATCGCTGCAAAACGCCAGCCACCCGCCCACCTTCACCGCAGCGACTGATCAGCCTCGCCCAGCGAAACTGACCATGGCCGGCAGCCAAACCGCCTGCCGTCGCCTGTGGAACTGGCCAGCCTCGCCGGCAGCGCTGACCAGCGGAGTCGACCGACCGGCATCAGCCTGCTGCCGGTCGTCCAAAGCGGGACCGACCGAGTGCGCCAAGTCCATCGCTCACTGAGTCCTATCCTCTCGTCATCGCGTGATTGACGTGGATTAACTGAACCTGACCCCGTTCCTGTTCCTAATCGGCGAGCAGACGATCCTGTCGCTGCGCGACGAGGCGAAGCGGAAGCGCGGAGACAAGTACAACGTCAAGATTTTCGACGACGTGGTGCTGGGCCAGGGCAGCTTGCCGATGGCGGTGCTGAAGGAAGTCGTCAACAAGTGGATCGACAACACGCTGGCCGGCAAGCCGGTCGACCAGTTGCCTTTCGCGTGCAAGCCGCGCAGCCTTTCCGGACGCGCAACGGAAGCCAATGCGCGTTGATTGGCTCATGCCGCGTTCGGCAGACCATCGCTAAACCAGTGCGCACAAAAAACAATCCCCGTTGCCGGGGATTGTTTGTGGAGCTACGAAGAAGGTTTGTTCAGGAATAGCGGCGGCGCAGGCCGAGGAATCCGCCGATCAGCAGGAGGCCGACGCCGAATACGCCCAGTTCCGCAGGTTCGGGAACAGACGTCGCACTGCCGAACTCCGTGTAGTGGCTGAATCCCGAGCCTGTTCCCGCCGTGTCCTGGAAAAACAGATCCAAGGTGCCGTCGAGATTGTGGAACAGCGCGTAGTTCGGGCTTGTGCCGATCTTGATGGTGAAGTATTCGGCCGAGGTGAAGAATTCGTAGGTGTCGGCGCCGCCTGCCTGTGTCTGGGTGCCGGTGGTGAAAGTTGCACCCGTGTTGGCGTCAACGAAGGCCGCCGCGGTGCTTGGGCTGGAGTTGGCCAAATTGAACAGGCTGCCATTGGTCGAATCGAATGCAGACGCCGGCGACGCCGAAATGAGCACCTCAAGCATGCCGGCACAATCGCCATCTGCACTGCCGCACCCGAGCGTAAACCGCAGCGTATCCGGGGGCGTGGTGGTGGCGTTGTTGTAAACCGAGATCGGGGTTGCAAACGCCGGTGCTGACATTGCGAACAAGGCAATCGCCGCGGCGGACATCCATCCAAATGTGTGTTTTTTCATGGCAGTCACTCCGAGAAGTGATGATGGTGGATCACAGGTACAAGTTATTAAGCAAATCGTGTGCCAACACGCAAGTGTATGATTACAAAGAATGTTATTTAGAATGTTATTTATAAAAGACCCGCCTTCATGGCCAAACATGTAAAGTTTTCGACGCCCGATTTGTGGATTCACGCCACGCAACCGCCAAACCGCTGTTTCGCAAAAGGTTTTTATGCGACGACGGTGCCAATCCAAAGTGTAATGTTTTTCCGAAAACCCGGGTCAGAGTGCACTTTCGAGTGACTATTTCGGGTCGACTAGCGACCTTCAGCTGGATGGTCAACGGGCTGGCGACGCTGGTCACGTTGTCCGGCGGGCCTGGGCAATTGTGCTGGCAATGATTGGTCAACAAGCTGGCGTTCTGCCGTTGTCGCGCGGCGAAGTCGAAGGTGCTGCCAGCATCGCTGCTTGTGGGTCGCATCAATGGTCGTCGCCGGCGCCACCGAAGCTGTAGCTGAGGCCGACCAGGTAGGCGCGCGGCGTACCCGGTGCGACAAACAGGGTCGGCGTGCCGGGACCGGTGAGATCGACCAGACGGTTGGGCATGTCGAATACGTTGTCGCTCAGCAGGCCACCGTTGTCATAGCTCCGATCGAATGCATTGTCGATGCGGGCAAAGAACGCCAGCCGCCTGGTCGGCCGATAGTGCAGGTCCAGCGCAACGACGGCGTAACCCGGGAGCATGCCGTGGCGATCCCGGTTGTTCTCGTTGCCCACTGCGTACTGGCCCGAATAAGCACGCACATTGCCGCCGAACGACCACCGGTCGGTGAGGCGGTATTCACCGGAAAAATTGAACAGGTCGTGCGGCACGCCGGGAATCCGGTCGCCGCGGCGGATGTGGATCACGCCGTTCGCGTCTGCGCTGGAGTTCGCGGCGCTCTGCA
>DATKVA010000039.1:0-12713 GCA_035530315.1 Rhodanobacter sp. | reverse complement strand
GCTGTTGCTTTGATGGTTGGTTGCAGTGGGGAAATTCAAAGCAACAGCATCGCCCGCCAGCGGGCTCCTACAAGAACGGCGTCGCGACTGAAGTCGCTCCTACATCAGGGGGTGCCGACTTTCAGAAGTTCCACGTCGAACACCAGCGAGGCATTCGGCGGGATATCGGTGCCGGCTCCCTCCGCGCCGTAACCGAGTGCCGCAGGAATCAGCAGGGTGCGCCTGCCGCCCACGCGCATGCCCGCCACGCCCTGATCCCAGCCGGCGATCACATTGCCTGCGCCCAGTACGAAGGAAAATGGCTGGCCGTGATCGCGCGAGCTGTCGAACTTGGCACCGTGCTTGTCGCTGGCGTTTTCGTCGTACAGCCAGCCGGTGTATTGCACGGTCACCTTCATGCCGGCCTGTGCCTGGACGCCGGTACCGACCTTCCGGTCGATCACGCTGAGCTTGTCCACCTGGCCAGTGGCATGCGCCGGCGGGGTGGCGGTGCAGGCGGCCAGGACAACCAGGGCAAGCAGGGGCAGCAACCAGCGCATGGGACGACTCCGGAAAGGTGGTTCGAGACGAGGGTTCATGATCGGTTTTGCGCAACGGTGCGAACGTTGCGCGTTTGCGGATGATGCGGCCGGTCGACGGCCATGTTCAGCTTACAGTTTCGGCGACCGCCATGCGTCGCAGCGGATCGACCGCGACCGCATCGGCATCGTTCATCACCTGCAGCTGGCCATCCTGGATCAGGCATTGCAGACGCATGCCACGCTGCAGCAACGCGACGAGTTCGGCCACGGTGGCAGCGGGGATGTCGAGCACGGTGAGGTTGCGGTGGCGGCCCAGCGAGACGCCGACCTTGTTCCACCAGATCTGTGCGGCATGGCCACCGTAGCTGATCACCACCACCTGGCGCGAACGGCCACAGGCCTTGCGGATGCGGGTTTCGTCGGGCTGGCCGACTTCGATCCACAGTTCGATCTCGTCGGTGTATGCCTTGCGCCACAGCGCCGGTTCGTCCTCGTCGCTGATGCCCTTGCCGAACTCCAGCCGGTCCTGTGCATACAGCGCGAACGCCAGCAGCCGCACCATCAGCCGCTCCTCGGTTTCCGACGGATGCCGCGCCAGGGTCAGCGCATGGGTGGCGTAGTAATGCCGATCCATGTCGCTGATCTGCAGTTCGACCTTGTAGACGGTGGAGTTGAGCGCCATGCGATGTGCCTCGGGACAACAGCCGGCCATTGTACGCGCTGGCGGCTGGGCGGGACCGCTGGCTGACTCGGGGTTGGCTTTGGGTGGGAGATTCCATGTTTGCCGTCGACCCCGCAGCTGCTGCCGCAACAGCTGGTGTCGTGCGGCAGGATTACACTGGCGGGTACATGAATTCCATCGCCACATGGGTTGCTCGCGACCCTTCAGCCAGCACCGTGCATTTGCCACCCGGCGACTGGGCGACGGTGCTCGATGCGCTGTGCGCGCGCTTTGCCATGATCGGCCGCGGCCAATGGCGCGATCGCATCGAACGCGGGCGCGTGCTGAACGGGTGGGGCGAGGCGATCACGCTGCAGACACCGTACCGGCAGGGCCTGCGCATCCACTATTTTCGCGAGGTGATCGACGAGGCGACGATCCCGTTCACCGAGAGCGTGTTGAATGTCGACGAGCATCTGGTGGTGGCGGACAAGCCGCATTTCCTGCCGGTGACCCCGGCTGGCGGATTTGTCGAGCAGACTTTGCTGTGGCGGTTGCGTCGGCGGCTGGATATGCCGGATCTGGTGCCCTTGCACCGGATCGATCGTGCCACCGCCGGGCTGGTGCTGTTCTCGGCGAACCCGGCCAGCCGCGCGGCGTATCAGGCATTGTTCCGCGAGCGGCGGATCGACAAGCGATACGAGGCGTTGGCGCCGCCCTTGCCGGGGCTGACGTTTCCGTTGTCACGACGCTCGCGCATCGTTGCCGGCGAACCGTTCTTTCGCATGTGCGAAGTCGACGGCGAGCCCAACAGCGAGACGCGGATCGAGATAATCGAGCGCGGCGAAGCTTGCTGGCGTTACGCGCTGCACCCGGTCACCGGCCGCAAGCATCAGCTGCGCGTGCACATGGCCGCGCTGGGCGCGGCCATCAGCGGTGACACGCTGTACCCGCAGCTGGCCGAAGCCGCGCCCGATGACGCCCGGCAGCCACTGCAGCTGCTGGCTCAGGCGCTCGCGTTCGACGACCCGCTGAGCGGCGAGCCGCGCCGCTTCGAGAGCCGCTTGAGTCTGTGACAATCCAGATGCGAGAGCGGCGGACGGTGCCCGCCCTGCGTGGCGCGTACGGATGGGGCGGGCACCGCCCGCCGCGCTTCGGCACGCTTCCGGATACCCTCGCGCGGCAATCCACGCTATCTTGCGCAGCACGATCCAGCAGGGGGAGAACCATACGTGAGCGCATCATCATCCAGCATGCCGCCGCGCGCCGAACTGACCATCCGCGGCCTGATCGTCGGCATCGCGATCACCCTGGTGTTCACCGCGGCCAACGTGTTCTTCGGCCTCAAGGCCGGCCTGACCTTCGCCACCTCGATCCCGGCGGCGGTGATCTCGATGGCGATATTGCGCGGGTTCAAGAACTCCACCATCCAGGAAAACAACATCGTGCAGACGGTGGCGTCGTCGGCGGGCACGCTGTCGGCCATCATCTTCGTGCTGCCGGGCCTGGTGATGATCGGCTGGTGGAACGGCTTTCCGTTCTGGGTCACGTTCGGCATCTGCGCCACTGGCGGCATCCTTGGCGTGATGTACACGATCCCGCTGCGTCGCGCGCTGGTCACCGACTCCGACCTGCCTTACCCGGAGGGTGTGGCCTGCGCCGAGGTCCTGAAGGTGGGGGGCGGCGACGATTCGGAGTCGTCGGCCGAGGAGAGCAGCAGGGCCGGCCTGCTGGCGGTGGCTGCGGGCACGATCGTCTCGGCGGTGTTCGCGATCGTGGTCGCCACGAAAATCTTTGCCAGCGACGTGGCGCAGTATTTCCGCATCGGCGATCGCGGCGCGGCCACGGGTTACGATTTCAGCCTGTCCTTCGCGCTGCTCGCGGTGGGTCATCTGGTGGGCTTGTGGGTGGGCATCGCGATGCTGTTCGGCGCGCTGATCGCCTGGGGCTGGGCGGTGCCGCATTACACGATGCTGGCGGCGGCAACCGGTGCCGCGGCGGACGTGGCGCAAGCGGCGTGGAGCACCAAGGTGCGTTTCGTCGGCGCGGGCACCATCGGCATGGCGGCGATCTGGACCCTGGCCACGCTGGTCAAGCCGGTGATCGGCGGACTGCGCTCGGCGATGGCGTCCTCGCGTGCCCGCAAGGCCGGGCAGGGTGCCAGCCTGCCGCGTACCGAGCACGACATGCCAATCGGCATGGTCGGCCTGATCAGCCTGGCCTGCCTGGTTCCGATCGCCTGGCTGCTGGGTGATTTCAGCCGGGAGACCGGCCTCGGAGCGCACCTGTGGCTGCTGGTGATCGGCGGCCTGATCTTCGTGGTGATCATGGGCTTCCTGGTGTCCGCCGTCTGCGGCTACATGGCCGGGTTGATCGGCTCGTCCAACAGCCCGCTGTCGGGGGTGGGCATTCTGGTGGTCATCGTGGCCGCGTTGCTGCTGGTGGTCGGCGTGCAGTCGCAAGTGTCCGGCGATAGCGGCAAGGGACTGGTGGCGTTCGCGCTGTTCGCCACCTCGGTGGTGTTTGCGGTGGCCACCATCGCCAACAACAACCTGCAGGATCTGAAGACCGGTCAACTGGTCGACGCCACGCCGTGGAAGCAGCAGGCGGCGCTGGTGATCGGCGTGCTGGCCGGCGCCGCGGTCATCCCGCCGGTGCTGGATCTGTTGAACAAGGCCTACGGCTTTGCCGGCATGCCCGGTGTCGATCCGGCGCGTGCGCTGGCCGCACCGCAGGCAGGGCTGATTTCGGCGCTGGCGCAAGGGGTGATCCAGGGCAACATCGACTGGAGTCTGATCTTTCTCGGCGTGGGTATCGGCGTGGCGTTGATCGCGCTGGACGCGCTGCTCGGCCGAGTCAGCAAGTCGGCGCGGCTGCCGCCGCTGGCAGTGGGGCTGGGCATCTACCTGCCGACCTCCACCACCTTGATGATTGTGGTCGGCGCCGTGGTCGGCTGGTACTTCGACAGGCGGGCCGAGCGCACGGCCAACCCCGAACCGGTCAAACAGCTGGGCGTGCTGCTGGCCTCCGGCATGATCGTGGGCGAGAGCATCATCGGCGTGCTGATCGCCGCGGTCGTGGTGTTTTCCGGCAAGAACACGCCGCTGGCACTGGTCGGCGACAGCTTCGGCACGGCGGCGATCTGGATCGGCGGCATCGCGTTCGTGCTGGTCAATGCCGCGCTGTACGTCTGGGTGGCCCGGCTGGGCCGCAGGTCGGCGCAGGCATGATCGCCCCGCATGGCATTCCCCGGCGGAACCGGTCGGCGCGATAGCGATTTGTTGATCACCTGAAATGGTCGAGGCACTACACTAGACGGTCTTCAGGGGAGTCGGACGTCGCGTGGAGCAGGAAAAGGTCGTGCAGGTGCTGAGCGACGTGGATTCCCTCGCCTCACCGAGTCAACACTTCGTGGTGCTGCGCCGGCTGGCCGGGCCGCTGTTGTCGCTAGGCATGCTGTGCCTGGCGCTGTGGGCCCTGCATCTGCTGGCACGGGAAGTGAACTACCACCAGGTCAGGCGCTACGTGCAGAGTCTCTCGCACGGCCGCTTGCTGCTGGCGGTGCTGTTCACCGCGCTGGGCTATGCGGTGATGACGCTGTACGACCGTTTCGCGCTGGTTTCGATCGGCCGCAAACTGCCCTGGCACCGGGTCGGCATGATCTCGTTCATCAGCTATGCCTTCAGCAATGCAGTGGGCATGTCGCTGCTGGTGTCCGGTTCGATCCGTTACCGCTTCTACATCCAGAACGGCTTGTCCACCGGCGAGGTGGCCCGGGTGGTGCTGTTCTGTACCACCAGTTTCTGGCTGGGGCTGCTGGCGCTCACCGGGGTGACCTTGCTGTGGGTGCCGTTGCCGGCCGATCTTCCGCTGGCGGCGTTCAGCCTGCCGCTGGGCGTACTGCTTGCACTGATCCCGCTGGCATGGCTGGCCGGCGGCCAGATCCGTCGCCCGGTGCGGATCTGGCGCTGGTGCGTGAACCTGCCTTCGACGCTGACCGGCCTGCAGCAGATCCTGATCGGCGCGCTGGACTGGGGCCTGGCGGCGGCCGTGCTGTATGTGCTGATGCCCGATGCGCTGAACAACGGCTTCGGGCATTTCCTGGCGATCTTCGTGATTGCCCAGATCATCGGATTGATCAGTCATGTGCCCGGCGGCATTGGCGTGTTCGAGGCGGTGATGCTGGCCGGTTTCGGTGCCACCGGCAATCAGGCGTTGACGGCGCCGATCCTGGGCGCGCTGGCGGCATTCCGCGTCATCTACTACCTGCTTCCGCTATGTACGGCGACGGTGCTGGTTCTGCAGCGCGAGGCGCGCGGATTGCGCCGGAAATCCCTGCTGGCACCATGGTTCACCGGCCTGCTGCCCTCGTTCTTTGCGGGCCTGACCCTGGTTTCCGGGGCGGTGCTGCTGTTTTCCGGGGCGACCCGTGCTTTGCCCGACCGCATGGCGATATTGCGTGACGTGTTGCCGCTGTCGGTACTGGAAGTCTCGCATCTGCTGGCCAGCGTGATCGGCATGCTGCTGCTGATCCTCGCCCGCGGACTGCAGCGCCGGCTGGATGCGGCATATGTGCTGACCCTGGTGCTGCTGGTGGCGGGTGCGGTGTTCTCGCTGCTGAAGGGCATCGACTACGAGGAGGCGACCCTGCTCACCCTGCTGGCGATGGCGCTGGCGCCGGCGCACCGGCTGTTCTATCGGCGCGCGTCGCTGTTCAGCACCACCTTCTCGCTGGGCTGGATCCTGGCGATCCTGGCGGTGCTGGGCTGCGCGAGCTGGCTGGTGATGTTCAGCTACAAGCATGTCGATTACAGCAGCAGCCTGTGGTGGGAATTCACCTTCCGTCAGGGCGGGGCGCCGCGCGCGTTGCGTGCCCTGGTGGCGGCAGCGGCAACCGGCATGTTGTTCGCCGTGGCCAGCCTGATTCGTCCGGTTCGGCTGCATCGCGATCCGCCCAGCGAGATCGAGCTGGCGCAGGCGTTGCCCTTGATCAAGCAGAGTGCCTGCGCCCAGGCGCACCTGGCGCTGATGGCCGACAAGACGCTGCTGTTCGATCCGGCGCACAAGGCGTTCGTGATGTACGACATCGCCGGCCGCAGCTGGGTGACCATGGGCGATCCGGTCGGCACGGACAGCCTCGCCCGGCGGGAGCTGGTATGGATGTTCCTCGAACAGTGTGAACATGCCGGCGGCTGGCCGGTGTTCTACCAGGTCAGTCCGGCCAACCTGGACCTGTACCTGGAAGTGGGCATGAACCTGCTGAAGATCGGCGAGGAGGCGCGGGTGCGGCTGGCCACGTTCAACCTCGACGGCAAGTCGAAGAAGGTGCTGCGCAATACGGTGAACAAGCTGACCCGCGAAGGCCTGCGGCTGGAGATCGTGCCGGCCGAGGCGGTGCTGCCGCTGTTGCCGCGGCTGAAACAGGTCTCCGATGCCTGGCTGCGCGACAAGCATGTGCGCGAGAAGCGCTTTTCGCTGGGTGCCTTCGACCCGCGCTACCTGGTTCGCACGCCGATGGCGGTGGTGTGGCAGGGCGATAGGCTGGTGGCGTTCGCCAACCTTTTTCTCAGCGACACCATGCAGGAAGCCTCGGTGGACCTGATGCGCTTCCTGCCCGACGGCCCGGCGGGGATCATGGATTACCTGTTCGTGGAGCTGATGCAGTGGGCGCGGGCCGAGGGCTACCACTGGTTCAACCTGGGCATGGCGCCGCTGGCCGGATTGCAGAACCGGCGGCAGGCGCCATTGTGGAACCGTTTCGGCGCGCTGGTGTTCGGTCGCGGCGAACGTTTCTACAACTTTCGCGGTCTGCAGCGCTACAAAGACAAATTCGACCCGGAATGGGAGCCGCGCTACATGGCCGTTCCCGGCGGCATTGCGCTGCCGATGATCCTGACCAACGTGGCCAGCCTGATTTCCGGCGGACTCTCCGGCGTGGTGCGCCGATGAAAACGGGAAAATGGATCATGTGGGCTGGAACAGGTGCGTGCGTGCTGGGACTTGCCCTTGTATGGAATCCGTTTGCGCGGCCCAGCCTGGAAAAGTCCATGGTGGTCGTGCCGGCTGCGGCCGGCGTGCAGGCGCCGGCGGGCAAGGGCGACGTGCTGACCATCCTGTACTCCGGCGACGGCGGCTGGGCCGACCTCGACAAGCAGCTGGGCGGCGCTTTCGCCGCCCGCGGCATCCCGGTGCTGGGCATCAGCACCTTCAAGTATTTCTGGCGCAGCCGCTCGCCCGACCAGGCGGCCGAACAGCTGGACGCGCTGATGACCAAGCAGCTCGACCGGTGGCACAAGCAGCGTGTGTGGCTGGTGGGCTTCTCGTTCGGTGCCGACGTGCTGCCCACGATCATCGACAAGCTCAGCCCGGCCAACCGCGCGCGCATCACCCAGCTGGTGCTGCTCTCGCCCAGCCGCGACACCAGCTTCGAGATCCAGTTCGAGGGCTACATGATCGCGCAGGGGCGGATCAAGGCCTTCGTCAAGACCGTGCTGGAAAAGTTCAACAAGGTGCCGCACTACGACGCCCTGCCGCCGCTGCAGGCGCTGAACGACCGGCCGCCCACCGTCTGCTACTACGGTGTGCAGGAAACCGATGACAGCCTGTGCACCATGCCTGGCCTGCCGACGTGGGTCAGTGTGCATGCCAAGCAGGGCGACCACCATTTTGCCGGCGGCTACCAGCCATTGGCCGCGCAGATGCTGAAGGAGTTGCCCGCGAGCGCGCCGGCGACCGGCAGGTCCACCCCCGAGCCCGCCCAAATGCCGTAGGAGCGCGCTCGCGCGCGATGCTCTTTTGCCAGGCGGAGCAAGAGCATCGCGCGCAAGCGCGCTCCTGCGCGAATCGGGGTCATCGGCTGTGCCCTACAATGCCGCCACCGTTTCGCCGCTGAAGAGATGATGTGACTGCTGCCGGCTTTTTCGCGGCCGCGCCGGATACGGCGCTGGCTGCCTTGTTCGTTCCCTTTGAAGCGTCGCAGTTGCGTCTGCCTGCGGATGGGCGCGTGCTGTTCCTGCGCGCGCGTGCCGGCGTGCGTCTGCGCGAGATGGCGCAGCCCGGCTGGTTGTGCCAGCAGGGGTTCCTGCCATTCGCCGATGAGCTGGGCCGCAACGGCCTGCGCGTGGGCGAGCCGGCCGCCGATGAAACATTTTCGCTGCTGCTGCTGCTGCCGCCGCGGCAGCGCGACGAGGCGCGCGCGTTGTTTGCCCGCGCGCTCGGCCATCTGATGCCGGGCGGCACGCTGCTGGCGAGCATGCCCAACGCCGAGGGCGCGAAGTCGGGCGAGGCCGATCTGGCGAAACTGGCCGGTGCCGTGCAGCATCTGTCCAAGCACAAGTGCCGGGTGTTCTGGAGTACGCCGCAGGCGGCCGACATCGATCGGGCGTTGCTGGCCCAGTGGCTGGCGCTGGATGCGCCGCGCGAGATCATGCCCGGCTACGTCAGCCGCCCCGGCCTGTTCGCCTGGAATCGCATCGACCGCGCCTCGGCGCTGCTGGCGGCGCAACTGCCGACCGACCTGCACGGGCGCGTGGCCGATCTGGGCGCCGGTTACGGCTATCTCGCCAGCCAGGTCGTCGCGCACTGTCCGCACGTCGGCGCGATCGACCTGTACGAGGCCGAGGCACGTGCGCTGGAGCCGGCGCGGATCAACCTGCAACATGCCGTGCGCGCGTGCGGCCGCGAGGTGGCGGTGGCGGTGCATTGGCACGACGTCACCCGCGGCCTGCCGCGGCGTTACGACGCCATCGTCAGCAACCCGCCGTTCCATCAGGGCCGGGCCGATCTGCCGGAACTGGGGCGCGCCTTCATCGCCAGCGCCGCCGATGCGCTGCTGCCGGATGGCCGTCTGTTCATCGTGGCGAACCGGCATCTGCCGTATGAGGCGATACTCACCGCGCGTTTTCGCGAAGTGCGCCCGTTGGCGACGCAAGAGGGGTTCAAGGTGATCGAAGCCGCTGGAGTGCGTGAATGAAACGGGTCAAGCCATGAAACTGGTCAAACTGATTGCCAACCTGGGCTACGGCAGCCGCAAGGACGTGGCGCAGATGTTTCGCGCCGGCCGCATTACGGACGCCGATGGCGAGGTGCTGTACGCCGACGATGGGGTGCCGCACGAAACCATCCGTGTCGACGACGAGCCGCTCGATCCACCGCCGGGGCTGCTGCTGATGATGAACAAGCCGCTCGGCGTCACCTGTTCGCGCAAGGACCCCGGGCGGGTGGTGTACGACCTGCTGCCGCCGCGCTACAGCGTGCGCACGCCAGCGTTGTCCAGCGTGGGGCGGCTCGACCGCGACACGGCCGGCCTGCTGCTGTTCACCGACGACGGTGCGCTGCTGCACCGGATCATCTCGCCCAGGGCGCAGGTGGCCAAGGTGTATGAAGCCACCCTGGCGCAGGACCTGCGCGGCGACGAAGGCCCGCTGTTCGCCAGCGGCACGCTGCTGCTGGAATCGGAAAGGGAGCCGCTGGCGCCGGCCGTGCTCGACGTGCTGGGGCCAAGGTATGCGCGGCTCACCGTGACCGAGGGTCGCTATCACCAGGTACGGCGCATGTTCGCCGCCGCCGGCAATCACGTCGAGACGCTGCAGCGGATCGCGGTCGGCGGGCTCACCCTGGGCGGGTTGCCGCTGGGCGAATGGCGCGCGCTCGATGCCGACGAGGCCGCGTCGATTTTCGCCGCGTAGGGCGGGCATTGCCCGCCGCCGCAGGAGCGCACCGAAGTGCGCGAATGCTCTTGTAGAAGCCCGCTTGCGGGCGATGCTTTGCTTTAGGGACTCGCAAGAGCATCGCCCGCAAGCGGGCTCCTACAGTCGGTCCCCAGAGCATTCGCGCACTTCGGTGCGCTCCTACAGCATGTGCACGGCGGTGGGAATCGCTGCGCCGAACCACTTCAGTCGCTCGTCGCGGCAGCTCGGGCTGCCCATTGCGTACTTGCGGCAGATCGTGGGGCGGTCTTCGTAGATGCTGCAGCGCGAGGTGTTCGGATCGACCGCGACGCACCAGCCGTCCTCGCCCTTGGCCAGGGTTTCCATGCCGCGTTCGTCGCGATGGATCAGCCATTCCGGCATATGGTCTTCCGGCATCAGTACCACGGTGAGGCGACAGCAGACTGCTTCGCAGGTCGTGCATTGCACGCTCGGGTCGACGCTTTCCGCGTAGGGATCGGGTAGGTTGTTCACTCCCCAGCATGACAGCATTGGCCGGCGCGCACCTGAACCGGCCGATGATGGCGCACAGGCTTTTGTGGGAGCGGCTTCAGCCGCGATGCTCTTGCCCAAACAGAGCGGAAGCATCGCGACTGAAGTCGCCCACATGGTGTGCTCCACAGATCGACCAGCTCTTGCATGATGCGGTTCACGCCCGGATATAAGGTTCAGCTTCGTCGATCACGCCTCACAACACATGCTCACATTCCGTTTCGACAACGCATTCGTGCGCGACCTGCCCGGCGATCCGGAGCAGGGCGGGCACGTGCGCCAGGTCGAGGGTGCGCTGTATTCGCTGATCGATCCGACGCCGGTCGCCGCGCCGCGATTGCTGGCATATTCGCGCGAGATGGCCGGTGTGCTCGGCCTCGACGAGGTCGACGTGGCGTCCGCCGAGTTCGCGCAGGTGTTCGGCGGCAACGCGCTGCTCGATGGCATGCAGCCGTATGCGGCGAATTACGGCGGCCATCAATTCGGCCACTGGGCTGGGCAGCTCGGCGATGGCCGGGCGATTACGCTGGGCGAAACGATCGATGCCGCCGGGCAGCGCTGGGAGCTGCAGCTGAAAGGCGCGGGACGGACACCGTATTCGCGCAGCGCGGACGGCCGCGCGGTGCTGCGCTCGTCGGTACGCGAGTTCCTGTGCAGCGAGGCGATGCATCATCTGGGCGTGCCGACCACGCGCGCGCTCAGCCTGGTCGATACCGGCGAGGCGGTGGTGCGCGACATGTTCTACGACGGGCACGCCGCGCCGGAGCCGGGGGCGATCGTGTGCCGCGTGGCGCCGTCGTTCATCCGCTTCGGCCATTTCGAACTGCCGGCCTCGCGTGGCGACACCGCTTTGCTGCGCAAGCTGGCCGATTTCACGATACGCCGCGATTTTCCCGAACTCGGCGGGCAGGGCGAGGCGCTGTATGCCGAGTGGTTCGCGCAGGTGTGCGAACGCACCGCCGCGATGATCGCGCACTGGATGCGGGTGGGTTTCGTGCACGGCGTGATGAACACCGACAACATGTCGATCCTGGGTCTGACCATCGACTACGGCCCCTACGGTTGGGTCGACAACTACGATCCGGACTGGACGCCCAACACCACCGACGCGCAGCGCCGCCGCTACCGCTTCGGCCAGCAACCGAATGTGGCGTGGTGGAACCTGAGCCGCCTGGCCGGTGCGCTGGCACCGCTGTTTGCCGGTATCGAACCGTTGCAGGCCGGGCTGGATCGCTACGTCGCGGCGTACACCAGGGCCGACCGCGACAGCATCGCCGCCAAGCTCGGCCTGGCCGAATGCCGCGACGACGATGTGGCCCTGATGCAATCGCTGCAGGCGCTGATGCAGCAGGCCGAGATCGACATGACGCTGTGGTTTCGCGCATTGGCCGATGTCGATCCGCAGGCGCCGACGCTGCTGCCGCTGCGCGAGGCGTTCTACGACGAAACGAAGCAACGCGAGGCGGAGCCCGCGCTCGGCGCCTGGCTGGCGCGCTATGCCGCCCGCCTCGCCGACGACCCGCAAGCGGCCGGGCAACGCCGCCAGCGGATGCTCGCGGCCAACCCGCGCTACGTGCTGCGCAACTATCTGGCGCAGCAGGCGATCGACAAGGCCGAGCAGGGCGATACCAGCGGCATCCTTGAGCTGCTCGAGGTGCTGCGCGATCCGTACGAGGATCAACCCGGCCGCGACGCGTATGCGCAAAAGCGGCCGGACTGGGCACGCCACAAGGCCGGCTGCTCGATGCTCTCATGCAGTTCGTGAGCCGCCAACGAACAAGGGCCGGCATGGCCGGTGGGCGCAACGAACGAAGGCCGGCAGGGCCGGCCTTCGGGTTCAGTCAATGGTGCCCTCGAGACGATTCGAACGTCCGACCTGTCCCTTAGGAGGGGGCTGTTAGACTCTCTAAACCCTTGAAAATAAAGGGCTCAAAAAAAGTCTGGGACAAATCTGGGACAAGAGTGCTATTAAAGTGGTGACCCGGGCGCGATTCGAACGCGCGACCTATGCCTTAGGAGGGCATCGCTCTATCCAGCTGAGCTACCGAGTCGAGTCACAAAGGATAACTGACGACGATGGCAACGACCAAGAAAAAAGCGGGCGAGCGTAGAGAGCGAGGTGTCTATTTGCGCGAGGGCACCAGCAACCCACGCTTTGAGTTGAAGGTGCGCTGGACCAACGCTGACGGTTCGAAGGGTTACACGCCGACCCGTATTTTTCCCTTCGACCCAGAAGCCAAGGGCGGCCCAACTTGCCGCGCTCATGCGCTCGACAGTGCAAACAGGACAGCCATTGAAGAGCGTGCAGCGCTTCGCTTGCATGACAAGCCA
>DATKVA010000038.1:0-13550 GCA_035530315.1 Rhodanobacter sp. | reverse complement strand
GGTTGTAGGAGCACACCCTGTGCGCGAATGCTTTTGGTCGAGCGTCGGCAAAGAGCATTCGCGCACAGGGTGCGCTCCTACAACCGCCCCCGCATCGCGCACCGCACTCATGCAAGCACCCGGCGTTTGGATGTCGCCACCGCGGTGGCGCGCAGCAGTGCCGCGTCCAGATCGCGCAGCAGGTCGTCACCATCCTCGATCCCCACCGACACCCGCAACAAGCTGTCGGCGATACCGGCATGGCGGCGCGCCTCGGGCGCCATCGATGAATGCGTCATCGAGGCCGGATGGGCGATCAGGCTTTCCACCCCACCCAGCGATTCGGCCAGCGAGAAGTACTCGAGCCCATCGACGAAGGCGGCGATCTGCGCCAGTTCGCCGTCCAGCTCGAAGCTGAGCATGGCGCCGAAGCCCTGCTGCTGGCGCGCGGCCAGTGCGTGGCCGGGGTGGCTTTCCAGGCCGGGGTAATACACTTTGCGTACCGCCGGATGGCCGTCCAGACGGCCGGCAATGCGCACGGCGTTTTCCTGATGCTGGCGCAGCCGCACCGACAAGGTGCGCAGGCCGCGCAGGGTGAGATAGCTGTCGAACGGCGCGCCGGTCAGGCCGTTGCAGTTCGCCCACCATTTCAGCTGATCGAACACCGCCGCCTCGCGCGCCACCACCGCGCCACCGACCACGTCGCTGTGGCCATTGATGTATTTGGTGGTGGAGTGCACCACCACGTCGGCACCCAGCAGCAGCGGCTGCTGCAGCGCCGGCGACAGGAACGTGTTGTCGACCACCACCAGTGCGCCGGCGGCATGCGCGGCATGCGCCACGTGGCGGATGTCGGTAATCCGAAGCAGCGGATTGGACGGTGTCTCCACCCACACCAGCGCCGGCTTGTTGGCCAGCCCCGCGGCCAGCGCGACGCTGTCGGTGAGATCGACGAACTCGACGCTGAAGCGGCCCTTCTTGGCCCATGCGTCGAGCAGCCGCCAGGTGCCGCCGTAGCAGTCGTGCGCGGCCAGCACCCGGGCTCCGGCCGGCACCAGCTCCAGCACCAGCGCCACCGCCGACATGCCGCTTGACGTCACCACCGCACCGGCGCCCTGCTCCAGTTCGGCCAGCGCGTTGCCGAGCAGGTCGCGGGTCGGGTTGCCGCTGCGCGAGTAGTCATAGGCGCGCTTGGCACCCAGGCCCTCGAAGCTGTAGTTGCTCGACAGGTGCAGCGGCGGCACCACCGCGCCGTGCTGGGTGTCGCTCTCGATGCCGGCGCGCACGGCGCGGGTACAGGGGGCGGGCTCGTTCATGTGGTTCTCCGGATGTTTCGTGTATTGGTTGCTGTAGGAGCGCACCCTGTGCGCGAAAGCTCTTTGCTGACAACTGGACAAGAGCATTCGCGCACAGGGTGCGCTCCTACGACAGCGCCTGGCGGAACAGCGGCGCCAGTTGCTCGGGTTCTTTCAGGAACGCGTCGTGGCCATACGGCGAATCGACCACTTCCAGCGTGGCCGGGCCGCGCAGGCGCTGCTGCAGCTCGCACAGGTCGGCCAGCGGCACCAGCCGATCGGACGGAAAGCCAATCAGGGTCGTCGGCGTCGGCACCCGTTCGGGCGTCACGTCATGCAGGTCGATCGACTCGGACAGGCCGAGAAAGCGATCCGCGTCGAAGCGCTCGACGAAACGGCGGCCGGCATGCTCGAGATAGTCCTCGACCGGAAGATGAAAGCGTTCATCGCGCCATACCGCCTCGCCGGCAAAGCGCCGCTCGAATTCGCTGCTGCCGCAATACGTGGTCATCGCCAGCTGCCGTGCCAGCGCCAGCGCCTGATCGACCTGGCCGCTCGATTGCCCGAGCCGCACGATCGAGCGCTGCACGCTGCGCTGTGCGCTGGCCAGCGGATGCGACCGGTGCGCGCCGGCCAGCAGCAACAGCCGCTGTACCTGCGCGGGATGACGCGCAGCAAACGCCAGCGCCACCATGGCGCCGTACGAGGAACCGACAAAGGCATGCGCTTGCGGGATCTGCAGCGCCTGCAGCAGCGCCGACAGGGCGTCGGCCTGGTCCTCGCTGGACACTGCGCGGGCACCCAGTTCCGCCGGCGTCAGCCAGTCGATCGCCAGCACGCGCCACCGGTCCAGATCGATCGCGGCGCCGGCACCGACCAGCGCCTGCCACCAGCCCGGCGCGGCGTTCGCCTCCAGCGCAGTCACGTCGCGATCGGCCGAAATGCCGCCCTGCACGATCAGGGTCGGCGCATCCGGCGCACCGCACCACAGATAGCGCACATCGACTTCGCGCGGGCCGCTGCCGTATTTCGGATCGAGCCGGAGCCGGCGCGTGCTGCGCTGAGCGGTCAGCTCCACCCGCACAGGGGTCGGCGCGCTGGCGACATGCGTGTCGGCCGACAGGTCGACGGCTTCGGCATGGCTGGTTTCGGACAGACAGGACATGTCACTCTCTCCGGTAGGCATCGCCCTGCGAATCACCGGAGAGGTCGCCATGTACGGCCCGGACAGCTGTTCGCCGCGGCACATGACGCCCATCTACCGGTTGGCGCCGCCATGGCGCCTCCGCAGGAGTTGGCACCGTTGCGGAAACGCTCCGCAGGTTGCCCCGGCTTCAAAGGGCCTGTCCCTCAGCCGGTCTCGATGAGTGGGGCAGATATTGGGGGTAGTCATTTCCCTTGTCAATAGCCGTCTAAACATCTAAACGTATATGCTGTCAGAATGACGCATGCGAAAATCCGCCATGCCGGCCACCCATCCATGCCGGAACGCACCCCGACACCATGCCCCCCGATCTTGCCGCGACCATCGGCCGCACCCGGCTGCCGCGGCTGCGCCATGCCTCCGAACTCACCGGCTGCGCGGTGCTGGCCAGGGCCGGGCCGCTCAATCCGGCGCTCCTGCGCGACAAGGGCATGCCGGCGCCTGCCCGGCTGGTGCTGGCGTTTCCCGGCTGAGGCGGGCGGCCACACCTGCCGGGGGCGCGGCATGCCTGCTAACGTGATCGCATGACCGACCACCCCGACCCCTTGCCGTTGCTGACCACACTGCGGCGCGACGGCTTTGCCTTCGTCAGCGGCCAGACCATGCGCGACATGCTCGCACCACAGACCTTGACCGACTGGCCCGCGTTCGCCGCCAGCTGGGGCGATCTGGCGCCCGACACCTATCTGGCCGCACGCGGTCGCCAGCGGCGCCGGCGCCATGCGGTGTTCTGCGCCGAAGCGGGCGGCGAGGTGCACCGCGAGCCGGACCAGCCGCATTTCCAGAGCCTGCGGTACAACCCCCTGCAGGGCGACATCCAGCGCTGGTTCGGGCCGATACGACTGGCGATCGCCGATGGCACGAGCCTGCGCCGCATCCTCGACTTCTGCCGCGGGCTGTTCGATGCACTGGCGCCGGGCACCCGCCGTTGGCATATCGAGGCACATCAGTTCCGCATCGAGGCACGCGCCGGCGAACCCGGCGAGCCGACCCCCGAAGGCGTGCATCGCGACGGCGTCGACTATGTGCTGGTGCTGCTGATCGCGCGCGAAAACATCGAAAGCGGCATCACCACGATCCACGCCGGCGACGGCAGCCTGCTCGGCAGCTTCGTCCTCACCCGGCCGCTGGATGCCGCCCTGGTCGACGACGGCCGGGTCAGCCACGGCGTCACGCCGGTGACCCCGTTCGACCCGGACAAGCCGGCGTATCGCGACGTGCTGGTGGTGACGTTCAAGGCCGCGGTGCCGGGCAGCTGAGTTCTTCGTCCCTCGCCCTCGCGCAGCGACCACGCGCTTGCCGCTGCGGCAAGTCGCGAGGTGGCGACCCAGACACGGGTCCGCGCACGCTGCTGCGCATGGGCCGCGGCCGCTCCGTGGCCGGTTCGACGATCACTCCTGCTCGACGGCCCGCACGCTATGCTGCTGGTTCATCCAGGTTTGCCTGGATTCCAGGCCATACCGCATGCCTTCGCAGACCAAGCCAGCATCCGCCCCCGCTGCCAGCCAGCGCGGCAAGCGAGTGAACCCGCGAAAGGCGCCGCCGCAGGACACCCTGATCGTCGGCATCGGCGCCTCGGCCGGTGGCCTCGAAGCGTTCAAGGAGTTCTTTACCCTCATGCCGGCAGACAGCACGCTGGCCTTCGTGCTGGTGCAGCATCTGGCGCCGGATCACCAGAGCCTGCTGGCCGAGCTGATCGGTCGCACCACCACCATGCCGGTCGTCGAAGCCACGCACGGCACGCGGGTCGAGCCGCGGCATGTCTATGTGATCCCGCCGAATGCCACCCTGACCATCGCTGGCGGCGTGCTGCAGGTGTGCAAGCCGGCGCCGCCGCGGGAACATCGCCTGCCGATCAACACGTTTTTCACCTCGCTGGCCGCGGACCAGGGCGATCGAGCCGTGTGCGTGGTGCTGGCCGGCAGCGGCAGCGATGGTACCAAGGGGGTGGGTGCGATCAAGGACCACGGCGGGCTGGCGCTGGCGCAGTCGGGCTCGGACCACGAAGCGATGACCGGCATGCCGGCCAATGCGGTGGCTACCGGGCTGGTCGATGCCGTGCTGCCGGTGGCGGACATGCCGGCACGCCTGCTGGCCTATCAGAAACAAATGCATGCTGCGCACCGGCAAAAGGGTTCCGATGGCGTGCGGGGCGACGTCGCGGAACACCTCAATACCATCTGCGAACTGCTGCACGCCGAAGTCGGCCATCACTTCGGTCAGTACAAGGAAAAGACCCTGATGCGGCGCGTCCAGCGTCGCATGCTGGTGGTGCAGGCCGAAACCGTGACGGATTACATCGATTACCTGCGTCAGCACCCGAACGAAAACGAGCTGCTGTTCCGCGAGTTCCTGATCGGGGTGACCGAGTTCTTCCGCGACCCGGCCGCTTTCGAGGTGCTGCGCACGATCGCGATCCCGGCGCTGGTGGCCGACAAGACCAGCGACGACGTGCTACGGGTCTGGGTGCCTGGCTGCGCTACCGGGGAGGAGGCCTATTCCATCGCGATCCTGCTGCGCGAAGCGATGGGCTCGCAACGCGGCCTGAAGGTGAAGATCTTCGCCACCGACATCGACGACAAGGCGATCGACGCGGCACGTGCCGGGCGTTACCGCCCACCGTTGATCGGCATTTCGCCCGAACGCCTGCAGCGCTGGTTCAGCAAGGATCGCGACGGCTACTGCGTGTCGAAGCAGATCCGCGAGATGTGCATCTTCTCGACGCACAGCGTGATCAAGGATCCGCCGTTCTCGCGCATGGACCTGGTCTCCTGCCGCAATCTGCTGATCTATCTGAACAACGACTTGCAGGAACGCCTGGTGCAGTCGTTCCACTACGCGTTGCGTCCCGGCGGGTTCCTGCTGCTGGGCACCTCGGAGCGGCTGGCGAAAAACGCCCGGCTGTTTACCGAACTGGACAAGAAGCAGCGGCTGTATGTTTGCCGGGAGGATGCGCACACGCATCCCCGGGACTTTCCCAACGTGCAACATCGCCCCGACCCCAGCGCCGGGCACGCGAGACACGACTCGACGCGGCAGATCGATGACGGGATCGATCAGCAGGTACGCCAGGTGCTGGAGCCGTGGTCGCCGGCCTACGTGGTGATCGACGCCAGCCACGACGTGCTGCGCTTCGGCGGCGACACCGGGCGTTATCTCTCGCCATCCGCCGGGGCGGCCAGCCTCAACCTGTTCCAACTGCTCGACAAGCCGTTGCGCGCTGGTGTGCGCGCAGCCGTGCTGCAGGCGTTCGCCAGCGGCCAGCAAGTGATCCGCGAGGGGCTGACCATCCTGCTGCATGGCCATGAACGGCCGCTGCGCCTGATCGTGGAGCCGCTGGCCCAGGACGATGACAAGGCCGGGATGTGCGTGGTCGCCTTCGATGAACTCGAACCTGCGCCGCACACCGCCGAACCGGCAACAGGCGGCAAGCGCGGCAGCCACCTCGCGCGCATCCAGGCGCTGGAGGACGAATTGCGGCGAACCCGTGCGCAGTTGCATACCGCCGTCGATCTGCACGAAACGGCCAGCGAGGAACTGAAATCGGCGAACGAGGAATACCAGTCGGTCAACGAGGAACTGCAGTCCGCCAACGAGGAGCTGGAAACCTCCACCGAGGAGATGCAGTCGATCAACGAAGAACTGCAAACCGTCAACGCGGAACTCAAAAACAAGAACGAGGCGCTGAACCGTGTCAACAGCGACATCCGCAACCTGCTGGACAGCACCCACATCGCGACCCTGTTTCTCGACCGGGACCTGCACATCCGCAGCTACACACCGGCGATGACCGGGCTGTTCCACTTGCGCGACGGCGACAAGGGCCGCCCGATCACCGAGATCTCGCCGCGCATCAACTACCCGGAACTGCAAAGCGACGTGGCGCACGTGCTGCACCACCTGACCGTCACCGAACGCCTGTTGCGCGGCTCCGGCGAAGCGCCGACGTTCCTGCTGCGCATGCGGCCCTACCTGACCATCGCCAATGTCGTCGACGGCGTCGTTCTGACCTTCGTCGACATCACCGAGAGCCAACGGCTGAACAGCGCCCACGCGCAGATGGCGGCCATCGTGAACTCCTCGCGCGACGCCATCTTCGGTTTCTCGCTGGACGAACGGATCAGCAGCTGGAATGCCAGCGCCGAACGCATTTTCGGCCTGGTCGCCGGCGACGTGGTCGGCCAGCCGTTGAGCCTGCTGCTGCCACTGGATGCGCCCGCCGGGGCGAAGGTGTTTTTCGCCAGTCACGACCGCCCCCAGCGGCTTGCCGAGTTCGAGATGACCTGGGTGCGGCCGGACGGTGCTTCGGTACCGCTGGCCATGAGCTATTCGCCGGTGCGCAGCCCCGACGGCACCCTGATCGCGGGCAAGCTCATCGCGCGCGACATCACCGAGCGGCTGCGCGCGGCGCAGCGCATGGAATTGATGCTGGCCGAGCTCAACCACCGGGTGAAGAACACCCTGGCCACCGTGCAGGCCATCGCTCATCAGACCCTGACCAGCGCAGCGGATCTGCCGGGCTTCCAGGAAAGCTTTCTGGCGCGTTTGCTGGCCCTGTCGCAGACCCACAACCTGCTCGCACGGGAGGCCTGGGAGGGTGCGCCGCTGGCCGACATCATCAACAACGAACTGGCGCCGTACCGGCACGACGGCAACGCGCGCGCGAGCGATGCGCGCGTACAGCTGCACGGCGACGAGCTGAACCTGCACCCCAAACATGCTCTGGCACTGAGCATGGCCCTGCACGAACTGGCCACCAATGCCGGCAAGTACGGTTCGCTGTCGGTGCCCGCGGGGCAAGTTACCGTCACATGGGCAACACGCACGATCTGCGAACGTCCGTGGCTGCACCTGCAATGGTCGGAAACCGGCGGCCCCACGGTCGAGCCGCCCACGCGTCGCGGCTTTGGCTCACGCCTGATCGGCGAAGGCGTGCCGTATGAACTGGATGGCAAGGTGACGCTCGAATTCCCACGCGACGGCGTCATCTGCACCATCGATGTACCACTGGACGAAAACGCCTCCCGATGAATGCGGACACCAACGCGCCCTGCATCCTGCTTGCCGAAGACGAAATGCTGGTGGCGATGATGCTGGAGGATCGTCTCATCGCGTCGGGCTACCGCGTGGTGAAGGCCTCGCGCCTGGCCAAATGCATGGAGCTGGCCGAGTCCGCGCCGCTCGACCTGGCCATCCTCGACATCAACCTGGCCGGCGAAGTCAGCTTTCCCGCTGCCGAGGCGCTGCGTCGCCGCGGTATTCCGTTCGTGTTCTCCTCCGGCTATGACGACAACATACTGCCCGAGGCATGGCGCAACGAAAAAATCCTGCAGAAGCCCTACGACACCAGGCAACTGACCGCTGCGTTGACCGCCTTGCGCGCCAACTAGTGTAGTGTTTCACGCTAGCAGCCTGATCGACAGGTACCTGACGGAACATGACGCACCCCGTCCATCCGCAGCTCACCAGGGCAGCGGCCTGCCTGTTTTCATGACGTGGCGGCGCAGGCGTTTGCCTGATGCTGGCCGGCAGCTTGCCTTCCCACGCCATCATCGCCGGCCTGTTCACGGCAGCCGGAACACCGGGCTGCGACAGCTCGTTTCTGCGTCCTGGCTTGCCGCGCGCCCTGTGTAGGAGCGCACCCTGTGCGCGAAAGCTCTTGATCCCCGCGAAGAGCATTTCGCGCACAGGGTGCGCTCCTACGGCAGCGCGCGGAAGCCGCTGGCATCGCTCTTGCAGGATTAAATCCAGAAATTCCGGCAGCCACCGTTTCCATCGAACGGTTCGGCACTTGCCGCGAGAGGATCGACCCATGCTGGCGATGACTGAAATGCCCTGCCGTGAGGCGGAAGACCGGTTCGCGTCCACGCTGCGGACATTCCATGAGCACGCCCGGGCCATCGCCAGCGGCAACGCCGAAGGCGATGCGTTCAGCTGGTTCCTCGCCGCCGAATACCAGTGGGAAATGGAAATGGCATGCGAGTGGCTGGTCGAGTCGCCGGCAAGCCGCTTGTCCGAGGACGACAAGGCCACGCTGCGTCATTTTCTCGGCGGCATGCCCGAAGTCCGGCAGGCGATCATCGCCGGCCGGCAGGACGCTGCGGATCGCACCGGCCAAGCAGCCTCGCCCGAGTGGGCCGACTGGCTGGCCATCGCCGCGCTGCCGTGCTGGAACGACTTCACCGTGCGCACCGCGATCCTGCTGAGCCAGCTGGGCACGCCGGCGCGGAACGACGATCGATTTGCCGCCTGCCGCTGAAGGACGGCCGCGGCAAGGACTGACCCGGCCGGCCAGCCGTCGCACCACGCCCTCGCCCCGGCCTGAACGGGGAGTCGCGGCATTGTCGTCCATACCGGCTATAATTCGGGGTTTGGCACGCCTGCACCTTGTCTGTCCGGGCTCTGACAGCCGCCCGCCGCCAACCCGCAAGCGCATTCAATGAATCCCGCAGGACAGCAAGCCAGCTGCCCCGCTCATGCTTACCCCAACATCTCTTACGGAATCCAGCCTGTGGCCCGCCAGAAACCTCTCAGCCTCTATCGCAACATCGGCATCATCGCGCACATCGACGCCGGCAAGACCACCACCACCGAGCGCGTGCTGTATTACACGGGCAAGAAGCACCAGATCATCGACGTGCACGACACCAAGGACGGCAAGGGCTCGACCACCACCGACTATCTGGAGCAGGAGCGCAAGCGCGGCATCACGATCCAGTCGGCGGCCGTGTCCACCGAGTGGAAGGGTTACCAGGTCAACATCATCGACACCCCCGGGCACGTCGACTTCACGATCGAGGTGAACCGCTCGCTGCGCGTGCTCGACGGCGCCGTGGTGGTGTTCGACGGCGTGGCCGGCGTGGAGCCGCAGACCGAGACCAACTGGCGCCTGGCCGACCAGTACAAGGTGCCGCGCATCTGCTACATCAACAAGATGGATCGCATCGGCGCCAGCTTCGGCCATTGCGTGAAGGGTATCCGCGAGCGCCTTGGCGCCAACGCGCTGCTGTGTCAGGTTCCGCTGGGCAGCAGCGACGAGTTCTGCGGCATGGCCGACCTGATCGCCGGCGTGGCCTACATCTGGGCATCCGACGACAAGGACAGCACCTGGGAAACCTTGCCGCTCGACCAGGTCAAGGGTCGCCTGAACTTCGCCTCCACCGCCGACAACGAATGGATCGCCAACCTGCCCAAGCTGCGCGAGGAAACGCTGGAGCACGCGCTGGCGCTGGATGACGATGCGTTCGAGCGCCTGCTCAACACCGGCGAATTCGATCCGGCGCTGCTCAAGCAGTGCATCCGCAAGGGCACGGTCACCGGTGCGCTGGTGCCGGTGCTGTGCGGTTCGTCGTACAAGAACAAGGGCGTGCAGCAACTGCTGGATGCAGTGGTCGACTACCTGCCCTACCCCGGCGAGAACGGCGGCATCTCGATGGTGGACGAAGACGGCAACGTCATCGGCGAGCAGGAAGTCACCGATGACGCGCCCGCGCGCGCGCTGGCGTTCAAGGTGATCAACGACCAGTTCGGCACGCTGACCTTCTGCCGCATCTATTCGGGCGTGATCAAGAAGGGCGACACCCTGCAGAACGTCACCCGCGGCAAGAAGGAGCGCGTGGGACGCATCGTGGAAGTGCAGGCCAATGCCACCAGGGAAATCGATGAAGTCCGCGCCGGCGACATCTGTGCCTTCGTCTCGATGAAGGACACCGAGACCGGTGATTCGCTGAGCGACCCGGCACACCCGGCGCTGCTGGAGCGCATGCGCTTCCCCGACCCGGTGATCAGCGTGTCGGTCGAGCCGAAGACCCGCAACGACGTCGACAAGCTGTCCACCGCGCTCTACAAGATGGTCAAGGCCGATCCGTCGCTGCGCATGGAAGTGGACCAGGAAACCGGCCAGACCGTGCTCAAGGGCATGGGCGAGCTGCACCTGGAAATCACCATCGACCGCATGCGCACCGAGCTGGGTGTGGACGCGAACATGGGCAAGCCCAAGGTCAGCTTCCGCGAGGCGTTCGGCAAGACGGTCGAGCACACCTACACGCACAAGAAGCAGTCCGGCGGTTCGGGCCAGTTCGCCGAGGTGAAGATCATCTTCGAGCCGGGCGAGCCGGGCTCGGGCGTGGTGTTCTCCGACGAAGTGGTCGGTGGCCGCGTGCCACGCGAATACATCCCGGCGGTGCAGCACGCGATCGAGGTCGAGTCGCGCCAGGGCCAGGTGGCCGGCTACGAAGTGCTGGACTTCAAGGCACGCCTGGTGGACGGCAAGTACCACGACGTCGACTCCTCGGCGCTGGCCTTCGAAATCGCCGGTCGCCAGTGCTTCCGCGAAGCGCAGAAGCTGTCCAAGCCGAAGCTGCTCGAACCGATCATGAGCCTGGAAGTGGTCACCGAGGCCAGCTACCTGGGCGACGTCATCGGCGACATCAACCGGCGTCGCGGCAGCATCAGCGACCAGGGCCAGAAGGGCACGTCGGCCTTCGTGCAGGGCTTCGTGCCGCTGTCCGAAATGTTCGGCTACATCAACTTCCTGCGCTCCGCCACCAGCGGCCGCGGCAACTTCACCATGATCTTCGATCATTACGAAGACGTGCCGGCCAGCATGGTCGAGAAGCTGATGGAGAAGGAAGCGAAGTAAGGCTTCGCCCGCGACATCGCGCCAGCCTCACGGAACGGCGCGGATCAGGAAAACCCGGGGAGCGATCCCCGGGTTTTCCTTTGTGCGCACTCACGCCCGCAGATGCTGATACAAGATCGCGGCGCCTACGCCGATCAGGATGATCCCGCCGATCACCTCGGCGCGCTTGCCGACCATGCCGCCCAGTACATGGCCGAGCATGATGCCCAGCGTCACCATCGTGAACGTGCACAAGCCGATCACCACAGCCACCACGGCGATGGGGGTGTCGACGAAGGCCAGCCCCACGCCTACGGCCAGCGCGTCGATGCTGGTAGACAGGCCGGTGATCGCGAGGGTGACGATGCCGTGCTTCCTCGCTTCGTCGACCGGCTCATCCGATTCCGGCTGCAGGCCATTCCAGATCATGTGCAAGCCCAGCAGCAACAGCAGGCCGAATGCGATCCAGTGGTCCCAGGCCTCGATATAGCGCGAGGCGCTCCTGCCCAGCAGCCAGCCGAGCACCGGCGTGATGGCCTCGATCACGCCGAAAATCAGGCCGGCTCGCAATGCCTGGCCGAACCGGGGCTGGGTCATCGCCGCCCCCTTGCCGATCGCCGCCGCGAACGCATCGGTGGACATGGCGAAGCCGAGCAGAACGATGGAGATGGGGTTCATGGGGGGCCAGATCGGTCGGGCGGGGCGCAACGGCACGACGGCGCGCCCGATCGCAGTGGCGCCGTCAGCCGTTGGTCTCGCCAACCGGGATCGGTGTCTTCGCCACGGCAGGACAAGCCGAGCATGTTGACGAAGACGCCCCGTCGAAACGAGGCAGGCTACTCCCCAAGGGATGGGGACACTCCGGCAGGGCCGGAATATCCGGCGCTGACTCTAGCACAGGGCGGGATCGGGTAACCGCCGATCCACGCTACAATTACCGGTTCGCGTTCAAGCCGATCCGCCAGCCATGTCCACCCATCTGCAAGAAACCCGTCGTCGCCGCACGTTTGCCATCGTCAGCCATCCTGACGCGGGCAAGACCACGCTGACCGAAAAACTGCTGCTGTTCGGCGGCGCGATCCAGATGGCTGGCTCGGTGAAGGGGCGCAAGGCGGCGCGGCATGCGACGTCCGACTGGATGGCGCTGGAGAAGGAGCGCGGCATCTCGGTGACTTCGTCGGTGATGCAGTTCCCGTACGAGGGCAAGATCGTCAACCTGCTCGACACGCCCGGACATGCGGACTTCTCCGAGGACACCTACCGCGTGCTCACCGCGGTGGACTCGGCACTGATGGTGATCGACTGCGCCAAGGGCGTGGAGGAGCGAACGATCAAGCTGATGGAGGTGTGCCGGCTGCGCGACACGCCGATCATGACCTTCATCAACAAGCTCGACCGCGAGGGTCGCTCACCGATCGAGCTGATGGACGAGGTGGAGTCGGTGCTCGGCATCGCCTGTGCGCCGGTGACCTGGCCGATCGGCATGGGCAAGCGGCTGAAGGGCGTGTATCACCTGGTGCTGGACGAGGTGCATATCTTCGAGCCGGGCAAGAATTTCACCCGGCAGGATTCGACCATCTTCCAGGGTCTCGACGCACCTGGCCTGCTGCAGAAGATCGGCGACGAGGCGATGCGCGAGCTGCGCGAGGAACTCGAACTGGTGCAGGGCGCCGCACCCGCGTTCGACATGGACGAATACCTCGCCGGACGGCAGACACCGGTGTTCTTCGGCTCGGCGGTGAACAACTTCGGCGTGCAGCTGCTGCTGGATTTCTTCGTCGAGCATGCGCCCTCGCCGCGCCCGCGCGGCACGCTGACCCGCACGGTGCAACCGGAGGAGGAAAAGCTGACCGGCTTCGTGTTCAAGATCCAGGCGAACATGGATCCGGCGCACCGCGACCGGGTGGCGTTCATGCGCGTGTGCTCGGGCACCTACAACGCCGGCATGAAGATGATCCAGACCCGCACCGGCAAGGAAGTGCGCATCGCCAACGCACTGACCTTCATGGCCAGCGACCGCGAAATCGTGGAAACCGCCTACCCCGGCGACGTGATCGGCCTGCACAACCACGGCACCATCACCATCGGCGATACCTTCACCGAAGGCGAGGCGATCAACTTCACCGGCATCCCCAACTTCGCGCCCGAGCTGTTCCGGCGCGCCCGGCTGCGCGACCCGCTGAAGATGAAGGCGCTGCAGAAGGGCCTGGCGCAGTTGAGCGAGGAAGGCGCCACCCAGTTCTTCCGCCCGCTGATGTCGAACGACCTGATCCTGGGCGCGGTCGGCGTGCTGCAGTTCGACGTGGTGGCCTACCGGCTGAAGGACGAATACAACGTCGACGCCAGCTTCGAGCCGGTCACGGTGAGCACCGCGCGCTGGGTGCACTGCGACGACGAGAAGAAGATGGCCGAGTTCCGCGAGAAGAACGCGATGAACCTGGCCATCGACGGC
>DATKVA010000037.1:0-42206 GCA_035530315.1 Rhodanobacter sp. | reverse complement strand
GATCTCGCGCACGGTGCGCTCGATGCTCTCGACCTCGTTGTGCAGAAAGTACACCTGGCCGCCGCGCGACAGCTCGCGCTGCAGCGCCTCGCGGATGGTGGCCGGGTCCCATGCGGAAATGAAGGTGCGCACGGCGGTGCGATGCGCCGGCGGCGTGGCGATCAGCGACAGGTCGCGCAGGCCGGCCATCGCCATGTTCAGCGTGCGCGGGATCGGCGTGGCGGTCATGGTGAGCAGGTCGACTTCGGCACGCAGTTTTTTCAGCTGCTCTTTCTGGCGCACGCCGAAACGTTGTTCCTCGTCGACGATCACCAGCCCGAGGTGCTTGAACTTCACGTCGGGCATCAGCAGTTTGTGGGTACCGACGATCACGTCGATCTGGCCGTCCGCCAGGCGCTGCAGCGCGTCCTTCACTTCCTTGGCGGATTTGAAGCGCGACAGCACGTCCACCCGCACCGGCCAGTCGGCGAAGCGGTCGGCGAAGTTGCGGTAGTGTTGCTGCGCCAGCAAGGTGGTGGGTACCAGCACGGCCACCTGCTTGCCGGCCGTGGCGACGGCGAACGCGGCGCGCAGGGCGACCTCGGTCTTGCCGAAGCCGACGTCGCCGCAGATCACCCGATCCATCGCGCGCGGTGCAGCCAGATCGCCCAGCACGGCCTCGATCGCGCTGGCCTGGTCGGGGGTTTCCTCGAACGGGAAGCTGGAGCCGAATTCCTCCACCAGTTGGTGGTCCACCGCCATCGCTTCGCCGCCGCGTGCCTGGCGCTGGGCGTAGATCGCCAGCAATTCCGCCGCCACGTCGCGCACCTTCTCGGCGGCTTTCCGGCGTGCGCGTTCCCACGCATCGCCGCCGAGCGAATGCAGCGGCGCCAGCTCCGGCGTGGTGCCCGAGTAGCGGCTGACCAGGCCCAGTTGCGCCACCGGCACGTAGAGTTTGTCGCCCTTGGCATATTCGATGGTGAGGAACTCGCCATCCATGCCGCCCACATCCATCGAGACCAGGCCCTGGTAGCGCCCCACGCCGTGATCGACGTGCACGATCGGCGCGCCGATGGTCAGCTCGGTGAGGTCGCGGACGATGCTTTCCGGATCGCGCGCGGCACCGCGGCGGCGCTTGCGGTCGCGTTCGCTGCGCACGCGCTCGCCGTACAGCTCGCGCTCGGTGAGTACGGTGATCGCGGGTTTGCTCAGCGCGAAACCCTGTTCCAGCGCGGCGATGGTGATAGCGAAGCGGGGGAGGTTTTGTTCGTCATTCCGGCTTTCGCCGGGATGACGAGCAAGAAAAGCCGACCAGCTTTCGACGTTCTCGGGCTTCAACCCCGCGCCCGCCAGCGTCTCGATCAATGCCTCGCGCCGGCCGGCCGAATCGGCGGCGATCAGCACGCGGCCCTTGTAGCTGGCCAGAAAATGCCGCAGCGCGGTGCCCGGCTCCTCGCCCTTGCGATTGAGCGGCAGCTCCGGCGCCGGCTGGGTGCCGACGCTGACGGCATGCGGGTGGCCCGGGTCGACCACTTCGATGCGCAGCCGCCGGTTGAGCTGTTCGCGCCATTGCTCCGGCGTCAGGTACAGCTCGGCCGGCGGCAGCACCGGGCGTTCGATGTCGTGTGCGCGCTGCTCGTAGCGTTCGGCGGTCTGCGTCCAGAATTGTTCGGCGGCATCGACCGCGCCTTCGCCCATGACGAACAGCGCATCGTCGGCGAGGTAGTCGAACAGCGTGGCGGTGCCATCATGCGAATCCCTCGCAGAAGCCCGCACATCCTTGTGCGGACTCTCAAAAAAGAGCGGCAAATAATATTCGATGCCGCCGGGCGTCACGCCTTCCTTCATGTCCTGGTACAGCGTGCAGCGGCGCACGTCGATCGGAAAGCGTTCGCGCAGATTGGCGCGGAAGGTTTTCGCCGCTTCGTCGGTGAGCGGAAACTCGCGCGCCGGCAGCAGCTCGACCTTGTCCACCGGCTGCTGCGAGCGCTGGGTTTCCGGATCGAAGCTGCGGATCGAATCCACTTCGTCGTCGAACAGCTCGATGCGGTACGGCTCGGCGGTGCCCATCGGAAAGATGTCCAGCAGTGCACCGCGCACGGCAAAGTCGCCCGGCTCGGCCACCTGCGGCACGTTGCGGTAACCGGACGATTCCAGTCGCCGTTTTTCGTGCGCCAGATCCAGCTTCTGGCCCCTGGCCAGCACCAGGCTGCTATCGGCGATGTGCGAGCGCGGGGCGATCCGTTGCATCAAGGTGGCGACCGGCACTACCAGCACGCCGCGTGTCACGCCGGGCAGCCGGTACAGCGTGGCGATGCGCTGCGAGACGATTTCGGACAGCGGGCTGAACACGTCGTAGGGCAGGGTTTCCCAGTCCGGGAAATGCAGCACCGGCAAGCCGCCGGCGTAGATCTTCAGCTCCGCCTCCAGCGCCTGCGCGCGCTGGGTGTCGCGGGTTACCGCCACCAGCAGGCCCGTATGCGTGCGCGCCACTTCGGCGATCAGCAGCGCCCTGGCCGAACCGTGTGGCGGGGTCCAGTAGCGGCGCTGCTTGGGGGTGGTGGGCAGGGGTGGATGCGGGATCAGGCTGGGCATGGGGGGGCGCGTGCTCATGGCGCAATCGTCGTTCCGCGCCGGGGAAAGCGTGCAAGTGTAACGCGACAGCCCCGGTTGACCGGGGCTGTGGGGGGGCTGGGACGATCAGAGTTGCAGCGAAATCAGCTCGGTGCCCGGTTCGTCCGGAATCAGGCGCTGGCGGAAGCCCAGCTCGTGGCACAGGTGCAGCATCGGGCTGTTTTCCATCAGCACGTAGCCCCACAGCTCACTGAGGTTGCGGCGATGGCAGTCATCGACCAGGCGCTGCATCAGGAAGGCGCCCAGGCCGTGGTGGGTCCAGTCCTGTTCCACCAGTACCGAAAACTCCGCGCTGTCGGTCGCCTTGTCCACATAGATGCGGCCGACACCGCGCATCTCGGCGGGGCTGACGCTCTCGTCCATCAGCACATAGGCCGATTCGAGTTCAGGGTCGATCCGGCACAGCCGCTGCGCCATGGAATCGGGCAGCTCCGACATCGGATGCAGGAAGCGGCGGCGAATGACTTCCGGCGAGAGCCGGCTGAAGCAGCGCTGTATCGCGGCGACATCACTGGCGGCGATCGGGCGCAGGTGCAGTTCGCGACCGTCATCGATGTACACGTGTTCACCTTGCAGCACCGGTGACTGTGCCGCATACGCGAAACGCTCGCTGCTGCGCGGCGGCAGCATGGGGTAGCGGTACGCGACGGCATGGGGATTGGGCAGATTCAGTTGCATGCCCATACTCTACCGTATTTAGTGCGTTGCAGCATGAACAAAGTCCCCCTGTATGCCCGCCACGGACGTGGCTTATTGCCGCAAGATCTTCGCTGGCCGTCCACACTGGACCGGACAGGGCAGCCTGTGGACGCCGCACCATCCGGTGCACTGCGGGAACTGCTTGTTATGAACCTGAGACAAGCAGCAGGTGTAGGAGCGCACCTTGTGCGCGCTCACGGGTCGCATCGCAGCATGTTTTCACCCACAGGGTGGGCCCCTGCGCGCCAGGAACCGGGTTGTTCGAGATTTCCGACAGAGTGTGATGTGCGTCACGGATATACGGCCAATCAGCATATGCCAATATCGTCGGAGGGTACTACCGTCAAGCAGGATCGCCGGCGTCGTTGTGGTCAACGTCGATGCCCGGTACTCAATCCATCGGAGCTCAATCGAGATGACCGATCAATACGTGGTTTTTATTCTGGGGGACCAACGCTATGCCTTGCAGCTGTCGGCGGTACACAGGGTAGTCAGCATGGTGCAGATCACCCTGCTGATGAAGGCGCCCGACGTCGTGCTTGGCATCGTCAACGTGCAGGGGCAAGTCCTGCCGGTCATCAGCTTGCGCCGGCGGTTTCGCCTTCCCGAACGGGAAATCGGTCCGGGTGATCAGCTTGTCGTTGTGCACACGGCGCGACGTGCGGTCGCATTGGCTGTGGATGCCGTGACGGATGTCGTCGAGTGTTCCGAGCGGGAGCTGGTTGCGCCGCAGAGCATCGTTTCGGCGACTGAAAATCTGACGGGCATCATCAAGCGCGAGGACGGATTGATTCTCGTCCATGACTTGGACGCATTCCTTTCGCTGGAAGAAGAAAATTTCCTGGATCAGGCGCTGGAAGCCTTGTGAGGTGGTGTGTGCGCCCCGTGTTTTCCCGCCCGCTGTTGTCCCGGCTGAGCACGATGCTCGCTGCACGGACCGGCCTGCACTTTCCGAAAGAGCGTTGGGGCGATCTCGAGAAGGGCATCGCTGCCGCTGCGCCGGTGTTCGGCATGCCGGATGCGCCGTCGTGCGCGCGCTGGCTCCTGGAGGGGCCTCTGACACGTAACCAGATCGAAGTTCTTGCTGCCCATCTGACCGTGGGCGAGACGTATTTTTTTCGCGACGAACGCTGCTTCGAGATACTCGAACAGCACGTTCTTCCGGAGCGGCTGCAGGCGCGCGCCACACGCCCGCTGCGCATCTGGAGCGCCGGTTGCTGTACGGGCGAGGAGGCATACTCGATCGCCATGCTGCTCGACCGGCTGAACCCGCATGGCGCGGAATGCGGCGCGACCATCCTGGCTACCGACATCAATCCGGCGTTCCTGCGCAAGGCAGCGCAAGGGATATACGGCGAATGGTCGTTTCGCGCCACGCCGGCGTGGCTGCGCGAGCGTTATTTCGACCCTGCGAAAAATTCGCGTTTCGAAATCAAGCAACCCCTCCGCCATCGGGTGACGTTTTCCTATCTCAACCTTGCCGACGACATCTACCCCTCGTTGACGAACAACACGAACGCGATGGATGTGATTTTTTGCCGCAACGTGCTGATGTATTTCACCGTGGCGCAGGCGAAGAAAGTCGTCGAAAACCTCCGCTGCTCGCTGGTCGAAGGCGGCTGGCTCATCGTCAGCCCGGCGGAAACTTCGACCCGCCTGTTTTCCCGGTTCGCCGCCGTCGAGTTTGCCGGAGCGGTCCTCTACCGCAAGCTCGCACACACGCCATTACCGGCTGCGGCGCCACCGCCGCAACCGCTTGTTGCGGGTGTCGCGCCGGCCATCGCGTGGCATGCCGCGCCACCGGGCCCGGATCGCGCGGAACCGCCATCAGGCGAAGCCGCTGCGTACGAGGAGAGTGCCGGTGCAGCGCCGTTGCGCATGGCGCGGGTCTGCGCCGACCAGGGCAAGCTGGCCGAGGCGGCGCAGTGGTGCGAGCAAGCCATCGCGGCCGACAAGCTCGATCCGGCCAGCCAGTATCTGCTTGCCACTGTCCGGCTGGAACAGGGGCAGAGCGATGCCGCCGTCGAGGCGCTGCTGCGCACGCTCTATCTGGCCCCGGATTTCGTGCTCGCGCACTTCGCGCTGGGCAGTGTGTGCCTGTCGCAAAGCCGGCATCGCGAGGCGCAGCGGCATTTCGACAATGCGCTGACGTTGCTGCAAGTGCATCCGCACGACGAGCCCCTCCCCGCATCGGACGGGCTGACCGCTGGCCGACTCGCCGAGATCATCGGCTCGCTATGCGCGAGCCTGCCGCGCACGACCACCGAGACACGACAGGAGCGGGCATGAACGCCAACCGACCAGGGTCGGAAAACAGCGAAAAAACGGCGGCCATCGACTGGCGCGGGATCGAGCGACGACTGGAAGCGGTCCGCATCGCCATCGAACACGGCTGGGCGCCGTCCGCCGAGCAGGCAAAACAGATCCTGAAAGCGAGGGCGTTGGCGCTGGCCGCGGAACCCGTACCGGCAGAGCTTGCCGATGAGCGCATCGAGATCGTGGAATTCATGCTTGCCCATGAGCGATATGCGGTGGAATCGCGCTATGTCCGCGAGGTCTTTCCGCTGGAAAACCTCGCGCCGCTGCCGTGCGTGCCGCGATTCGTACTCGGCATCGTCAACCTGCGCGGCGAGATTCTCGTCGTCATCGACCTGAAGACGTTCTTCGATCTGCCCGGGAAAGGGTTGACCGATCTCGACAAGGTCATCGTGCTGCATTCCGGCACCATGCTCTTCGGCATCCTGGCGGATGCCATCGTCGGCGTGCGCCATGTTCCGCTGGCCGACATCCAGCCGGCACTGCCCACGCTCACGGGTATCCGTGAAGATTATCTGCAGGGGGTGACTGCCGGGCGGCTGGTGGTTCTCGATGCCGGAAAGCTTCTGGCAGACGAAGGTATCGCCGGGAAGATTTTGCCGATAGCCTGAAGACGCCAACTTCCATCCAATCGAAGGGACAATCCTATGAAATGGTCCGTTGGAACAAAGATCGGGGCCGGGTATGTACTGGCACTACTCATTCTGGCCGTTCTGGGTGTGGTTTCCTGGCGGAACACCAGCGGCTTGATCGAAGCCGCGCAGTGGAGAGTGCACACCTATCAGGTACTCGAAAATCTTGACGACGTGCTTTCGGCCATGAAGGATGCCGAAACCGGGCAACGTGGCTACATCATCGTCGGCGACGAAAGTTATCTGCAGCCGTACCATGCCGGGAAGGCAGATGTGGGCAAGGCACTCGGAAATCTCAGGCGCCTGACGCAGGACAACCCCGATCAGCAGCAGCGTCTCGATGCGCTCGAACCGCTGATTGCGGCCAAGTTCGCCGAACTCGAGAAAACGATCGAATTGCGCAAGGACAAGGGATTCGATGCCGCGTTGCAGGTGATGCAGACGGACACGGGAAAAAAAGTCATGGACGACATTCGAAAGGCGATCGCCGAAATGGGCGGCGCAGAAAAGGCGTTGCTGGAACAGCGCGATGCCGCGGCAGAGGCCAGTTCGCGGACCACGATTTCCACCATCGCTTACGGCGTTCCGCTCGCTTTCGCGGTATTGGTGCTGGTGGGTTTTCTGGTCACCCGCACGATTACCCGCCAACTGCGGGAAAGCATCAACCAGCTGTCGTCATCGGCATCCGAAATCCTCGCCACCACCACGCAGGTGGCCGCCGGTGCGGCCGAGACCGCGGCTGCCGTGACCGAGACCACGGCCACGGTGGAGGAGGTCAAGCAGACCGCGCAGTTGGCGAGCCAGAAGGCGAAGTACGTTTCCGACAGCGCGCAGAAGGCCTCGAACGTTTCCCAGACCGGCCGCAAGTCGGTTCTGGAAGCGGTGCAGGGGATGCACCACATCCAGGAACAGATGCAGTTCATCGCCGAGAGCATCGTGCGGCTTTCCGAGCAGAGCCAGGCAATCGGCGAGATCATCGCCACCGTCAACGGCCTGGCCGAGCAATCGAACCTGCTCGCGGTGAACGCCGCGATCGAGGCCACCCGTGCCGGCGAGCAGGGCAAGGGCTTCGGCGTGGTGGCGCAGGAGATCAAAAGCCTCGCCGAGCAATCCAAGCAGGCCACGGGCCAGGTGCGCACCATCCTGGGCGACATCCAGAAGGCCACTTCCGCCGCAGTGCTGGCTACCGAGCAGGGCAGCAAGGCGGTGGAGGCCGGCGTGAAGCAGACCGGGGAGACCGGCGAGTCCATCCGCCTGCTTGCCGAGAGTATCCATGAGGCGGCGCAGGCGGCCACCCAGATAGCCGCCTCCAGCCAGCAGCAGATGGTGGGCATGGATCAGGTGGTCATGGCGATGGAGAGCATCAAACAGGCCAGCACCCAGAACGTCGCCGGAACCCGACAGGCGGAAATTGCGGCGCAGGGCCTGCATGAACTGGGACAGCGGCTCGGCGACATGATCGGGAACTGAGGAGCCTGTCGAACCCGCGCGGCGGAACAAGGTCATGGCCAAGAACAACGACGAGCTGCTGAAAAAACTCCTGGTGACCTTCCGCGTCGAGGCGGACGAACACCTCAAGGCGATGTCGTCGGAACTGCTGGCGCTGGAGAAAACGCCCGCGGGAGCACAGCGGGCGAAATCCCTCGAAACGGTATTCCGCGAAGTGCACAGCCTCAAGGGTGCCGCCCGGGCCGTGAATCTCGCGCCGATCGAGTCGGTTTGCCAGTCGCTGGAAAACCTGTTTGCCGCGTTGAAGGGCGGGCGGTTGGATGTTTCGCCGCCGTTGTTCGATCTTCTGCACCAGAGCGTCGATGCCCTGGGCAGGTTGCTTGCCACGGATGCCGGTGTGCCCCAGCCGCTGCTGGCGGCATTGATTCGACGGCTCGACGATGCATCGAGAGGGATGTCGTCCGATCCCGAAACGCCCGTCGCGCCTGTCGCGCGCACCGCTGCGCGCACGCCGCCGATGGCCCCCGACCTGGTAGCCGGGACGGTCAGGATTTCCACGGCGAAACTCGATACGGTGATGCGCCAGGTCGAGGAGTTGCTGGTGCCGCGTCTGGCGGCGGGCCAGCGTGCCCGCGAACTGCGCGAAACTGCTGCGACTTTGGCGGTCTGGAAAAAGCAGCGCCAGCGCATGCAGCCGACGTTGCGGCTGATCGGGCGCTCGCTGCGGCCCGCACCGCAAGAGCTGCGGCACGCCGACAACGGCGACGCCAAGGCCAACGGCTCAATGCGCACAGGGCAGGAGTTTTCCCGGCTGCTCGAGTATCTGGATGCCGAGCAACTGCACATGAAAATGCTGGAGGACCGGCTGCTGCGGCTGAACCGGTCCGCCGAGCACGATCAGCGCATGCTGGCCGGCATGGCCGACGGCCTGCTGCACGACGTGAAGCAGATGCAGTTGCTGCCGTTCGCGTCGCTGCTGGAGATTCTCCCGCGCTTCGTTCGCGAGCTGGCCCGCGGGCAGGGCAAGCGGGTGGAACTGGAGATTCGCGGCGGCGAGATCGAAGTCGATCGGCGGATTCTGGATGCGATGAAGGATCCGCTCATCCATCTGCTGCGCAACGGCATCGATCACGGCATCGAAAAGCCGTCGGTGCGCGAAGCCCGGCACAAGCCGCCGCACGGAACGATCACCCTGGCGATCTCGCACCAAGACAGCGGCAAGGTGGAGATTCTCGTGGCCGACGACGGCGCCGGCATCGATGCGGCCCGGGTGCAGGTGGCGGCCGGCGAGCTGGGCATCGTTTCCGTCGAGGACGCACAGCGACTCGGCGAAGCGGAGGCACTGGCACTCGTTTTCCAGTCCGGCGTCAGCACCAGCGCCATCATCACCGATGTCTCCGGGCGTGGGCTGGGCCTCGCGATCGTGCGCGAAAAAGTCGAGCGGCTGGGCGGCAGTATCGCGATCGAGTCGCAGCCCGATGCCGGCACGACCTTCCGGATCGTCCTGCCGCTGACGCTGGCCAATTTCCGGGGCGTATTGGTTCGTGCGGGCGGACAGCTTTTCGTCATTCCCGCCGCCAACGTCGAGCGGGCGATGCGGGTGGCCGGACAAGACATCCGGACGGTGGAAAACCGCGAGACCATTCCCGTCGATGGCCAGGCGGTTTCGCTGGCATGGCTCGGCGACGTGCTGGAGTTGCCGCGTCCGCGCGCGGCAGAGAAGCCAGCGGGCAGCGCGATGGTGCTTGTGCTCGGGCTGGGCTCCACGCGCATCGCCTTTCGCGTGGACGAGATCCTCGGTGAGCAGGCGGTACTGGTCAAACCGCTCGGCCGGCCACTGGCGCATGTGCGCAACGTCGCCGGGGCGAGCGTGCTGGGAACCGGTCAGGTGGTGCCGGTATTGAACGTTCCCGATCTGCTGCAAGCCGCCTGTCGGCAATCGGCCGTGCAGCGCGCATCGGCTGCGCCGCTTGCGCCTGCGCAGCAGCTGCCGGCGGGACAACCCGCCGCGGCCGAACAGCGATCCATCCTGATCGTGGAAGACTCGATCACCTCGCGCTCGCTGCTCAAGAACATCCTGGAGTTGGCGGGTTATCGTGTCACCACCGCGGTGGATGGCGCCGACGGCTACGCTACGCTCAAGACCGGAACATTCGACCTGATCGTGTGCGACGTGGAAATGCCGCGCATGGACGGTTTCGAGCTCACCGCCAAGGTGCGCGCCGACAAGCAACTTTCCGAGCTGCCGGTGGTGCTGGTTACGGCGCTGGGATCGCGCGAGCATCGTGAACGGGGGGTCGACGTCGGCGCCAACGCCTACATCGTGAAAAGCAGCTTCGATCAAAGCAACCTGTTGGAGATTGTCGGGCGATTGATTTAGCAGGGCGCCTCGAATAACCCTGACTGGTAGAGCGCACTTGTGCGCGATGCTGTGGGGGGTGACTGTAGGAGCGACTTCAGTCGCGATGCTTTTGGCTTGGCCAGAGCAAGAGCATCGCGCGCAAGCGCGCTCCTGCGGTGCGTTCCCAGCGCCAAGAGCCAGGTTATTCGGGGTCCCTTTTAGCAAGAGGAAGGCATGATCAGGATTCTGGTGGTGGAAGACTCGCCCGTGGTGCGCGATTTCCTCGTTCACATCTTGAGCGCGGACCCCGATATCCGGGTAGTCGGTACGGCGCGCGATGGCGAGGAGGCGCTCGAAGCGGTGCGCCGCCATCGCCCCGACGTGATCACGATGGACATCCACATGCCGAAAATGGACGGGCTGGAAGCCACGCGGCGCATCATGGAAACCGATCCGCTGCCCATCGTCATCGTCAGCGGCAGTACCGACCCGCAGGAGGTGGCCACGACGTTCGATGCCCTGGAGGCCGGTGCGCTGGCGGTGTTATGCCGTCCGGCGGGCATCGGCCATCCGCTGCACGAGGCGACGGCGCGGGATCTGGTGCAGACGGTGAAATCGATGTCGGAAGTCAAGGTGGTGCGGCGCTGGCCCCGGGCACGGCGCCAGGCCATGGCTGGCGGCAAGCCGGCGTATGCAGCTTCGGCGCAGATGGGCCTGACGCATGAATCGGCGAAGGTGCGGATCGTCGTGCTTGGCGCCTCGACTGGCGGCCCGCCCGTGATCGAGGCGATCCTGGCGGCGCTGCCAAAAAATTTTCCGGTGCCGGTCCTGATCGTCCAGCACATGACGGTCGGATTCCTGCGGGGGTTCATCGAATGGCTGGCACGCTCCGCCAGTCTGCCCGTGCATCTCGCCACCCACGGCGAGCTCATGTTGCCCGGCCACGTCTACATCGCACCCGACGAACGCCAAATGAAGGTAGATTGTGCAGGGAAGATCGTATTGACCAGGGACGAACCCGAGAACGGAATGCGACCGTCGGTTTCGACTCTGTTCCGTTCGGTCGCCGAGGTCTATGGATGCGATGCCGTCGCCGGGCTGCTTACCGGCATGGGGCGCGACGGCGCGGGGGAGCTGAGGCTATTGAAGGAAAAGGGGGCGGTCACCTTCGTCCAGGATAAAGCCAGTTCGGCCGTGCACGGCATGCCGGGCGAGGCGATCAGGCTCGACGCGGCGATGCTTGTGCTGCCCCCGGACAAGATTGCCGCGGTGCTGGTGAACCTGGCGAACCATCGGGGAAGGTAAGGAGCGCGGGTATGAAATCAGGAAAGAACAAAAACAAGCGCATCGAAATTCTCGTCGCCGAGGACAGTGCGACCCAGGCGGAAAAGTTGCAGTACCTGCTGGAGGAACACGGCTACGCGGTGGTGGTCGCGCCCGACGGCAAGCAGGCTCTGGCGGCGGCCCGGCAGCACAAGCCGGCACTGATCGTGAGCGATGTCATGATGCCGGAAATGGACGGCTTCGCGCTGTGCGGGGAAATCAAGCACGACGACAAGCTCAGGGACGTGCCGGTGATCCTGCTCACCACGCTGTCCGACGTGCGCGACATCATGCGGGGGCTGGAGTGCGGCGCCGACAACTTCATCCGCAAGCCGTACGAGGATCGCTACCTGCTTGCGCGGGTCGACTACCTGCTGATGAACAACGAGCTGCGCAAGAACCAGAAGATGCAGATGGGGGTGGAAATCTATCTCGGCGGACAAACGCATTTCATCACCGCCGAGCGGCAGCAGATCGTGGACCTGCTGATCTCCGTTTACGAGGAAGCCGTCCACATCGGCGAGGAACTCAAGGCGCGCCAGCGGGAACTGGCCGACTCGAACGGCACCCTGACTGGCCTCTACCATATCGCCGAAGGGCTGAATCGCGCAGCGACCGAGCGCGAAGTGTGCGACCAGGCGCTGGAGCATGCGATGGAACTGCCGCGGGTGCAGGCAGGATGGATTTCCCTGTGGGAGAACGATGTTTTCCGCACGGCAGCGGTGTGCAACCTGCCCCCGGCATTGCAGGTCGAGGGCGCGATGGATGGCTTGTGCGATTGCCGGCGCCGCTTTATCGCGGGCAAGCTCGATCATGTCAGCAACAGCCTGGTGTGCGAACGGCTGAAGCGCGCCAAGGGCGACACGTGCGGCCTGCGCTATCACGCCAGCGTGCCGTTGTGGAGTGGCGAGCGCATCCTGGGGATCATGAACCTGGTCGGGTCCGATCAGGGGTTGTTCAAGGACGACGATCTGGAGACGCTGTTCGGTGTCGGACACCAGGTGGGCGTCGCGCTGGAGCGTACCCGGCTGCATGTACATCTGGAGCAACTGGTGGAAGAGCGAACCGCGGCGCTGACCGCGGAAATCGCCCGGCGCAAGCGCATCCAGGAAGAACAGGCAAGGCTGGTGGCAATCATCGAGGCCACGCCCGATCTGGTGGGCACGGCAAGCCCGGATGGCCGCTTTCTGTATCTCAATCAGGCAGGCCTGCAGATGCTGGGAGCCGAAAAAGTCGACGGGCTCTCCACGCAGCGGATCAAGGACCGCCATCCCGAATGGGCGGGCAAGCGGGTGCTGGAAGAAGGCATCCCGCATGCCATCAGCCACGGCACCTGGAGCGGGGAAACGGCATTTCTGCGGCACGACGGCAGCGAAGTGCCCGTTCTGCAAGTGATCATTGCGCACAAGCACCCGGATGGATCGCTGGCGTATATGTCCACCACCGGACGCGACATCACCGAGCGCAAGGCGTACGAGGCGAGAATCGTGCGGCTCAACCGCATCTACAGCGTACTCAGCGGCATCAACACGACGATCGTGCGCGTGCGCGAGCCGCAGGAACTCTTTGACGAAGCCTGCCGCATCGCGGTGGAGCACGGCAAGTTCGCTTTCGCGTGGATCGGCATGCTTGACACGGACACGCAGCAGATCGCCCCGGTTGCCAAGGCCGGCCGCGACGACGGATACCTGGCCCGGATCAACCTGGCCGTCACGGAAGGCGCGCCGGGGAATTATCAACTGACGGCACGTGCCCTGACCCGGCGTCAGCCGGTCGTCTGCAACGACATCGCCACGGACGAAGCCATGCAATCGCTGCGTGCCGAGGCGTTGCAGCGCGGCTATCGTTCGGTGGCAGTGTTCCCGCTGCTGCTGGCCGACCGGCCGGTCGGCGTATTCGTGCTCTATGCGCCGGAGGCGAACGTTTTCGACGAGGAGGAGATGCGGCTGCTGATCGAGATGGCCGGCGATATTTCGTTCGCGCTGGATCACCTCGAAAAAGTGCAGCGTCTGGATTATCTCGCCTATTACGATGCCGTCACCGGCTTGCCGAACCGGACCCTGTACCTGGATCGGGTCACGCAGAAGATCCACCGCGCACACCGCACCGGCGAGGTTTTTTCCGTGATCATGCTCGACCTCAACCGGTTCAGCAGCATCAACGAGACTCTGGGCCGGCAGGCCGGCGACGACCTGTTGCGGCAGATCACGCAGCGGCTGCAGGGCATACTCGGCGAAACGGACGTCCTTGCCCGTTTTTCGGCCGACTTGTTCGGCATTGCCATCCGTCATGACGATAACGGCCCGAACATCGCCCATGTTCTGGGGGGGATCTTGTCCGGGATCCAGGATCAACCGTTCCGGGTCAACGGACAGGACCTGCGCGTTTCGGCGCGGGCCGGGGTGGCGTCCTATCCCGTCGACGGAGGGGATATCGAATCCCTTTTGCGCAATGCCGAGGCCGCGCTGAAGAAGGCCAAGCTTTCCGGCGACAGATACCTGTTCTACGCCCCTGCGTTCAATGCGCTGGTCGCCAGCAAACTGTTGCTCGAAAACAAGCTGCGCCGCGCGCTGGAACAGGGACAGCTGGTGCTGCACTACCAGCCCAAGGTCGATCTGGACAGCGGGCGGATCAGCGGCCTGGAAGCGTTGCTGCGCTGGGACGATCCGGAGGGCGGTCTGGTGTTTCCGCTGCAGTTCATTCCCTTGCTCGAGGAAACCGGAATGATCCTGGAGGCCGGGCAGTGGGCGCTGGAACAAGCGGTAGCGGATTCCCTGGCATGGCAGGCAAAGGGACTGCTCTCCCCGCGGGTTGCGGTCAATGTCTCCCCGATTCAGCTGCAACAGGATGATTTCGTCGGCATGATCGAGCGCGTGGTGAAGGGCGACCGGGATGTGGCCGACAGGCTGGAACTGGAGATAACCGAGAGCCTGGTGATGCGCGACATCGTGGCGAATATCCACAAGCTGCAGGCAATCCGGGAAATGGGTGTGGAAGTGGCTATCGACGATTTCGGTACCGGCTATTCCTCGCTCAGCTATATCGCCAAGCTGCCGGTCGGCACCTTGAAGATCGATCAGGCGTTCATCGCGAACATGCCCAGCAACCCCGACGACCTGAGCATCGTGTCCACGATCATCTCGCTGGCGCATTCGCTGAACATGCAGGTGGTCGCGGAAGGTGTGGAAACCGTTGAACAGGCAAGGCTGCTGCGCTCGCTCGGATGCGACGCGATCCAGGGGTTCCTGTTCAGCCCCGCGGTTCCCGCCGGTCAAATCGAAGAATTCCTGCGCAATAGCAAGTCATTGTCTCTTGCATGATTCGGCCGAAAGAGATGAAACAGCCTCTTGGCGCGCTGGCGCTGCTGGTCGCCGACTACGACGAGGCGATTGCCTGGTATACGCGTGCATCGGGCTTCACGCCGGGCGGGGGCCCGTATTCACGTCGGCTATGCTGGCGGTGGCATGGCTGCTGCACGAACACGGTTCAGTGCCGCGCCCGGATCCGCGACAGCGGGACCCGGTGTCCACGGATACTCGGGAGGCCGTCCGGCTCAGTTGATCCACAGGGCAGCCCAGCCGCAGGACGCCGCACCGGCGGCATCCCAGCTGTTGGATGAATGAAACGCGATGGCATGCGGCGGCACGCCGAAGGCCTCGGCGGCGGCCTCATAAACCCGCACGGCCGGTTTGTAGATGCCCAGCACGTGCGTCGAATAAATCGTGTCGACCAGATCGTCGAGTCGGGCCGCTGCCAGGGCCTCGTGCAGCATCGGCTGGGTGGCGTTGGAAAAAACCGCCACGCGCATGCCGAGCGCGCGGTATCCGCTCAGTGCGATGCGCACGTCGGGATAGGCATCGAGCTCGCGGTAGGCGTTCAGCAGTGCGGATCGCAGGGCAGGGTCATGCCGCTCGGACACGGCCATGGCGTAGTCGAGCGCATCCGCGGTGACTTGCCAGAAGTCCGCATAGCGCTGCATCAGGCTGCGGGGGCCGTACGATCCGTCTGAATCCAATTCGCTGCCCGCGTGCTCTATGCCATGAGGACGACGCACAGCAACCAGGCATTCGTGGCCATCCCCCGCCATTCCCTGGTCATGAATTCTCTCCTACCGGCTCTGCTGTGCGCGCCCTCACCATAATCCACATAATGCCCGGGTGCCTGCGAGGCTTCAGCAAAAGGGTCTTGCACTGGTGCGTGAGCAAAGTGGCGATTCATCGGATCCTGCGGGCGTTGGCTGGCCGGATCCTGTGTTGCGACAATCAAGCAGGAGACATTCATGCGTGCGATCTGGATGGACAGGATTCTGGCCGAAAGTGACGATACGGTTGTCGTCGAAGGCAATCATTATTTCCCCGAGTCTTCGCTCAAGTCCGAGTACTTCAGGAAAAGTGACCACCGCACCGTCTGCCCGTGGAAGGGCACGGCCAGTTATCTGGATGTGGTGATCGACGATGCCGTCAACCGGAATGCGGGCTGGTTTTATCCTTCGCCGCATGGCGCAGCGGCGCAGATCAAGGGCATGGTGGCGTTCTGGCACGGCGTCGAGGTAGTGCCCTAAGAGCCTTGGCGGTGCCATCGGGACGGCATATCGTCAGGAACCCGTGCTACCAGCCGGATTCCGCCTCGACCGGCCGGGTCCGTACGTCAACCAGTCGTGCCTTGCCAGTCAGGTATCCGCCGCGGATCCCGGCCGATAGTCGCTCGGCATGCCGGCACGCTCGAAGCCGGACACGGGCGATTTGCTGCACGGAGCGATCCGGAGGCCGTCGATCGCCGGGCAGGGGCCAGGACAGGAGACTGCAGTGGGGGGACATGGGCAGGTGCATCTTACGGCTTGTTCGGCGATCGCATCTTCCGTGACTTCGCCCCGCACTTCCTCTACCGCGACTGGCAGAGGGATCTGGCCCTGCTGCCGCTGCGTCCGGATCACCTGCTGTCGATTGTCGCGAGCGGCTACAACCGCAGCGATCTGGTGGCGGCCTATCTGGACCAGACCTTGTTCCGGCACAAGACATTCGCCGACATGTCGCGCAACGGCCTGCCGTTCACCATCATCAATGCCAGTGACCTCAACAACGCCATCACCTTCTCGTTCATCCAGCCGCAGTTCGATTTCCTGTGCTCGAACCTGTCGAGTTATCCGGTGGCCAATGCCGTGATGGCGTCCGCTGCGGTGCCACCGGCGTTCGCGCCGATCGCGCTGCGCAATTTCACGGACTGCCCCGAGCGGCACAAGCCGTGGGTTGCCGATGCACTAGCCCACGATGACGTGCTGGATCGCCGATACGTGGTGGCGCAAGCGCTTGAGCGTTATTTCGATGCCCGGCGCATGCCGGTGCTGCGCCTGCTCGATGGCGGTGTCACGGACAACCTTGGCGTACGCGGCTCCATGATGAGTCCGGTCGCCCAGGAGGGCGATGTGCCGGACATGGCCGGGGTATTCACGCCCCGGCAATTGCAGCGTGTGCGCCACGTGCTCGTGATTGTGGCGAATGCCCAGGTCAATGATGAATACGCATGGTCGCGTGAAGGCAAGGATCCCGGGATGATCGCCATGACGCGCGCGTCCTTCAATGCGTCACTGGGATTGCTCAATACCGAAACCGTGTCGCTGGCCAAGCAGGGTTTTCTGATGTGGGAGAAGCATGTCAATGCCATGCGCCCGCCGGGTGCTCCGCAGGTGAAGGTCGACTTCGCCGTGCTCACTTTCAATCAAATCAAGGACCCCGTTCAGCGCAGCCGTTTCAACGCCATGCCAACCACTTTCCGCCTGCAGCCTGCGCAGGTCGATGCGCTGCGTGCGCTCGCCGGCCAGCTGCTTGAGCAGTCCCCCGAATTTCAGTCGTTCCGCTCGGTACTGGCGCACGATCCGGATGCAATGGCGCCGCACTGACGCGGTTGCCAGCGGTTCCTGTCTGGTTGGTTGCGTCCTTATTCTGGCGCCGGTTGCACGTCGCGCTGACGGGCGGTACGGAGCTTGCGAATGCGGCGTGCGGCAACCGATGAATCTTTTTCCGCCGGGACCTACTCTATGAGGTGCCGGGACATTCCGGTCTACCCTGTATGGAGAGAGACATGACGAACAGCCACAAGCTGCTGAAGACTGCCCTGATTGGTGCGCTCACCCTGGGTGCCGCTTCGATCGCCACCGCCGCGCCGGCGCCTGCCGGTGCCGGTGCCGGTGCCAAGATGAACATGGTCAAGTGCTACGGCATCAATGCCGCGCACAAGAACGACTGCAAGTCGCCGGGTCATTCCTGTGCGGGCCAGGACAGCAAGGCTCGCGACGCCAACGCGTTCGTGGCCGTGCCGGCCGGCCTGTGCGAGAAGATCGACGGCGGCTCGACCACCCCGGCTTCCAAGGGCTGATCGGCGCAATGAGCGAACTGCTGCCCTTCGTGCAGCGACCGGTCCCGGCTGCGGCCGGGATCGGCTTGCGCGCCCCGCACATCGAGCGTGTCCTGACGGAGCGCCCGCCTGTGCCGTGGTTCGAAGTGCACAGTGAAAACTATTTTGGCGCCGGCGGTGCGATGCACGCCGCGCTGGCACGGATCCGCGCCGATTATCCGCTGAGCCTGCATGGCGTCGGGCTGTCGCTGGGGTCGGCCGATGGGCTCGATCTGCAGCACCTTGCCACGCTGCGGCGGCTGGTCGACCGGTACGAGCCGGCACTGGTTTCCGACCATATCTGCTGGGGCGAGATCGGCGGCGTGCATCTGAATGATTTGCTGCCGCTGCCATGCACGCAGGAGGCGCTGGATCTGATGGTGTCGCGCGTGCAGCAGGTGCAGGATGCGCTGGGTCGCGAGTTTCTGGTGGAGAACGTTTCCAGCTACCTCAGCTTTCGCCATGCGCAGATGCCGGAGTCGGCGTTCGTGGCGGAACTGGTGCGGCGCAGCGGCTGCGGCCTGCTGTTGGATGTGAACAACGTCTATGTCAACAGCGTCAACCACGATTTCGATCCACTCGAGTACCTGCGCGCCATGCCGCATGCTTCGGTGCGGGAGATTCATCTGGCCGGATTCACCCGCAAGGACCAGCTGCCGGTGCCGTTGCTGATCGACAGCCACAGTCGGCCGGTGGCCGAGGACGTCTGGTCGCTGTACGAAGAGGCGCTGGCCCTGTGCGGTCCAACACCCACGCTGATCGAGTGGGACCAGGATATTCCCGAACTGGAGGTGCTGCTGGCGGAAGCCGGCCGCGCCGAGGAGAGGCTGCATGCCTGCTGCGCCGCGATTGCATGAATTGCAGCAGGGCTTCGCCGACGCCGTGCTGGGTCGAGGCGATGCCGTAGCGGCATGGGTCGACGGTGCCGGGCTCGAGCCGACGGCGCGACTGCGCATTTATCGCAATACGGTTGCCAACACCCTGACCGCGGCCTTGCGTGAAAGCTACCCCGCCGTGCTCGCGTTGGTCGGGGATGATTTTTTCGATGTGATGGCGGAGCGTTACTGGCTGGCGCATCCCTCGACCTGCGGCAACCTGCAGCATTTCGGGGGCGCATTGGCCGGTTTCATCGAAGCCATGCCGGAAGCGCAGGCCCTGGGCTATCTGGCGGATGTAGCGAGGCTGGACTGGCTGCGCCAGCTGACTGCGTTGTCTGCCGATGCCGAACCGGTCGATGCCGCCCGCAGCGCGGCGGCGGCCGCGGTTGCGCCCGACAGCTTGCGGATCGGGCTTCACCCGAGTCTGCATCTGCTGCGCAGCGCGTACCCGGTGCTGACGCTCTGGCAATGGTGTCAGGCGCCATCCGGCGCCGCTCCCGGCATGGATGGCGGCGGTGAACAGGTCCTGCTGTGGCGCGATGGCGGCGACGTTGCGATGGCTTTGCTCGATCCGGCGACGTTCCGTTGCATCGAGACGCTGGCCGATCGTCACAGCGTGGCATCGGCCTGGGCGGCGGCGACTGCAATGGACGACGAATTCGATCTTGAACCCTGTCTGCGTGATCTGCTTGCGCAGGGCTTGATCGTGGCATTTATCAACGAGGAGAGCTCGACATGAGCAAGTGGATGACCCGTGTTGAAGGGTATTACAACCAACTGGCCCGGGCGTTGTCGGCGCTGGGGCCGGTAGTCCTGTTGCTGTTCCGGGTATGGGTGGCGCTGGCGTTCTGGCGGGCAGGCGTGGTGAAGTTGGACGATCCTGCCGGCACGTCGTATCTGTTCAACTACGAGTATCACGTGCCGCTGATTTCGGGTGACTTTGCGGCATTTCTGGGCACATGGATCGAGCTGATCACGCCGTGGCTCCTGCTGCTGGGGCTGGGCGGACGACTGACGGCCGGGTTCCTGTTCGTCTACAACATCATCGCGGTCATTTCGTATCCCGACTTGTGGCCGCACGGTTTCTGGGTTGGCTTGATCGGCAGCGACTTCAACGATCACAAGGTCTGGGCGATGCTGCTGCTGGCGGTTGTTGCCTGGGGTCCTGGCGCATTGTCGATCGACCGGCTTCTCGGACGATTCTGGCCCGGTGCCGGTCGCCTGCGCAAGGCAGAGCCGCTGCTTGCAAGCGTGAAGTGACGGGATGTCGGTGCGCGACGAATTTTGAATCCGGTCGCGTCGTCGATCACGCATTCGGGCAAGAATCGCGCGACCGATGACGCCCCACTCCTGAACGAGTTGTACAAGGTGCCCATGCAACACGACCCCATGCTGGTGGAAGCCGCGCGCCAAGGCGACCTCGTGGCCGTTGAGCGGTTGCTGACCCTCTGCCGTCCCGACCTGCGCCGGATCGCCCAGTCGCAATGCGCTGCCGGTGTCGACGCGGACGATGCCGTGCAGGAGTCGCTGTTGCTGATCTACAAGCGCATCGGCGCACTGCGCACGATCGCTTCGTTTCCGGGCTGGACGTTCTCGATCGTGCGCAGGGAGTGTTACCGGCTGCTGCGGATGGTGCGTGGGCAAGCGCCATTGCCGGAGTCCGATCACCCGGTGTTTACCTACGATGACCACACGGATCTGCAGTACGATCTGGCGGCAGCCATTCAATCGCTGCCGGACAAGTACCGCGAGGCGATCATATTGCGCGATTTCGAGGAATTCTCCATCAGCGAAATCGCCGACCAGTTGTTGCTGACGCGAGAGGCAGTGAAGAGCCGCATTCATCGCGGTCGGCAGATGGTGCAGGAATATATGAAGGACTGATCGCTTCTTCACGAACCCGGGCGCACGACTGCGCCAGTCGACCCCATCCAATTTCGGAGACATCATGAATACCTGCGTGCGCGCCATGATCACCGGTTTCATCGCCACGGTCGTGCTGTCCCTCCTGATGTTCATGAAGCTGGTGCTGCGTCTGATCAGGGGTGCCGTACGCGGCGCCACTTGCGGTGCGCTCGGCCGTTCCGCTGCCTGAGTCCATTGCACATGCCACTGCGGCGCCACTGCAAGATTGACGCTGCAGTGGCATGTCTGGCGATTTCGTTTCCTTCGGGTTGTTCATTCCATGAAAAACAAGACCACGCTGATCCGGTGGCTGATCGTCATCGGGGTGCTTGGCGCGGTAGTCGCCTTCTTCGCGCTGGGCCTGCAGCACCAATTCACCCTTGACGCGCTGAAGGCGCGACAACACGCACTGGAGGGTTTTCGACAAGCCCATCCGTGGCTGCTGGCTGGTGCGTTTTTCCTGATCTATGTGGTATTTACGGCCCTGTCGCTGCCGGCCGCGACGCTGCTGACCCTGGCCGCCGGTGCGGTGTTCGGTCTGCTGGAGGGCATGCTGCTGGTGTCGTTCGCCTCCAGCATCGGCGCGACCCTGGCGTTTCTGGCCAGTCGGTTCGTGTTCCGCGATGCCGTGCAGCAGCGTTTCGGCAAGCGCCTGCAGGCGATCGACAAAGGCATGCAGCGCGAAGGTGCGCTGTATCTGTTCACACTGCGCCTGGTGCCGGTGATCCCGTTCTTCGTGGTCAACCTGCTGATGGGACTGACGGCGTTGCCGGCACGCACGTTCTACTGGGTCAGCCAGGTCGGCATGCTGGCGGCCACGCTGGTCTTCGTCAACGCGGGTACCCAGCTGGCCAGCCTGCAGTCGCTGTCCGGCATCCTGTCACCCAGGATCATCGGCTCATTTGTGCTGCTGGGTGTGTTTCCGTTGCTGGCGCGATGGATCGTCGACCGGGTGAAGGCCCGTCGCGTGTATGCGCGCTGGCCGAAGCCGAAACAGTTCGACCGCAACCTGGTGGTGATCGGTGCCGGCTCGGCCGGGCTGGTCACCGCGTACATCGCGGCAGCGGTGCGCGCCAAGGTCACCCTGATCGAGCAACACGCGATGGGGGGCGATTGCCTCAATACCGGCTGCGTACCGTCGAAAGCGCTCATCCACAGTGCCCGTCTGGCGACGCAGGCGCGCGAGGCCAGCCGGGCCGGCGTGCATGTCGGCGACGTGCGGGTCGATTTCCGGGCGGTGATGGAACGTGTGCAGCAGGCGGTCGCCACGGTGGCGCCACACGATTCGGTCGAGCGCTACCGCGAACTGGGCGTCGACGTGCAGCACGGTCGCGCCCGCATAGTGTCGCCGTGGGTGGTGGAGCTCGACGGCAAGCCGATCCGCACCCGGGCCATCGTGATCGCCTCGGGTGCCCGGCCGCTTGTGCCGCCGATTCCCGGCATCGAGGAGGCCGGCTACCTGACCTCGGACACGCTGTGGCAACTGCGCGAACTGCCGAAGCGCCTGCTGGTGCTCGGTGGCGGTCCGATCGGTTGCGAGCTGGCGCAGGCGTTTGCCCGGCTGGGTTCGAGCGTGACCCAAGTCGAAGCGGTCGATCGCCTGCTGATTCGCGAGGACGACGAGGTTTCGGCGTTCGTGCGGGAGCGCCTGACCGCCGATGGGGTCGACGTGCGCACCGGCTGCAAGGCGGTGCGGGTGGAACAGGGCAGCGATGGTGCGGTGCTGGTCTGCGAATCCGCAAGCCGGACCCTGCGACTGCCCTACGACACCTTGCTGGTGGCGGTGGGGCGCAAGCCGCGCACTGCCGGCTTCGGCCTCGAGGAATTGGGTATCCCGGTCGCCAACACGGTGGAGACCGATGCCTATCTGGCCACGTTGTACCCGAACATCTACGCCTGTGGCGATGTTGCCGGTCCGTATCAGTTCACGCATACCGCCGCGCATCAGGCATGGTATGCCGCAGTCAATGCCTTGTTCGGCCAGTTTCGCCGCTTCCGTGCCGACTACTCGGTGATCCCGGCAGTGACTTTCGTCGACCCCGAGGTGGCGCGCGTCGGCCTCAACGAACGCGAAGCACGGGAACAGGGGATTGCCTGCGAAGTCACACGCTATGACCTCGACGACCTGGATCGGGCGATCACCGAGGATCATGCGCACGGATTCCTGAAAATCCTGACGCCACCCGGCAAGGACCGCATCCTCGGCGCGACGATCGTGGGCCAGCATGCGGGCGAGTTGCTGGCCGAGTTCGTGCTGGCGATGCGTCACGGCCTGGGCCTGAACAAGATCCTCGGCACCATCCATGCCTATCCGACTTGGGCCGAGGCGAACAAGTACGCGGCAGGCAACTGGAAAAAGGCCCACGCGCCCGAGCGTGTCCTGGGCTGGCTGGCGCGCTACCACGCATGGCGGTTGAAGTGAAGCATGCATCGGTGAACGGGTGGGTCCGTCGTCTGCTGTGTGCCGTACTGATGCTGGTCAACGCTGTCGCGGCGGCTGCGCCGATGCCGTCGAACGAGATCTGGAATGCCTTGCTCGAGCGTCATGTGGTGGTCATCGATGGTGGCCATGCCTCGCGCGTGGACTACGCCGGCATGCGCCACGACAAGGCACTGCTCGTTACCTATACCAAGCGATTGAGCGCGGTGACGGCCGGGCAGTTCGACGCATGGGGGAAGGCCGACCAGATGGCCTTCCTGATCAATGCCTACAACGCATTCACCATCGAGAAGGTGCTGACGCGCTGGCCGGACCTGCACTCGATCAAGGATCTGGGGAGTTTCCTTTCCAGTCCCTGGCGCGATCGCTTCTTCAGCTTGCTGGGTGAGCGGCGGGATCTGGACGATGTCGAGGGCATGCTGCGTGCGCCGGGGCGCTACGACGATCCGCGCATTCATTTCGCCCTCAACTGTGCCTCCATCGGCTGCCCGATGCTGCAGCCGTTCGCCTATGACGGTGCGCAGCTCGATCACCAACTGGACGCAGCCGTCGCCGCCTTTGTGGGCGACGCCTCGCGCAATCGCTATGACGCGGCAACCGGTGCGCTGGAGGTCTCGCGCATCTTCGATTGGTACGCCGACGATTTTTCCCGCAGTCCGGCCGGCTCGGCGAAGGGCTTCCTGGCAGCCCATGCGGCTTTGCTGAGCGGCGACCCGGCGATCCGGCAGCGACTTCGCGAACATTCGGTCACTGTCCGTTTCCTGCCCTACGACTGGCGCCTCAATGGCGTTGCGTCTTCAAAGCGCCGCTGAAAATCCATGCCCATGTTCACGGCGCATCCACTGGCTGGCGAAGCAGCGCCAGCAACCGTTGCTCATCCTCGGCGCGATAGCGTGCGAGACCCAGTTTCATGGACGACTGCGGCGATGCAGGCATATCCCGGTAACTGCGGAACAGACGGTCCCACCACGAAACGTGGAAGCCGAAATTGCTGTCGTGCTCGGCCGGCAGCACCGAGTGATGGATGCGATGCATGTCGGGGGTCACGAAGATCCAGCGCAACCGGCGATCCAGCTCCACCGGGAGATCGACATTGGCGTGGGTGAGCAGGGCGAAGCTGCTCAGCACGATCTCGAAGGCCAGCACGGCCAGCGGCGGGGCGCCCAGCAGCAGGACGACCGCGATCTTGATCCCCATCGACAGCAGGATTTCGACCGGGTGAAAGCGCACGCCCGAGCTGACATCGAGCGCCATGTCGGTATGGTGCACGCGGTGCAGGCGCCACAACGTGCCGATCCGGTGCATCAGGCGATGCTGCGCATAGATCGCCAGGTCCAGGGTGACGAAGGCGATTGCCAGCGCCATCCACGCCGGCACCTGCCACAGGTGCAGTGCCCCGACGTTTTCGGCCTGCGCCCACAGTGCGGCATCCACCGCCAGCCAGGGCAGCAGCAGGCGCAGGCACAACGCATTGATCAGGCCCAGGCCAAGATTCACCGGCCAGCGTTGCCGGCGATGCGGGGCCGCGGCATGCCGCGGCCAGAACCGCTCGGCGATTCCCAGCAATGCCAGCAGGGAAAGGAACAGCCAGAGGCGAAGCGCAGGGTCATTCATGTGTTGGGTGGAACCGTTGAAAAGCCAAGAGGCGTGTCGATTGTCCGGTCTCACCATCATGCCGTACGCCCGGTCCGGGCCGGTGAAGCATAGCTGACCGTTATCCGGCAGGCTGCTAGACTCGCGGGCGCAACCTGCCTGCAGAAACGCCTGTCGCGACAGCATGAATCTTTTTCCCGATTCACTGCCTCCTATGGATGCATTGCCATCGAGTTTCTGCCTTGCGACCGGCTTGTGAGCGCGATGGTAAAGCCATGATAGTCCGGACCTCAGCTTCACTTCGGTTTTGCCGAGTCCATCCCGATGATCCCACCTGCATGGTGCCCGTGATCCGTGATTGCGGGCGCCACATGGATTTTTTGTGAACGCCGTCCTTTTACCAACGCCGCCATCGTTTGCCCGTACCCTGCGCGAGCACGGGTTGACGTTGCCGCGCACGCCGCTGGAAATCCTGCAGGTCAATGTCGGCAAGCTGTGCGACCTGGCCTGCCAGCACTGCCATGTCGAGGCCGGCCCCAAACGCACCGAAATCATGCAGGCGGCCACCGTCGAGCGCATTCTCGAACTGCTGGCCGATGCCCCCGGCGTGCATACGCTGGACCTGACCGGCGGTGCGCCGGAGATGAATCCCCATTTCCGCACCCTGGTGCGCGGGGCGCGGGCACTGGGCAGGACCGTCATCGACCGCTGCAACCTGACCGTGCTGTTTCGCCCGGGACAGGAGGACACCGCCGACTTCCTCGCCGAGCAGGGCGTCAAAGTGGTCGCCTCGCTGCCGTGCTACAGCAAGGCCAACGTGGAACAGCAGCGCGGCTTGCATGTGTTCGATCCGAGCCTGCGCGCCTTGCGTCAGCTCAATGCGCTCGGCTACGGCCAGGCAGATACCGGGCTGGAACTGGATCTGGTCTACAACCCGCTGGGTGCCAGCCTGCCGCCATCGCAAGCGGCGCTGGAGACAACCTACCGGCGCGAGCTGGCCGAACACTTCGGCATCGTGTTCAGCCGTCTGTTCACCATCACCAACATGCCGATCAAACGCTTCCTGCACCTGCTGGAGCGCGAGGGTCGTTACGAAAGCTACATGCACACCCTGCTCGATGCGTTCAACCCGCAGGCGGCGCTGGGCGTGATGTGCCGCAACCTGCTGTCGGTGAGCTGGGACGGCCAGCTGTACGACTGCGATTTCAACCAGGCGCTGGAGCTGCCGCTGGGCGGCCGCCCACGCAGCGTGTGGGATATCGCCCGGCTGGCCGACACCGAGAGCGGCCCGATCGTCTTTGCCAATCATTGTTATGGCTGCACCGCCGGTGCGGGCAGCTCCTGTGGAGGATCGCTGACATGAACATGGACCTGGAACACGAAGCCGACAGTACGGCCGAAGAACAGCAATCGGCGGTGCGCAGCTATTACGGCGAAACCCTGCAGTCGAGCAACGACCTGCGCACCACGGCGTGCTGCAGCATCGATGCGATGCCCGACCACCTGCGCACGATCCTGGCCCAGTTGCATCCGGAAGTGCGCGACCGTTTCTACGGTTGCGGTTCGCCGCTGCCGCCGACACTGGACGGCATGGCGGTGCTGGACCTGGGCTGCGGCAGTGGTCGCGATGCCTACCTGTTGTCGAAGCTGGTGGGCGAGCGGGGTCATGTCATCGGCGTCGACATGACGGCGCAGCAGCTGGCCGTCGCCGAACGGCATCGCGACTTTCACGCGCAGGCCTTCGGACATGCCCGCTCCAATGTCACGTTTCATCTGGGCGACCTGGCCGATCTCGCCGCACTCGGCATCGCCGACGCGTCGGTCGACGTGGTGGTATCCAATTGCGTGCTGAACCTGGTGCCGGACAAGCGCCGCGCGTTCGCCGAAATCCTGCGCGTGCTCAAGCCCGGCGGCGAGCTGTATTTCTCCGACGTCTACAGCGACCGCCGGCTGCCACGCGAACTGCTGGCCGATCCGGTGTTGCTGGGTGAATGCCTGGCCGGCGCGCTGTACGTGGAGGATTTCCGTCGCCTGCTGGGTGAGCTCGGCGTGGCCGACGCGCGGGTGTGCGCACGCAGTCCGATCGCGCTGACCGACGAGGCGATCGAGCAAAAGATCGGTTTTGCGCATTTCGAGTCGATCACCTGGCGCGCGTTCAAGCTGCCGCTGGAGGATCGTTGCGAGGACTACGGCCAGTCCGCGACCTACCTCGGCACGATGCCGGCGCATCCGCACCGGTTTGCGCTGGACGATCATCACCTGTTCGAGAGCGGCAAGCCGTTGCGGGTCTGCGGCAACAGCGCCGACATGCTGGCCGGCAGCCGCTACGCGGCGCATTTCCGCATCGACGGCGACAAGCGGCGGCACTTCGGCTTGTTCGATTGCGCCCCGGTCACACCGGCGAGCACATCGGCCAGCTGCTGCTGAAACGCCGATGAGCCATCGTCATCCCGCTGCCTCGCGTTCGCTGTCGGTGATCGTGCCGCTGGCGCCCGGCGAGACCGAGTGGCAGGGGTTGCTGCAGCAGCTGACCTCGCTGCCGGCCGGCAGCGAGGTGATCGTGGTACGTGCCGACGACGAGTCGTGGCCGGCACCCGCCGCATGGCCCATGCGCCTGCGCTATCGGGAGTGTCACAGCAAGCCCGGGCGAGCCCGGCAGCTCAATCTCGGCGCCCGGCTGGCTACCGGCCACTGGCTGTGGTTCCTGCACGCCGATTCGCGCCTGCGACCGGACAGCCTGCGCGAACTGCGACGGTTCCTGGCCGAAGGCATCGATGCGCTGGGCTGGTTCCATCTCGCCTTCCGCAGGGACGGGCCGCGCTGGACAGCCTTGAACGCGGCAGGTGCCAACCTGCGTTCACGCTGGCTCGGGTTGCCGTTCGGCGATCAGGGGCTGGTGTTGCCGCGACACTGTTTCGAGGCCCTGCACGGATTCGACGAGCAGGCCCGTTACGGCGAGGATCATCTGCTGGTGTGGGCCGCGCGTCATGCCGCCTTGCCGCTTCGCCGCATCCCCGCGTTGCTGGAGACCAGCGCGCGCAAATACGCGCAGCAAGGCTGGCTTGCCACTACGCTCCGGCACTGGCGACGAACCACTGCACAGGCCTGGCCCGCATGGCGCGCGCGGCACAGGGCAAGGACATGACCGCGGCACTGGCCATCTTCGTCAAGACCCCCGGCTTGTCGCCGGTGAAGACGCGGCTGGCGGCTGCGCTGGGAACGGTCGAGGCCACCGGTTTTTACCGGCTGGCCGCGGCGGCCACGGCCGAAGTCGTGCGCAGCTGCCAGCCGGCCCTCACGCCGTACTGGGCGGTTGCCGAGGCCGGTCCGGTGGCCGCTGCCGCATGGCGTGGCTTTGCACGACTGGAGCAGGGCGAAGGCGATCTGGGCGAGCGGCTCGATCACGTCTATGCCGTGCTGCAGGCACGGCATGGGCGGGCGTTGCTGATTGGCGCCGATGCGCCCCAGCTGACGCCGGCAATGCTTCGGGCGGCACTGGCCGCGCTGGACGACCCGGACACGCCCTTCGTGCTCGGTGGCGCCAGCGATGGCGGCTTCTGGCTGTTCGGTGGCCGGGTGCCTATTCCGAAATCCGTCTGGTGCACGGTGCGCTATTCGCAGGCATGCACCGCATCCGAGTTGCGCACCATGCTGGCGGCCCATGGCGACGTCGCCAACGTGCCGATGCTGACCGACGTCGACAGCGCTGCGAGCCTGCCTGCACTGAGCCACGCCCTGGCGACACTGACCGATCCGCTACCGGCGCAACGTGCCCTGCAGGACTGGCTGCACACCACTTTTGGCCGCACCTTGCTGACTGGAACCCATGCATGACCCTTGCACTTTTCATCACCGTGTTGCTGCTGGCCGCGACCAACGGCTCGAACGACAACTTCAAGGGGGTGGCCACGCTGTACGGCAGCCGCACCGTGGGCTACTGGACCAGCCTTGGCTGGGCCAGTGTCACCACCCTGGCCGGATCGCTGGGTTCGGTCTATCTCGCCCAGGCGCTGCTCAAGGCCTTCACCGGTGCCGGTCTGGTACCCGCCGACATCGCCGCACAGACTGGCTTTGCCATGGCCGTGGCGGGCGGTGCCGGCCTGACCGTCGCTTTGGCATCCTGGCGTGGCCTGCCGATCTCGACCACGCATGCGCTGGTCGGCGCGATGAGCGGTGCCGGCCTGGTCGCGGCCGGCATGGACGTGCATTTCGGCTCGCTGGGCAAGACCTTCCTGTTGCCGCTGCTGGCCAGCCCGCTGATTGCGATGATCCCTGCCTTCATCGTGGCGCCGCTGCTGCGCCGATTGGTCGCGTGCGCGGAACGGAAACAGATCGACTGCCTGTGCGTCGAGCAGACCGCGATCGTGACGCCGGAAGGCGTGATGATGCGCGATACCGCGATGCTGCGTACCGGCAGCGTCGCCGAGTGCAGCGACAGCGGCGCGCGTCCGCTGGCGCGCATCAGCAATCCGCGCGTGGTCGATACGCTGCACTTCCTGTTCGCCGGTGCGGTGGGGTTTGCCCGCGGGCTCAACGACACGCCGAAGATTGCCGCTCTGCTATTGCCGATCGTCGTGCTCGACAGCCACACGGCGGTACTGGCGGTGGCGATAGCGATGTTGCTGGGCGGTCTGCTGGGTGCCCGCCGGGTGGCCCGCACCATGAGCGACAAGATCACCGATCTGGATCTCGGTGCCGGCCTGGCGGCCAGCCTGACCACTGCGCTGCTGGTCAGCACGGCCAGTTTCAACGGGCTTCCGGTATCGACCACGCACGTCTCGGTCGGTGCGCTGGCGGGCGCCGGCGCCAGCGGAAAGAGTGGGGTGAATCGCAAGATGGTCGGTACCATCGCGATGTCGTGGGTGGTTACCTTGCCGATCGGTGCGCTGTTCGGCGCCATGCTCTACGGGTGGATACGCTGAGCATGGTTTGGACACGGCGCATGAACGGAAAGACGCCCGCCGGCTGACCGGGCGGGCCTTCATCGATCCGACGGTCGGTCGATATCTCGCCGCCATGCCGCAGCCCCTGGCAGCGCGGCGTCCGGTTGCCTCGCACCGGCCGTCTTCAGGACTTCATGTCGTTGCGCCGTGAATCCTTTTCAGGATTCACGGGCTCCTATTGCCAGCGGGCATCTGGTGTCGCATGTGAACGCGCCCGTGGCCGACCTGCCCGTGCTCAAGGCCTTCGGCGGGCTGCATTTCATCGCCGACCTGACACTGCCCTATGGGCGCGCGCTGCGCGACTATCTTGCCGAACCGCCGGCGTCGATCAGGGGATGAACCATTCATGACGAATTCGAGAGTCCGGCCGGCAACCCCGGTGGTCACCGCCAAGAGCAGGGAAACCCCGACAGCACTTCCTGGCCAGATCGTCCTGGTCATGCAGGGTGGCGGTGCGCTGGGAGCCTTTCAGGCCGGCGTGTACGAGGCGATGCACGAAGCCGGCATCGAGCCGGACTGGGTGGTGGGATCGTCGATCGGCGCCATCAACGGCGCGATCATCGCCGGCAACGCGCCGCAGGATCGAGTCGCCCGCCTGAAGGCGTTCTGGGCGCTGGTCGCCAGAGGTAAAACCTCTGCCGGGGCATGGCCATGGCATGTCCCCGGTTTCGACAAGATGATGAACAACCTGACTACGGTGACCAAGGGCATCCACGGATTCTTCGCGCCGAACCTGCGTTCGTGGTCCGGCGTGGATACGCCGCTTGGCGTGGAAAACGCCAGCTATTACAGCACGGCGGCGTTGCGGCAAACGCTCGCCGGGCTGGTCGATTTCAGCCAGCTCGACAAGGGCAAGGTGCGTTTGACGCTCGGCGCCGCGAACGTCCGCTCGGGTCGCATGCGCTACTTCGACAGCCGCGACGAGCATCTGGGTGCCGACCATGTGATGGCCTCCGGAGCGCTGGCCCCCGCGTTCCCCGCCGTCATGATCGATGGCGAGCCGTATAATGGGACGGCGGCATCTATTCCAATACGCCGATCGAGGTCGTGATGGACGACCATCGCCGGCGCGACTCGCTGATCTTCGCCGCCCGATTGTGGCAGGAGGAAGACGAAATCCCGCAGTCGCTCGGAAACGTGATCAGTCGCCTGAAGGACATCCAGTATTCCAGCCGGGCAGAGAGTCATCTGGCGCGCCAGCAGCAGATCCACCAGCTGCGCCACGTGGTTCGCGAACTCGGCAGCCTGTTGCCGGAAAGCGTGCGTGCCAAGCCGCAGGTCAGTGAGTTGCTCGGCCTGGGTTGCTGCACCGCGATGCACGCGTTGACGTTGCGCGCACCGGCACTGGAAGGCGAGGACCAGAGCAAGGATATCGACTTCTCGCCCGCCGGCATCGAGGCGCGCTGGAACGCAGGGCGGGAGCTGGTACGCGAGCGGATCGCGCAGGCACCGTGGAAGGCACCGGTGGACCCGGGCGCCGGCATCGTGGTGCACGGCTGACAGGCAATCGGTCCACCTTGCACCGTCCTTGCGATGCATGCCCGGAAGCCGGATTCAGCACCGCTGCGTGCTGATCCGGCTGCGCCTCATTGCTTGCCCATGCGCCGGCAATCAATCGATCGCGCCAGCATGATTTCGCACGGGGCGGAGGATCTCCGCTCGCCGCATTCGACATGCGCGAGGCCAGTCTCGCTCGCAATGCTGAATCCTTTCGCGGGTTGGGACACTCTAATTTTCGAAGGGCGCCGCCATTGCGTCCCGTATATGGAGTTGCCTCCCGGCATCCGTATTCAACCAACTGGTTCGATGATGCAGACGATGTCTGCACTGGAGACTGTCCATGGTATTCAAGCATCTTCCGATCTCGAAAGCTCCATCCCGCGCATCACTGCTGGCGCGGATTGCCGGCGAAAATGGCGTCAGGGTGGATGCGGCCGATCCAGCCGTCTCCGTGATGGTCGATTTTGCCCGGGAGTGTCCATTGACGGTTGGTCTGGAGCGGCACATCGACGACGCACTGCAGGACATGATCAAGGGCGGTGTCCGCACGCTCCTCGTGCTTGATGAAGGGCACATCGTCGGCCTGATCACCGCCTATGACATCCAGGGCGAGCGGCCCCTGCAATTCCTGCAGAGTTCCGATTGCGTGCATGAATCCTGCCTGCACAAGGACATCACGGTGGCCGACATCATGACTCCGCTGGAGCAACTGCCGGTCCTTGATCTACGCGACGTGTCGGCGGCCCGGGTGGGCGATCTGCTGGAGACTTTCAAGGCGACGGCGCAGACCCATCTGGTCGTCGTCGAAGGCACCTCCGGAAGTTCCATGCAGGTGCGCGGATTGATTTCCTGCGCAAGACTGGAAAGGCAACTGGGCGCCGATCCCGGTTCCGTGCCGCGCCACCGCATCGAACGCGAAATGACCTTGCTCGACGCGGCGATGATGTCCCGTTAGGCAGGATCGCGAATGCGTGCCGTCGTCGGGTGCGATCGACCTGTCGAGTCGATCGCGCCCCGATCGCGACCATGGCGCTTGTCGTCATTCAACCGTGAATCACCGGTGGCTGTGAGCGGGTATTCCCGTACGCTGGTGAGCGCCTGCCCGCAGCGAGTGCCGGCAGGTCGCGTGCGGTCACATTTCAAGATCGTCACGCATGCAGCCTGCGCGATCTCCATAGATTGGAATATCCAATGCATTCGATTCTGCTGGCACGCCCGCACCCGTTCATCGTGGCCGAGATGGCACCTTTGCTGGGGGACCTCGGGTATGCGCCGATCAAGCTTGCATCGCTCGCGGACATGGACAGCCTGGCCTCCACCCGGTTGCGCGGGGCCATCATTTCGCTGGCCATCAGTTCGTCGACGGGCGCGACCGCAGCCGAGACGGTCGATGCGATGCGCCGGCGGTTTCCCGGGCTGCCTCTTGTCTTTGCAGGCATGATCGGCATCGACATGGCGACGCAGAATATTGGCCGCCTGTTCGCAGGCGAAACCGTACCGATGGTGGTTGGCGTGGACAGCCCGGTGGGCGTGCATGCGGCCACGGGCTCCAGGGCTGCCTGTCTGTATATCAGCAAGGAACAGATTGCCGACGCCACACGGCATGCCGCCATCAAGGCGATGCTGAAGGCGCACTTCCGATGACATGCGTGCCGGCTCGCATCAGGACGTACGACGGGCTCCGCTGGAATGCCGCATGTTCTGCGCCGCGAGCTTCCGAAAACGATCGGCACGGGATCGACGTTTGATGAATCTGGAGTTCGGCAGTGTCCTTTACATGGGACTGATCGCGCTGATCGCCCGGTTGACCGGGGTCGAGTTCGTGCTCTTTCCCGAACTCGGGGCACTTTCCCACGACATCCTCAAACGGCCGCAAGGCACCTGGGCCATGTCGCCCGTCATGCTCGTTGCCACGCCCGTGGCCACGGCGTTGGTGGGTACCTTGATGACAAGGCATTTTGCCTATGGAGCCTTTTCCGTCTTGCTCGATATCGGCGCATCGGTGCTGATGATCTTTGTCAGCCGGTCACCGATTGCCCCGGCGATCTCTGCCGGCTTGCTGCCGCTGACGATGGGGTACCGCAGCTGGTGGTATCCGCCATCCATCGTGCTGGGTACCGGGCTGCTCGCCATCGTTTCCGTGGCGGTGCGCCGTTGGAACGTTCAATTGCCGTCGTCGACGTCGCCCGCTTCCGTGCGGGATCGCGTTGACGACACGATGGAAATCGCACCGTTTTATCTGAGCTGGCTGTCGCCGTTTCTGGTGCTGCTCGTGATGCTGGCCGGTATTGCGCAATGGACGGGCATGCGCTTCGTGCTCTTTCCGCCGCTGGTGGTGATCGCCTTCGAAATGTTTGCCCATCCCAAGGTTTGCCCCTGGGCCCGGCGGGCATGGCATCTTCCGCTAGCCTGCACCGCGAGCGCGGCACTGGGCGTGCTGCTTGTCGCGCTGTTCGGGGCAGGCATCGTGGGAACGATGCTCAGCATGCTGGGCAGCGTCCTGATTTTGCGCGCGCTCGATCTGCACGCACCGCCAGCGCTCGCCGTCGGCTTGCTACCCATGATCATTCCGCACCCCGACTATCGCTTCGTGGTTGCCGTGCTGACGGGAACGGTCACGCTGGTTGGCGTGTTCGTGTGCTGGCGCAGGATCGCATCCTGAGCGCATCGTGTCCGCATGAGGTGTTCGCCGCCGCTCAGTACAGCACGCGACTGCGCAGGGTGCCGGGGATGGCCGCCAGCGCCTCCTTCAACGCGGTGGCCTGAACCGCATCGGCGGTGACGTCGATCACCACATAGCCGACCTCGGCATCGGTTTGCAGGAACTGCGCGTCGATGTTGACGTTGCCCGACGAGAACAGCTCGTTGATGCGCGACAGCATGCCCGGAACGTTGCGATGGATATGCAGCAGGCGGCGGCTGTTCGGGTGCTCGGGCAGGGCGACTTCGGGGAAGTTCACCGCGGACAGGGTGGAGCCGTTGTCGCTGTAGCGGATCAGCTTGCTGGCAACCTCGATCCCGATGTTTTCCTGTGCCTCAAGGGTGCTGCCGCCGATGTGCGGGGTGAGGATGACGTTGTCCATGCCGACCAGCGGCGAGACGAAGGCATCGTCGTTGCCTTTGGGCTCGACCGGAAAGACGTCCACGGCCGCACCGGCCAGATGGCCTTCGCGCAACGCCGAGGCCAGCGCGTCGATGTCCACTACGCTGCCGCGCGAGGCGTTGATCAGCATCGCGCCCTTGCGCATGCGCGCGAGTTGTTCGGCCCGGATCATCATGTGGGTCGCGGGCGTTTCCGGTACATGCAGGGTGACCACGTCGGCGCGTTCGAGCAGCTCGTCCAGGCCGGAAACCGAGCGTGCATTGCCCAGCGAAAGCTTTGCTTCGATGTCGTGGAAGATCACCCGCATGCCAAGGCTCTCGGCCAGCACGCCGACCTGGGTGCCGATGTGACCGTAGCCGACGATGCCCAGCACCTTGTCGCGCGTCTCGTAGCTGCCGCTGGCCGACTTGGTCCAGCCGCCGCGATGGCACAGCGCATTCTTCTGCGGAATGCCGCGCAACAGCATGATTGCCTCGGCAATCACCAGCTCGGCGACGCTGCGCGTATTGGAGTAGGGCGCATTGAACACCGGGACGCCGAGTTTCCTGGCGGCGTTCAGCTCCACCTGGTTGGTGCCGATGCAGAAGCAGCCGATCGCGATCAGCCGCTTGGCCTGCGCCAGCACTTCCGCGGTGAGCTGCGTGCGCGAGCGAATGCCGATCATGTGCGCATCGGCGATGCGCCGCTTGAGCTCGTCTTCCGGCAGCGATTTGGCGTGCAATTCGACCTGGGTGTAACCGGCGCGGTGGAAACTTTCGACCGCAGTGGCGCTGACACCTTCCAGCAACAGCACCTTGATGTCTTGTCGGGGATACGAGGTTTGCATGCAAGCGTCCGGGAATAGAGAAGGGGAGTGCCTACTATGCCAGAGCCGGCGATGATTTGCGGCACCGCAGCACTGGACGCAGCCCGGTGAGACTGGCAGGCTGCGCGGATGCCGAAGGAACCCAACATGTCCGATGCCCCCCTGACCGAATTGGCCCGATGCCTGCCTGACCTGCGCCTGCTCACCGAACCGGGCGATCTTGAGCATTACGGCCGCGACTGGACGCGGCGCTGGACACCGGCGCCGCTGGCGATCGCCTTGCCGGCAAGCGTCGATGACGTGCTCGCGATCGTACGCTGGGCCAATCGACGGCAGGTGGCGATCGTGCCGTCGGGCGGCCGCACCGGCCTGTCGGGAGGCGCCGTGGCGGCCCACGGCGAGTTGGTGCTCAGTCTGGAGCGGATGAACCGCGTGCTGGATTTCGATGCGGTCGACCGCACCCTGACCGTGCAGGCCGGCATCACGCTGCAGACGGTACACGAGGCGGCACGCGGACACGGGCTGGCCTATCCGGTCGATTTCGCCGCACGCGGCTCCTGTTCGATCGGCGGCAATATCGCTACCAACGCCGGCGGCATCCGGGTGATCCGCTATGGCAACACGCGGGAGTGGGTGGCGGCGCTGAAGGTGGTTGCCGGCAACGGCGAGCTGCTCGAACTCAATCGCGCGCTGATCAAGAACTCCAGCGGCTACGATTTGCGCCAGCTGATGATCGGCTCGGAGGGCACGCTCGGCATCGTGGTCGAGGCGACCCTGAAACTCACCGATCCGCCGCCGTCGTCGCAGGTCATGTTGCTGGCGCTGCCGGACATGGATGCGCTGATGCAGGTGTTTGCGCTGTTCCGTGCCCGTCTTGCGCTGCAGGCCTTCGAGTTCTTCACCGACCGGGCGCTGCAAAACGTGCTGGCGCACGGTGCGCAGCGGGCCATCGACGGCGATTATCCGTATTACGTCGTCACCGAGTTCGATGCCGTCGACGAACGTGCCCCGGAAGCCGCCCTGGCCGCATTCGAGCATGCGCTGGAACAGGGCTGGGTCAGCGACGGGGTGATTGCCCAGAGCGAAGCGCAGGGTGCCGCGTTGTGGCGGCTGCGCGAAGGCATCACCGAGAGCCTGGCGCCGCGCCGGCCGTACAAGAACGACGTGTCGGTGAGGGTCAGCCTGGTGCCGGCGTTCCTGCACGAAATGCAGGCGCTGCTGGCGCGCGAATATCCGCAGACGGAAGTGGTGTGGTTCGGCCACATCGGCGACGGCAATCTGCACATCAACGTGCTGCGGCCCGACGAGCTGACGGAGGAAGCCTTCATCGCCCAGTGCGAACACGTCACCCGGCTGCTGGCGGAAACCCTGCAACGGCATGGCGGCAGCATTTCGGCCGAACACGGCATCGGCCTGGTCAAGCGGGCATACCTGGAGAGCACGCGCAGTGCGGCGGAAATCCAGTTGATGCAGGGGGTGCGACACGTATTCGATCCCAACGGCATCCTCAATCCGGGCAAGCTGTTCGTGCGCGACTGAGTGCGGGCCGCGGGGCGCCCACATGCCGTCAGCCTGACCACCGGAGTCCGGCAGTCTGCTAGCCTTGCGCGCTGGTCCGCTTGTTTCGAGGAACTGCCATGCCGGCGAATCTCCGTTCACTGTATCCCGAGATCGAACCCTTCGACAGCGGGTTTCTCGAGGTGTCGGCGCTGCACACGCTGTACTACGAACAGAGCGGTAACCCGCATGGCAAGCCGGTGGTATTTCTGCATGGCGGTCCGGGTGGCGGCACCAATGCGAAGTGCCGGCGTTTTTTCGATCCGGCCAGCTACCGCATCGTGCTGTTCGATCAACGCGGTTGCGGCAAGTCGACCCCGCACGCGGAACTGACCGACAACACCACCTGGGATCTGGTTGCCGACATCGAGCGCCTGCGCGAGCACCTGGCGATCGATCGCTGGCAGGTCTTCGGCGGTTCCTGGGGTTCCACGCTGGCGCTGGCCTATGCGCAGACGCATCCGGAACGGGTGACCGAGATGGTGTTGCGCGGCATTTTCATGCTGCGGCGCCGGGAACTGGAGTGGTTCTATCAACAAGGTTGCGACGCGCTGTATCCGGACGCCTGGGAAACCTATCTCAGCGTGATCCCGCAGGCCGAGCGTGGCGACCTGATCAGCGCCTATCACCGGCGCCTGACCAGTGATGACCCGGCAACACGCATCGCCGCTGCGCGGGCCTGGTCGATATGGGAAGGCGCCACCAGCTTCCTGTGGCAGGATCCTTCGCATATCGCCTCCAGCGGCGAAGACGAATTCGCGCTGGCGTTTGCCCGTATCGAATGCCATTACTTCATCAACGGCGGCTTCTTCACGCACGACGACCAGTTGTTGCGCAATGTCGATCGCATGCGCAACATCCCGGCGGTGATCGTGCAGGGCCGTTACGACGTGGTCTGCCCGATGCGCAGCGCATGGGATCTGCACCGTGCCTGGCCCGAAGCGGATATGCGCATCGTGCAGGACGCCGGCCACTCGGCCTTCGAGCCGGGCATCATGCATGAGCTGCTGCAGGCAACCGATCGTTTTCGCCGCTGAGGCGGATCATTTCCCGTGTAGGAGGCCGCTTGCGGGCGATGCTCTTTCCCGAAAGCAAAGCATCGCCCGCAAGCGGGCTCCTACGGGATTGCCGCGGCGATCAGGAATGCTCCAGTTGCCTGGTGCCGAAGATCTTGTCGCCGGCGTCGCCGAGTCCGGGCAGGATGTAGCCGTTCTCGTTGAGTCGCTGATCGATGGCCGCAGTGTAGATCTCGATATCGGGGTGTGCCGCCTCGATGCGTTGGAGGCCTTCCGGCGCGGCGACCAGGAACAGCCCCTTGATGCGTTTACAGCCGGCCGCCTTCAGCATGTCGACGGCGGCGATCAGGGTGCCGGCCGTGGCCAGCATCGGGTCGACGATCAATGCGATGCGTTCGTCCATGCGGCCACTGAGTTTTTCGTAGTAGGGAATCGGCCGCAACGTCCGCTCGTCGCGTTGCACGCCGATCACGCTGACCTTGGCCGACGGGATCATGTCGAGCACCTCGGGCAGCATGCCCATCCCGGCACGCAAGATCGGCACGATGGTGATTTTCTTGCCCTTGATCTGCCGCACCTCGAGCGGGCCGGCCCAGCCGTCGATGCGCTGGACCACGGTTTCCAGATCCCTGGTGGCTTCGTAGGTGAGCAGGGCGGCGACCTCGGCGGCCAGTTCCCGGAATTCCTTGGTGCTGACGCCGGCACGGCGCATCAGGCCGAGTTTGTGCTGGATCAGCGGGTGGCCGACTTCGGCGATCTTCATGGCGGACTGCCTTCAGTGGTGCGCGGCGTGACGACAGTCAGGGAGCTTAGCGAAGCGGTCCCGCGCACGCACGCGGGAGCATGCGTGCGCGGGGGCGGGCAGCGGGATAATTACTGTGCGGCGGCACCCTTCAGGCAGTCACTCATGAAGCTCTTGCGTTCGGCGCCCTTGAGCTCCCTGGTCCTGGCGTCGGCGTTGCAGCTTTTCATCCTTTCCTGTCGGGCCTGCCGGGCCGACGGTGCGGCGGCTTTGGCAGTGCCCTTGCCCTTGAGACAGGAGCTCATGAAGGTCCTGCGCTCGACGCCTTTCTTGCCCTTGGCCTGCCGGTTGCAGTCCACCATGCGTTGCTGTTGCACGGTGCGCGCCTTGGCTGCCGGGGCAGTCGTGCCGGTTGGTGGTGTTGCCGCAGAAGCGGCGCCGGCGATGGCCAAGGTAACGCTGAGCGCGAGCAGACGTAATGAGATCGACATCGTGGGTTCCTCCCTGAGTGACCGGCACCTGCCGGCAGCGCCAGTCTAGGCTGGCTGTCAGTCTTCTCGGGAGTCGGCGAAACCTGACATGCACGCAGTACTTTGCTGCGGCGACGTGTCAACCGTCGCCGCAGCCGCTTGGTTTTTCTACCGCCCAGCCTTCTAGGCGGCCTCGGCCTTGGCCTTGCGCGGGCCTTCCAGCAGCGCCTTGCGCACGTTTGCCACGATCAGGTCCACCTCGGCGCTGGTGACGTTGAAATGGGGGGTGAAGCGCAGCGAGTTGATGCCGCCATGGATCACGCCGATACCGCGCTCGCGCAGGTATTCCTCGGTCGAATCGGCACCGTAGCATTTGTATTCCGGCGCCAGCTCGCAGGAGAACAGCAGACCGGTGCCCTGCACCTTGGTGATCAGGCCGCCCAGTTCGTTCTTCAGTGCGTTGAGCTTGTCGACAAACTCCTTGCCGCGTTCGCGGATGTTGTCGCGCACGGCATCGTTCAGCTGGTCGAGCGTGGCCAGCGCCACGTCCAGCGCGCGCGGGTTGGCGGTCATGGTGTTGCCGTAGATGCCCTTGCGGTACAGCCCGGCGGTGCGCTCGCTGACCGCCAGCACCGACAGCGGGTACTGGCCGGCGTTGAGCGCCTTGGAGAACGTCTCCATGTCCGGCGCCGGGAGTTTCTCGAAGCCCGGATAGTCGGTGATCGACAGCACGCCATGCGCGCGCAGCCCGGCCTGGATCGAGTCGACCAGCAGCAGCGTGCCGTGGGCTTCGGTCAGTGCGCGCGCCGCCGCGTAGAACGCCGGCGTGACCGCGCGGCCGGGGTCGCCTTCGCCCATCACCGGCTCCAGGAACATCGCCTCGATGAACCAGCCGTGCTGGTCGGCCTCGGCAAACGCCGCTTCCAGCTGCGCCACGTCGTATGGCGCCACCGTGATCAGGCTGTCCTCGTGCCGGTAGCTGGCCAGATGCTGCCGGTAGGCCTTGCGGCTGGAGTCGGAATACAGCGCCGGCTTGTCGGTGCGGCCGTGGAACGCGCCCTTCACCGCCAGGCGCTTGACCGTGCGGCCAGCATAACGACCGTCGGCATCGGTCATCAGCTTGGCATTGACGTCGGCGATGCGACAGGCCAGCGAAACCGATTCCGAACCGGAGTTCAGGCACAGATAGCGTGCATACGGGTTGCCGCCGCGGGTGCGGCCCAGCTCCTTGTTCAAGGCGCGCACGAAGCGCAACTGCGACACGCTGGGCGACATCACGTTCGCCATCACCTGCGGGCGGGCCAGTGCGGCGAGGATCGCCGGGTCGTTGTGGCCGAAGCCGAGCATGCCGTAGCCACCGTTGTCGTGGACCACGGCGCCCTTCAGGGTGACGATCCACGGGCCGCGCGCGGCAGCCGGCAGGTACGGGTTGATCGCATCGTCCGGATAGAAATTGACGAAGCCAGCCTGGGCCTGGGCGATCTGTTCGGCTTCGTCCAGCTTCAGGAAGTCCGCCATGTCCGCGCGCAAATCGCGATGGCGGACGACTGCATCGGCGATCGCCTGACCCAGCATGGCGTCGCTGGCAGCCATGCGCTCGATGCTGGCGTCGTCCAGGCCGGTGGTGCGGGGTTTGCCGCCGAAGTCCCGCAATTCGCGCAGTTGCTCAATCACACCCATGGTTTTCTCCTCCAATCCGCTGGCGCCTCGCTCCCAACGCAAAGCAGGCCGGCGTTTTTCATATGCGCGTCGTGGCCTGAAACTCTTCCTGCAAGGCGATAACTCGCTGTGCAGGACGATTTCTGAGGGTGACGCATCCCCAGTGCGCGGAGACAATAACGGTCGGTACGCGCATCAATATCCGCTTAGCATAACGCGCCGGTGGGGCGCGCCGGTACCCCGCATGACGCCTGTCACCTGCGACGATTGACGTCCGCAGGTGGTTGCTGGGGAGTGATCTGCCTACGCTGGCAGGCACAAGGAGCCCGCCATGACCGATCCATCCGACACAGTTGCCTGCCTTGCCGGCGCGGTGAAACGCTACGGCTCACTCGACGCGCTGGATGGCTTCGACCTGGCTTTGCACCGCGGCGAGTTGCTGGCCTTGCTCGGCCCCAACGGTGCCGGCAAGAGCACCGCCATCGGTCTGTTGCTGGGGCTGATTCGTGCCGATGCGGGTACGGTCGAGCTGTTCGGCCAGGACCCGCAGCAGATCGAGGCTCGCCGGCGCATCGGCGTGATGCTGCAGCAAGCCGAGCTGCCGCCGACGCTGCGGGTGGGTGAACTGTTGCGGCTGACCGCCAGCTATTACCCCGCACCGCGCGCGCAGGCGGAAACCGCCGAGCTGGCCGGCATTGCCGATCTGCTCAAACGTCCCTACGCGAAACTTTCCGGTGGCCAGCAGCGGCGCGTGCAATTCGCCTTGGCGTTGTGCGGTCGTCCCGAGTTGCTGTTCCTCGACGAGCCCACCGTGGGCCTGGATGTCGAGGCGCGGCAGAAGCTGTGGGCGGCGATCCGTCAGCTGCTCGCCGAGGGTTGCTCGGTGCTGTTGACCACGCATTACCTCGAAGAAGCCGAGGCACTGGCCGACCGGGTCTGTGTCATGACACGCGGTCGGGCAATCCATGACGGCACGGTCGACGAGCTGCGTGCACGCGTGGCGCTGAAGCGCATCCGCTGCCTGAGCACGCTGTCGGTCGAGACGGTGCGCGGCTGGCCCGAGGTCAGCGAAGTGCGCCAGGAAACCGGACGTCTGCACATCACCGCTGCAGAAGCGGAAGTCGTGGTGCGTCGGCTATTCGATGCCGACCTGCAACTGCGCGAACTGGAGGTGCAACGCGCCGGCCTGGCCGAGGCATTCACCGAACTCACCCGCGATGCCGACGAAGCATCGGGCACCGACCGGCGCGAGGCCGCCTGAGATGGAAACCGTCATGTCTGTCAACGAACCGTGCTCACTCGTGATGCCGCGCCGTCGCATCATCGGCGCCTATCTCGAAGAAGTGCGCAGCGAATGTCTGCGCTATATGCGCGCGCCGGGCTTCATGCTGCCGATCATGTTGTTCCCGGCGATGTTCTATCTGTTGTTCGGGGTGCTGATGAGCAGGTCGAACGGGGCGGACGCTGCGCGCTACCTGCTGGCCAGCTACGGCGTGTTCGGCGTGATGAGCCCTGGCCTGTTCGGTTTCGGTGTGTCGCTGGCGCTGGAGCGAGATGGCGGGTTGCTGACATTCAAGCGTGCCGTGCCGATGCCGCCTGGTGCCTATCTGCTGGGCAAGATGCTGATGGCGATGACTGCCGCCGGGGTGGTGATCCTGTTGCTGCTGGTCATGGCGCTGTCGCTGGGGCATGTGACGCTGAGCGTGGCCCAGGCGGGCGCCTTGTTGCTGACCGGCACGCTTGGCGTGCTGCCGTTCTGCGCGCTGGGGATGTTCGTCGGCACGCTGATCAAGGGGCAGGGTGCGCCCGGCATGCTGCAGCTGATCTATCTG